>NZ_VKAC01000005.1 GCF_008041935.1 Quadrisphaera setariae
GCCCCCGCGGTGAGCAGGGCCAGGGCCCCCAGCCGGCGGCGTCTGCCTCGGTGGCGCGCGCAGTCCGCAGGCCGGGTGGTCGCGGGGGTGGGCACGGGGGCGGGGTGTGGTGCGGAGGGCATCTGCTTTGTCCTTCGACGCATGTGAGCGGCACCTTGCTCCACCGCTCAGCAGATGCATCGGCTGGTTTCTAGAAGTTGTTGAGTCCCCTTCTAGGGGTACCCCTTCCTCGGGGAAGGGCGTCCGGCCGCGGGGAGGTGGTGGGCGGGAGTGGGGTGGCGCAGCAGGGCGGCGCCGCGCAGGGTGGGCTGGTGGGGGAGCACCAGTGAGCCGCGTCGTCTCCGTGGCGCCCGTGCTGCCCGAGCGCAGCTACCCGCAGGAGCAGATCACCGAGGCCCTCGTCGACCTCGTCTGCCCGCCCGGCTCGCCCGCGGCCGCGAAGGCCCCGCTGCTGCGCCGCCTGCACCGCTCCGGCGGGGTCCAGCGCCGCCACCTCGTCATGCCTCCCGAGGACTACGCCCGTCTCGACGGCTTCACCGCCGCCAACGACGCGTGGCTCCACCACGGCGCCGACCTGGGCCTGCGCGCCGCCCGCGCCGCCCTGGAGCGGGCGGGCCTGGCCGCCGACGACGTCGACCTCGTCCTGTTCACCACCGTCACCGGGGTGTCCGCGCCGTCCCTCGACGCTCGGATCGCCGCCCCGCTGGGCCTGCGGCCCGACGTCAAGCGGCTGCCGCTGTTCGGCCTGGGCTGCGTGGCCGGGGCCTCCGGGCTGGCGCGCCTGCACGACCACCTCACCGGCCACCCCGACGACGTCGCCCTGCTGCTGTCCGTGGAGCTGTGCTCCCTGACGGTCCAGCGCGACGACCCCTCCACCGCCAACCTCGTGGCCTCCGGCCTGTTCGGCGACGGCGCGGCCGCCGCCGTCCTGGTCGGGGAGCGCAGGGCCGCGGCGATGGGGCTCGACGGCCCAGCCGGTCGGTCGAGTCCCCGCATCACGGCGACCCGCAGCCACCTCTACCCGGGCACCACCGACGTGCTGGGCTGGGACGTCGGCGGGACGGGCTTCCGCATCGTGCTGTCGGCGTCCCTGGCCGACGTCGTCGAGGCCCACCTGGCCGAGGACGTCAAGCGCCTGCTCGCGCCGCTCGGCCTCGACCGCGGCGACGTCACCCGCTGGGTGGCCCACCCCGGCGGACCGAAGGTGCTCGAGGCGGCCTCCCGGGCGCTGGCCCTGGAGCCGGAGGCGCTCGCGCCCTCGTGGGCCTCGCTGGCGCAGGCGGGCAACCTCAGCTCCGCGTCCGTCCTGCACGTGCTCGCCGACGTCCTCGCAGCCGGTCGGGGAGAGCAGGACGACGACGGCGGGGCGCCGCAGCGCTGCGTGCTCTTCGCCCTCGGGCCGGGCTTCAGCGCGGAGCTGGTGCTGCTGGAGTGGGGGCTGCCCGACGCGGGGGAGGAGGCGCCGTGAGCAGCGTCGGCTGGTACGCCCTGCTGCTGCTCGCCGTGGGGCTGTGGCGGCTGGTGGAGCTGGTCGTCAGCGCCCGCAACCGCGCCTGGGCGCTGCAGCGCGGCGGCGTGGAGACCGGGCAGGGCCACTTCCCCGCCATGGCCGCCCTGCACACGGCGCTGCTCGTCGGCGCCCTGGTGGAGGTGGTCGTGGCCGACCGGCCGTTCGTGCCGGTGCTCGGCTGGGCGATGGTCGCGGTGCTCGTGGCCACGCAGGCGCTGCGGATGTGGTGCATGCACGCCCTCGGGCGGCAGTGGAACACCCGGGTGGTGGTGGTGCCGGGCATGCCGCGGGTGACCTCGGGGCCGTACCGGCTGCGGTGGCTGCCGCACCCCAACTACCTCGTGGTGGTGGTGGAGGGCGTCGCGCTGCCGCTGGTGCACACGGCCTGGGTGACGGCGGTGGTGTTCACGGTGCTCAACGCGGTGCTGCTGCTGCGCTTCCGGATCCCCGCCGAGGAGGCCGCGCTGGCCCGGCTGCACGACGCCCGGGCCTGACCCGTGGACGGCCACGGCGTCCTGGGGCGGGTGGTGGACCTGGCCGTGGTGGGCGGTGGCCCCGTGGGCCTGGCCACGGCCCTGCGGGCCGTCGCCGCCGGGCTGGACGTGGTGGTGGTGGAGCCCCGGGCCCTGTCCGACACGGCTGCGGGCAGCGGAGGGCGTGCCGCGCTCCCCCCGGTGGACAAGGCCTGCGGAGAGGGGCTGCTGCCCGGCGCGCTGGCGGAGGTGCTGGCCCTGGGGGTCGACCCGCCCGGGGCGCCGCTGACGGGGGTCACCTACGTGCTCGACGACGGCCGGACCGCCCGCGGTGGGCGTCCGCTGGAGGTCGGGCACGACTTTTCCGCCGGCGCCGGCCGCGGGGTGCGCCGCACCGCGCTGCACGCCGCGCTGGTGCAGCGGGCCGCGGCGGCGGGCGTGCCGCTGCTGTCCGGGCGCGCGGTCGACCTGGCCCAGGACGGCGCTCGCGTGCGGCTCGACGTCGTCGTCCCCGGCGGCGGCGGGGGGCCGGCGGTGGTGCGGCCGCTGCTGGCCCGCTGGGTGGTGGGGGCCGACGGCCTGCACTCGGTGGTGCGGCGGGCCGCGGGGCTGGAGGTGCGCGGGACCCGCCCGGCGGCGGGGCGCTTCGGGGTGCGCCGGCACGCGGCCGTGGCGCCGTGGAGCGGCCACGTGGAGGTGCACTGGGGGCGCGGCGTGGAGGGGTACGTCACGCCCGTCAGCGCCAGCGAGGTGGGTGTCGCGGTGCTCGGGCCGCGCGGGACCACCTTCTCCGAGGGTCTCGCCCAGCTGCCGCTGCTGGCGGAGCGGCTCGCCGGAGCGGCGTGGACGAGCTCGGCGCGGGGTGCCGGACCGCTGCGCCAGCGCGTGCGGGCCGTGACCTCGGGACGGGTGCTGCTGGCGGGGGACGCGGCCGGGTACGTCGACGCGCTGACGGGGGAGGGGCTGCGGGTGGGGCTCGCGGCGGCGCGGGCGGCGGTGGACGCGGTGACGGGCGAGCGTCCGCGGTGGGTGGCCCGGGGGTACGCCGAGGCGTGGGGGCGCCAGACGCGGACCCACCGGCTGCTGACCGTCGGGCTCCTGGCGGCCTCCGGGCCCCGGTGGGTGCGCGCGGGGCTGGTGCCGGCTGCTGCGGCGGCACCCCCGGTGTTCGCGGCGGTGGTGGAACGGCTCGCTCGGTGACGACCGGAAGGGCTGGAGGTGTTGTCGCGAAAACGCAGCGGTGAACGAAAGGGGTTGGTGTGATTGATGTGACTCATGGGGCTGATGGGTTTTTGATAACGGATCGGTCACGAAGCGGGCAGAGCACGCATGACGGACGCCGGATCGGGGCATCCGCACAGCCATGATGTGGATGGCTCTGGCGCTTCCCCCGCTGCTCCTGCCGGCGCTCCTCGGCTTCTCGCGGTTCGAGTCGAAGATGATGACCGGCCCCACGCGGGCCGACCGCGCGGCGGCACCCGCCGCCAGCGCGGACTGACACCGCTCCTCGGCGGTGCCCCAGGCGGGACTCGAACCCGCGACCTACCGCTTAGGAGGCGGTTGCTCTTCCGCTGAGCTACCAGGGCGCACGCCCAGGGTAGCCGGGAGGAGCCCCCGGCCCGCACCCGCCGACACCCGGCGGCTCCCACCACCGGCCGTCGGCCACCTCGTCAGCGCGGCGCGGTGGCTCGGCCGTGCTGCCCCCCGGTCAGGCGCACTAGCCTTTCCAGGTGACTCAAGGGCTGATGGGCGTGGCGGGTGGGGCTGCTGGTGCCGGCGCGGCTGGGGGCCAGGGGCGCCCGCCGTCGGCGACCACCGGCTCTCCCGGTGCCTCCGGCGGCCCTGGCACCCCCGGGGGCGCCAGCGCCCCGAGGACCGGCGGTGCGCCCGAGGCTCCCCAGGGGCAGCAGCCGACCGCGCAGCCGACCCCGGCGGCGGGTCAGCCCACCCGGCCCGCAGGTGAGCCGTCTCCGGCGCCGGGCCAGCCCGCCGCGCCGGCCGCTGGCCGCCGTCCCGCCGCGGCACCCGCCCGTCCCCGCGGACTGGAGGCGGCCCTGGCCGGGTGGCGCACCGAGCTCGCCTCCCTGGGCGGGCCCGAGCCGCTCATGACCGCCGAGGACCTGCGCGACGGCTCCCTGGAGCTGGCCTCGGCGCACCCCTCCGGCGTCGCCCTGCTCCTCGCCGGCCGCCCCACGCGCCTGTCGCACCTCTTCCGCGAGGCCGGTGCCCTCGAGGAGGCGCGCCGACGAGCCCGCACCATCCGCGGCGAGGCCTCGGCCCTCGCCGACGAGCACGGCCTGCAGGCCTGCGTGCTGGCCGTGGGCCTGGCCTCCTGGCACGACGAGGCCAGCGGCACCACCGTCAGCACCCCGCTGCTGCTGCGCCCCGCGGAGCTGCACGCCCGCGGCTCCGGCCCGGTCGACTACGAGATCGGCCTGGGCGGCCCGGTGCGCACCAACCCGGCCCTCGTGCGCGAGCTGCAGCGCCGCGGCGTCCCGGTGGACCCGGCCGGGCTGGCGGCGCTGTCCGTGCACGCCCACGGCTTCGACCCCGCCCCCGCCCTGGAGCGGCTGCGCTCGCTCACCCGCGTGTCGGCTCCGGACATCCAGGTCAAGCCCGGCCTCCTCGTGACCGTGCTGGTGGACGTCGCCAGGTCGCTCGTCGCCGAGCTCGACCGCGCCGCCGACGACCTCGCCGGCTCCGACGTGGCCCTGGCGCTGTCGGGCGACACCGCGGCGCGCACCCGGCTGCAGCGGCCGACCACCGCCGTCGAGCTGCCCGAGGGCGCTCGCGGCGTCGACCCCGACGACGTCCAGGTGCTCCCGCTGGACGCGTCCCAGCGCCGCGTCCTCGACACCGTGCTCGCGGGCAGGTCGGTGCGCGTGGAGGCCGGCCCCGGCACCGGGGCCACGCAGGTGGCGGCCACGGCGGTGGCGGCGCTCGCCGCCACCGGCCGCAGCGTGCTGCTCGTGGCCGGCCAGCAGCAGGAGGCCGAGGACGTCGCCCGCCGGCTGGCGGCGCGCGGCCTCGGCGACCTCCTCGTCGACGCGACCGGCTCGGTGGACCCCAACAGCACCGGCCCGCTGCCGGTGATCCCCGTCGAGGGCACCTCGCCCCTGGGCGCGGGCGGCACGGGTGGACAGGGAGGCCCCGGCGGTGAGGCCGACGTCGTGGCGGCCCTGGGCCGGCACCGCGCCGCGCTGCACACCCGCCGGGGGCCGTGGGGCGTCTCCGCGCTGGAGGCCATGGCCGCCCTCGCGGTGCTCCCGCCCGGGCCCGACCCGGTGCGCCTGGCCCCCGCGGCGCTGCGCGCCATGGACGCCGCCGAGCGCGAGAAGGCCGCGGCGGAGCTGCGCGAGGCCGTGGACCTGGGCGCGCTGTCGGCGCGCGTCGGAGACACCGCCTGGTCCGGAGCGGCGCTGGCCAACCGCGACGAGGCCGCCGAGGCCCTCGACGAGGCGCGGGCGCTGCGCGACGACCTGCTGCCCGCCCTGCGGCGCCAGGCGACGGTGCTGGCCGGCGGGAGCGGCCTGCGCGTGCCGGGCTGCGTGTCCGACGCGCAGGCCCAGCTCGACCTGCTGGCGCGCGTGCGCGACTGCCTCGACTCCTTCCTGCCCGCGGTCTTCGACAGGCCGCTGACCCCCCTCATCGACGCCACCGCCCCGCCGTCGCAGCGCACGTCCGGGCCGCGCTACGGCGTCTTCGAGAGGCGCCGCCTGGAGCGCGCCGCGCGCGAGCTGGTGCGCCCCGGCGTGGTGCTCGACGACCTGCACGGGGCGCTGCTGGAGGCGGAGCGGTCCCGGCTCGACTGGGAGGCGTGGCGAGCGGAGGACGCCGCCGGCGCCCCGCCCCGCGTGCCGCAGGGCGTGCCCGCCGCCGAGGTGGTGCTCGACCAGGTGGTGGCGCAGGTCAGCGCCCTGTCCGCGGTTCTCGCGCCGACCACTGGCGGGGGAGCCCTCGCCGACGAGCCCTGGCACGCGCTCACCGAGCGCCTCGGTGCGCTCGTGGCCGACTCCGGCACCCTCGCCGACCTGCCCCAGCGCGCCCAGCTGCTCGCGGTGCTCGAGCGCCGCGGCCTGGTCCCGCTGCTGGAGGAGGCCCGCCGCCGCGGCCTCGACCCCGACCAGGCCGTGGTGGAGCTGCGCCGCTCCTGGTGGCGCTCGGTGCTGGACACCCTCGTGGCCTCCGACCCCGCGCTGGGCGCCCTCGACGCGGTCGGCCACGCGGAGGCGAGCGCCGCCCTCGCGGCGCGCGAGAAGCACCGCCGCGCCGCGGCCGTGCACCGCGTGCGCGGTGCCACGGCCCTGTCCGCCAGCGCGCCGTGCCGCGTCAGCGGGCCGCTGGCGCTGTCGGTGGAGCTCGCCACCCAGCGCCGCTACGACGTCGTCCTCGTGCTGGCCGCCCACCGCGTGGGCGTGCCGGAGGCCCTGCTCGCGGCCTCTGCCGGGCGCCAGCTGGTGGTGGTCGGAGACCCGGGCGGCCCCACGCCGGTGCGCGTGGCGCCGCGTCGCGCCGACGAGGCGCCGCTGCCGCGCGGCACCCGCCGCAGCGTCTTCGACGCCCTCGAGCAGGTGCTGCCCACCGTGCGCCTGGCCTGGCAGCACCGGATGCCGCTGCAGCTGGCCGCCCTCGCCGCCGCGGTGCCCGGCACCACCACCGGTGAGAACGCGGTCCCCTGCCCGCCCGGGCGGCAGCCCGTCCGGCTGCGCCGCGTCAGCGACGTCACCGGCCGCCCCGACGCCGACGGCGTGGTCAACAGTCCCGACGGCGAGGTCGCGGCGGTGGTGGACCTCGTGCTCAGCCACGTGCGCGACCACCCCAACGAGTCGCTCGCGGTGGTCGCGCTGACCCGGCCGCACGCGCGCCGCATCGCGGACGCGATCCGCTCCGCGCTGCCCGCCCGCCCCGAGCTCGCGGCCTTCCTGCGCCGCCGGCGCCGCGAGAGCTTCGTGGTGACCGACGTCGAGCGCTGCGCCGACACCGTCCGCGACGCCGTCGTCTTCTCGGTGGGGCTGGGCGTCACGCCCCTGGGACGGTTCGTGCACCGCTTCGGCCCCCTCGACGACGCCGACGGCCACCGTTGGCTCGCGTCGGTGCTCACCCGCGCCCGCAAGCGCCTCACCGTGGTCAGCTGCGTGGCGGGGGAGGTGCTGGAGGCCTCCCAGTGCACCTCCACGGGCGCCTCCTCCCTGCGCCAGCTGCTGCTCTCCCTGGAGGAGCCGCCGGCCGCCGACCCGCTGGAGCCGCTGCGCGCCCACGGCCAGCGGCGGGCGCCGCTGACCGAGCCCCCGGCCCCCGACCCGCTGCTGGCGCGCCTGTCCGACCGGCTCGCCGGCCGCGGTGCGCGAGCGCTGGTCACCGGGACCGTGCCCGACGTCGTGGTGCTCCCCGCGGGGGCCGACGGACCCGCGGTGGCCGTCCTCACCGACATCCCCGCCGGCACCGACGACGATCCCGTGGGCGACCTCGTCCAGCGCGAGCTGGTGGTGCCCGAGCAGCTCGGCCACCTCGGCTGGGGCGTGGTCCGCGTCAGCGCGCGGGAGCTCTTCGACGACCCGACCGGCCCCGTCGCGGCGGTCCTGCGGGAGCTGTCCAGCGGTGCCTGAGCCCGGCTCGTCCGTGGGTGGGCGCCGCCCGGGGCGCGCTCGGCGCCGCGTGGTGGCCCCTCCGACCGGCGCCCCCGGCGAGGAGGTCGAGGTGCCGGCGCTGCGCGAGCCGGGCCCCCGCGCCGCGGGGTCCGAGGACGCGCGGCGCTGGGCCGCTGAGGCCGAGCGCCTGCTCGCCGACCGCCCGCCCCACTGGGGCTGACGGCGAGACGCGCCGCCAGCCCCTTCTCCTCGCGATCACCGCGGGTCACCGTGCCGCGATCGCGACGACGACGTCGGCGCTCCCTCGAGCACAGGGTGGTGTCATGAGGACGAGGCGCTTCCGAGGACGACTGGCGGCGGCGGCGGCGGTGGTGGCGCTCGCCGCCGTCGGGCTGACCCCCGCGGCGGCCCAGGCCGCGGAGGGTGACAAGAACGACCGCGTCGTCGAGCAGTGGTACGTCGACTTCCTCCAGCGCCCCGCCGGCCAGTCGCAGGCGCAGGCCGGACGGCAGTTCTGGACCGACAGGCTCAACGCTGGGGACTCGCGCCTGCGCATCCTCGAGTCCATCCAGAGCTCGCAGGAGTTCGCCGACGTCACCGTCGGCGGCTACTACCGCAAGTACCTGGCCCGAGCCGCCGACGACCGCGGCGCCGACTTCTGGAAGAACGGCGTGCGGGCCGACATGGAGCCCGAGTGGGTGGAGCAGAACATCCTGGCCTCCCAGGAGTTCGCCGACAGGTCGGGCCGCAACCCCGTCGACGAGTGGTACGCCGCCGTCCTCGACACGTCCGGCACCGACCCGGCGAACGCCGGCGAGGAGGAGTACTGGGTGGCCCGCGCCAAGCAGGTCGGCTCCCTGACCGCGGTCCGGGAGATCTGGTACTCCGGCGAGGCGGTGGACGAGCGGGTGCGCGCCGCCTACGCGGGTCTGCTGGGACGCACCGGCGGCTCGGTCAGCACCAACGAGGTCGACTACTGGGACAAGACGGCGGTCGCCGGGCGGCTGGCCTTCCAGGACCAGATCGCGACGTCGGACGAGTACGCGGCCCGGGCCCAGACCCGCTGAGCCCGACGCCCTCGGTCAGGCGGCCCGGGCGAGCACCACGCCCCCGTTCGCCGTGGCGGCGGCCACGCGGGCGGCGGCGTGGTCGTCCAGGGCCAGCACCACCGCGGTGCCGCCGCCCCCGCTGGCGAGCAGCCCCGTGGTGAGCGGGTCGCTGCTGACCACGAGGACCGTCGCGCTGCGCACGAGCACGCCGTCGGGCTGCGGCGCGCCCTCGTCGTCGTCCTCAGCGGGCAGCGGCGGGCCCTCCGGAGAGGCCGCGAGCACCGCCACCCGCGCGCCCGGCACCACCAGGCCGTCCGGCAGCGGTGAGCTGACAGCCACTGGCACGGCCACCTGACCGGGGGCGAGGGAGGCGAGCAGGTCGCCACCGGAGAGCCTCACGTCCGTGATGACCTCACCCCGGCGCACCGGGGCGGCCAGGCGTGCGTCCGCCGCGCGGCCGTCGGCGCCCGCGTCGGCGGGGGCCAGCGCGCCGGACGGCACCGCCGAGGACGGCAGCGTCGCCGCTCGCGAGCCCGCCGCGACCGGCGACCCGGCCGGCAGGTCGTCGGTGGCCACGAGCACCTGCACCCCGTCGACGGCGTCGTCCTGGGGCACCAGCGCCATCGCCACCAGACCCGTCGCGCAGGCCAGCAGCAGCGCGGCCAGCGGCCTGCGCGAGCGGCGCAGCACCCGCCGGAGCCGACGCCGGCCCGCGCCCTGCGCGCGCGGGGACGGGGTGGCGTGCTGGCGCTGGGGCGGTGGCCAGGTGGCGGTGGTCATCACCGGAGCGTCACGGCTGCTCAGCACGCGCCGCTGGGACCGCCGCCGAGCCTGTGGACAGCGCGGCTGCTCCAGCCCCCTGTGGGCGCGCGACAGCACGAGGTCGTCTGCGTGCGACAGCACGAGGTCGTCTGCGTGCGACAGCACGACGCCCCGCCCGGTGGGTCACCGGGCGGGGCGTCGCAGGAGCGTCAGGACGACGAGGAGCTGCTGCTCGCCGGGGTCGAGCTGCTCGAGGAGGTCGAGCTGGAGGACCCGCCGCTCGCGGGCGTCGAGGACGAGCTCGAGGAGCTGTCGCTGGAGGACGAGCTGGAGCCGGCCGAGCTGGAGCTGCTCGAGGAGGAGCCGGAGGAGCTCGACGAGCCGCCCTTGCCCTCCGAGCGGGAGTCGGTGCGGTAGAAGCCGCTGCCCTTGAAGACCACGCCCACGGCGTCGAAGCGCTTGCGCAGGCGGCCGGAGCACTCCGGGCACTCCGTCAGCGCGGCGTCGGAGAACGACTGCCGCACCTCGAGGCTGTGGTCGCAGGCGGTGCAGGTGTAGGCGTACGTGGGCACGCTGGGGCTCCTCGGTTCACGACGACGACGGGCCACCGGGGGTGCGGCCCGCGCGAGGCGCTGGCACTCCGGCTGTCCGAGTGCCAATGCTAGCGCCGCGGGGCCGTCCGCGATTCCCTCACCGCCCACCCGGCCCACGGCGCCGTCCCGCTCGACCGACGCGCTCAGGACCCCGTGCGCTCCCGGCCCGGCGCGGGGCGCAGCTCCGGCACGCGCGCGGCCCCGGGCGCCCGCCACGCGGCCAGCCGGCCGCGCTCGGACAGGGCGAAGAGGCGCTCCTCGGTGAGCTCGCGCACCCCGGAGACCGCCACGACCAGCAGGTCGTCACCGCGCTGCAGAGTGGTGGTGCGGGTCGGCACGCGGGCGCGCCCGTCGCGCACGATCAGGGAGACCTCGGCGCCCTCGGGCAGGCGCAGCTCGAAGACCTCCAGGCCGTGCAGGTGCGAGCCAGGGCCGACCTTGACCTGCAGCACGTCGGCGCCGATCTCCTCCAGCGGGCTCGACTCCACCTCGAGGTCGCGCACGGCAGGCTCGCTGATCCCCAGGCGGCGCGCCACCCACGGCAGCGTGGGGGCCTGCACCAGCGTGAAGGCCACCACCAGCACGAACACCATCTCCACCACGCCCTCGGTGCCGGGCACGCCGGCCGCGGCGGGCACCGTGGCCAGCACGATGGGCACCGCGCCGCGCAGGCCGCCCCAGCTCAGCAGCACCTGGTCGCGCAGGGGCACCTTGAACCACGACACCGACACGAGCACCGACAGCGGCCGGGCCACGAGCAGCAGGGCGAACCCCACCACGAGGGCGGGCACCACCTGGTCGGGGATGTCGGAGGGGGAGACGAGCAGCCCCAGCAGCACGAACAGCCCGATCTGCGCCAGCCAGCCGACGCCCTCGGCGAAGCCGCGGGTGGCCGGGCGGTGCGGCAGCTCGGCGTTGCCGAGCACCAGCCCGGCGAGGTAGACGGCGATGAAGCCGGAGGTGTGCAGCTCCGCGCTCAGCCCGTAGGCGAGGGCGCACACGGCCAGCACGGTGATGGGGTAGAGGCCGGAGGCGGGCAGCGCCACGCGCCGCAGGCCCAGCGCCCCCAGCCAGCCCAGCGCCAGGCCGATGGCCGCGCCGCCCACCAGCTCCGCACCGGCCTCGAAGACCAGGAAGCCCCACCCGTGGGAGGACTCCCCGCCCAGCACGGCGGTGAGGGAGACGACGGCGATGACCACGGGCGCGTCGTTGAAGCCCGACTCCGCCTCCAGCAGGCCCCCCAGCCGGCTGGGCAGCGGCGCGCGGCGCAGCACGGAGAACACGGCGGCGGCGTCGGTGGAGGAGACCACCGCCCCCAGGAGCATCCCGGTGGCCCAGTCGACGTCGAGCAGCCAGTGCGCGACGGTGCCGATGACGACGATCGAGACCACCGTGCCGAGGGTCGCCAGCAGCGCCGCCGGGGCGATCGCCTGCCGGACCGAGGCCCACCGGGTGGTCAGGCCGCCTTCGGCGAGGATCAGCACGAGCGCGGCGTAGCCGAGCACCTGCGTGAGGTCGTAGTCGTCGAACTGGATGCCCAGCCCGTCCTCGCCGAGCGCCACGCCGAGCGCGAGGTAGAGCAGCAGCGACGGGGTGCCGGTGCCCACCGACAGCCGCACCGCGAAGACGGCGACCACCAGCACGAGGGCGCCGACGAGCACGGCGACGTTGAGGTCGTCGACCGTCATGGGGCCTCCCGTCGAGGTTCCGGCGGCGGCCGTGCGGCGCGCGAGGTGGGGTTGGGCGAACCGTACCGGCGCGCGGCCCCCTGATCGCGACGATCACGCCAGATCGGTCAGCCGTCGGTCAGCCGTCGGTCGGCTCGTCGGTCAGCGCAGGCGCGTCCACCCCGCTGGCGTGAGGGCGGCGTCCACGAGGACGTCGTGGGGCTCGCGCGGCAGCGCGCCCGCCGGCAGCAGCTCGGGCTCGCGCACGACCGCGGCGAGCCACGGCCTCTCCGGTGCGCCCTCCGGCGGCAGCAGGGCCAGCGTCCGGTCGTAGTGGCCGCCGCCCTGTCCCAGCCGCGTGCCGCTGCGGTCCACCGCGAGCGCCGGCAGCAGCACCACCGCCGCGCCCTCCAGCCCCTCGGGGCGCGACCCGCTGCCGGCAGCGCTGTCGACGCCGTCGACCTCCCACGCCAGCGGGGCGTCGCCCACGACCACCGGGAGGAGGACGACGACGCCCCGCGCGGCCAGCGCCGCCCGCAGGCCGCGGGTGCCCGGCTCGGTGGGCAGGGAGTCGTACAGCGCCACGACGGCGCCGGGCGCCAGCGCCACCAGCGGCGACCCCTCGGCCAGCGCTGCGGCGGCGACAGCGGCGTCGAGGCCGCAGCGCTCGTCGTCGTCGAGGCGGCGCCGGGCTGCGCGGACCTCGGCGCGCAGCGCCGGCTTCCCGGCCGTCGTCCGGGTGGCCCTGTCCACCGGGTGGCCCTGCGGCGCGTCGTCCACGGTCGCCGATCCTGCCTCGTGTGGCGCCGCCCCGATAGCCTCGACGCATGAGTCCTGCTGGCACGCCTGCTGGTCCGCGTCCGATCCGCAAGGCGGTCATCCCCGCCGCGGGCCTGGGCACGCGCTTCCTGCCCTTCACCAAGTCGACGCCCAAGGAGATGCTGCCGGTCGTCGACAAGCCGGCCATCCAGTACGTGGTGGAGGAGGCCGTCTCCGCGGGCCTGACCGACGTGCTGCTCGTGGTGGGCCGCACCAAGCGGCCCCTGGAGGACCACTTCGACGTGGTCCCCGAGCTGGAGCAGAACCTCGCGGCCAAGGGCGATGAGAAGAAGCTCGCGCTGGTGCACGAGACCACCGAGCTGGCCGACGTGCACTACGTGCGCCAGCACCAGGCCAAGGGCCTCGGCCACGCCGTGCTCACCGCCAAGGCGCACGTGGGCTCCGAGCCCTTCGCGGTGCTCCTGGGCGACGACCTCATCGACGAGCGCGACCCGCTGCTCGCCCGCCTCGTGGAGGTCCAGGGCCAGCACGGCGGCTCCGTGGTGGCGCTGCTGGAGGTGCCGCGCGAGAACGTGGGCATGTACGGCTGCGCCGAGCTCCTCGACGACCCGTCCACGCAGGGCGAGGACGACGTCGTGACCCTCAAGGGCATGGTCGAGAAGCCGGACCCGGCCGACGCGCCCAGCAACCTCGCGGTGATCGGCCGCTACGTGCTCCACCCGGCCGTCTTCGAGGTGCTCGAGCAGACCGCGCCCGGCAAGGGCGGCGAGATCCAGCTGACCGACGCCCTCGAGGCGCTCGCCGGGATGCCCGCGGAGGCCGGCGGCGGCCTGCGCGGCGTCGTCTTCCGCGGCCGCCGCTACGACACCGGCGACAAGCTCGACTACCTCAAGGCCGTGGTGCGCCTGGCCTCGGGCCGCGAGGACCTCGGCGGGGAGTTCAACTCCTGGCTGTCGGAGTGGGTGGCGTCGGGCTTCGACACCGAGCAGCCCACCCACGCCGCCGGCGACGCCCCGAGCCAGCAGGCCTGATCTCCGATGCGCACGGTCGAGGAGCACCTGGCTGCCTGCCTGGCTGCTGTCTCCCCCCTCGCCCCCGTCGAGCTGGGCCTGCTGGACGCCGTGGACTGCGTGCTCGCGGAGGACGTCGTCGCGACGTCCTCGCTGCCCGCGTTCGACGGCTCCGCGATGGACGGCTACGCCGTCCGCCACGCCGACGTCGCCTCGGCGGGCCCTGACGCGCCCGTCTCCCTGCCCGTGGTGGCCGACCTGCCCGCGGGGGTGCGCGAGGTCGCGCCCCTGGCGGCGGGCGCCGCCGCGCGCATCATGACCGGCGCGCCCGTCCCGCCCGGGGCGACCGCCGTGGTGCCCGTGGAGGACACCGACGGCGGCGTGGCCACCGTCCTCGTGCGCCGCGCCGTGCGCGAGGGGCTCCACGTGCGCCGCGCCGGGGAGGACGTGCGCCCCGGTACCACGCTGGTCACGGCCGGCACGCGCCTGTCGGTGCGCCACGTGGCCCTGCTCGCCGCTGTCGGCCGCGAGCGCGCGCGGGTGCTGCCCGCGCCGCGCGTGGCGGTGCTCAGCACCGGCAGCGAGCTGGTCGAGCCGGGCCGCCCCGCGGGCTTCGGCCAGGTGGTCGACGCCAACTCCACCGCCCTGACCGCCGCCGCGCTCGACGTCGGCGCCCGCGCCACCCGCGTGGGCATCGTCGACGACGACCCCCAGCGCCTCATGTCCGTGCTGGAGGGCCAGCTGGAGGGCGCCGACGTGCTCATCACCTCCGGCGGTGTCAGCGCCGGCGCGTACGACGTGGTCAAGGAGGTGCTCAGCCGCCTGGGCACGGTGGAGTTCCACAAGGTGGCCATGCAGCCCGGCATGCCCCAGGGGCTCGGCCTGCTGACGCGCGGAGGCCACAGCGTGCCGATCTTCACCCTGCCCGGCAACCCCGTCAGCGCCTACGTCTCCTTCGAGGTGTTCGTGCGGCCGGCGCTGCGGCGGATGCTCGGCGAGGCCGAGCTGCACCGGCCCACCGTCGTCGCCACCGCCACGCAGGGCTGGTCCAGCCCGCCCGGCAAGCGCCAGTTCACCCGCGCCCTGGTCACCACCGACGACGACGGCCGCCCCCGCGTCCGCCCCGCGTCGGGCCCCGGCTCCCACCTGGTGTTCGGCCTCGCCGGCGCCAACGCCCTCGCCGTGACCGGCGAGGACACCACCTCGGTGGAGCCCGGGGACGTCGTGCGGTGCGTGCTGCTCGAGCGCGGACGACGATGAGCCGGTGATGACGCGATGACGCAGCAGCAGCCGAGCCAGAAGGGGTTCCCCCACCTCGACACCGGCGGCAACGCCCGCATGGTCGACGTGACCGGCAAGGACGTCACCGTCCGGGAGGCCCGCGCCGAGGGGTTCGTCGTCTGCTCCGCGGAGGTCGTGGCGGCGCTGCTCGACGGGACCGTGCCCAAGGGCGACGCGCTCGCGGTGGCGCGCATCGCCGGCATCCAGGCGGCCAAGCGCACCCCCGAGCTCGTGCCGCTGGCGCACCCGGTGGCGGTGCACGCCGTGGACGTCGTCGCCGAGGTGGTCCCGGACGTCGGCGCGGCCGGTGGTCGGCAGGGCGTCGCGCTCATGGCGACCGTGCGCACCGCCGACCGCACCGGCGTGGAGATGGAGGCCCTCACCGCCGTGGCGGTGGCCGGCCTGGCCCTGGTGGACATGGTCAAGGGCCTCGACCGGCGCGCGGAGATCACCGACGTCCGCGTGGTGGCCAAGAGCGGAGGGCGCTCCGGTGACTGGCACCGCTGAGGGCGCCGCTGCGCCGGCGGCCCGGGCGCTGGTCGTCACGGTGAGCAACCGCGCGGCGGATGGCGTCTACGCCGACACCGCCGGCCCTGTGCTCGTCGAGGGGCTGCGCGCCGCCGGGCTGGCGGTGGAGGGCCCGCAGGTGGTCCACGACGGCGAGCCCGTGGGCGCTGCCCTGCGGGCGGCGGTGGCCGCGGGCTTCGACGTCGTCGTCACCACCGGCGGCACGGGGCTGAACCCGCACGACGAGACCCCCGAGCAGACCGCGCCCCTGCTCGACCGGCTGGTGCCCGGCATCGCCGAGGCGCTGCGCGCCACCGGCCTGGCCAAGGGCGTGCCGACGGCGGTGCTCTCCCGCGGGCTGGCCGGGATGGCGGGCCGCACGCTGGTGGTCAACGTGGCCGGCTCGCCCGGGGCCTGCCGCGACGCCGTCGAGGTGCTCGCCGCGGTGCTGCCGCACGCCGTCGACCAGCGCCGCGGCGGAGACCACCCCCGGTCATGACAGGGGCGGGCTGGCCGGCGGTCCTGCACGACGGCGAGGTGGTGCTGCGGCCGCTGCGCGTGCGCGACAGCTCCGCCTGGCGCGAGGTCCGCGCCGCCAACGGCGCCTGGCTGCGCCCGTGGGAGGCCACCAACCCCGACGGCGCCCCACCCGTGCGCACCTTCGCGGGCCTGGTGTGGGAGCTGTCCCGCCAGGGGCGCAGCGGCACGGCGATGCCGTTCGCCCTCGAGGTGGACGGCGCCTTCGCCGGGCAGGTCACCGCCGGGGGCATCGCCTGGGGGGCGATGCGGTCCGCGCACGTCGGGTACTGGATCGACGGGCGCCTCGCCGGCCGGGGGGTCGTGCCGCGGGCGGTGGCGCTCGTCGTCGACCACTGCCTGCGGGTGGGGCTGCACCGCGTCGAGGTGAACATCAGGCCGGAGAACGCCGCCAGCCTGCGCGTGGTGGAGAAGCTCGGCTTCCGCGACGAGGGGCTGCGGGAGCGGTTCCTGCACATCGACGGCGCCTGGCGCGACCACCGCACGTTCGCGCTGACCCGCGAGGATGTGCCCGAGGGCCTCATGGCCCGCTACCGCGCCACCCACCCCTGAACTGCGCCCTTTCCGCACTTTCCGCGGCAAGTGCGCTGCTGCGCCCCCTCCATGTCGCACTTTCCGCGGAAAGTGCGCCTCGCAGGGGCGCGGTCAGCCGAAGACCGTGCGCAGCAGGCCCACCACCCGGGGCTCGTCCCCACCGGCGCCGTCGGCGCTGTCGAGCACGGGCAGCAGCCCCCACCTGTCGAACGCCGTGCACGGGTGCGACAGTCCGAGGCGCACGACGTCGCCCACCGCCAGGTGGTCCGCGCCACCGGTCAGCCGCAGGAAGGTGTGCTGGTCGTTGAGCGCGGTCGTGGTCACCTCCTCGGGCGCCAGCGGCCGCGCCGGTCCGCGGCCGCCCCGGCGCACGGCCTGCGCCACGGGCAGGCCCTCGTCGAAGGGGAGGTCGCGCTTGCCGGCGTCCAGCAGCGCCAGCCCCGGCTCGGGGCGGGAGATGACGCGCGCCCAGCCGTGCAGGCCCGCCCGCAGCGCGGGTCCGGTGCCGCGGGAGGCGGGGGTGACCGAGGCGTAGAAGCCGTCGTCGTGGGCGACGCTCGCGCCGGCGCGCACCACCACGCGCGTCGGGGGCCCGCTCTCGCCGAGCGGGTCGTGCAGGTCGGCCAGCTCCTCGGCCACCAGGTCGAAGTAGGCGCTGCCGCCCGCCGAGAGCACGGCTCCGCCGGGCAGGCGCTCGGAGAGCAGACCCTCCTCGCGCATCCGGGCGTGCAGGGTGCGCAGCTCGCGCAGCCAGGAGCGCACCACGCCCAGCGAGGCCGCCGAGGCGTCGTGCACGAGCGCACCTTCGTACCCGGTGGCGCCGGCGAGCCGCAGCCCGGGCGCTGCCGCCACCGCGCGGGCCACCCCGAGGGCCGCCTCCACCGAGCGCGCTCCGGTGCGCCGGCCGGGAGCCCCCAGCTCCACGAGGACGTCGAGCGGCGGCGAGCCCTCCACGGCGGTCCCGGCGCCGCTGCCCGCACGCGCCGCGGCGGTCGCGGCGACCACGTCCGCGCCGTCGGCCCACACCAGCACCTGGCGGTCGCTGCCGCCGGCCAGCGCCTGCGCCGCCAGCGCGTGGACGCGCGCGTCGAGCAGCGGTCCCGCCACGAGCACCCGGGGCACCCCGGCGTCCAGGGCGACCGCCAGCTGCCACGGCGTCGCCACCGTGACCGCCCACGCCCCCGCCGCCAGCTGGGCCCGCCACAGGGCCGGCGCCATGCTCGTCTTGCCGTGCGGGGCCAGGTCCACCCCCCTGCCCGCAGGGCCTCCGGCGCCGCGCGCCCAGGCGGCCATCGCCGCGGTGTTGTGCGCCACGGCGCTCGCGTCGAGGGTGAGCACGGGCGTGGGCAGGTCGGACAGCACCGGGGGAGCCCCGTCGACGGCGCCGACCCCGTCGACCCAGTCGGCGCCGGTGGCGCCCCACGCCGAGACGGGCACGGCCTTGGCCCACGGCCCCAGCACGCCGACCGCGTCCGCGTCGAAGCGCCCACCGCTCACAGGGCTGCTCACCGGGCCGCTCACAGGGCCACCGCCACCGCGGGGGAGCCGAGGCGCGCGGCGCTGTGCGCCACCACGCGCGGCGGCCCCTCGTCGTCGTCACCCTCGCCCAGTCCGGCGAGCTCCAGGTGGAGGAGGAGGTCGGAGTCCTGGGCGCAGACGTACAGGTGCCGTCCGAGCGCGAGCACGTGCCGGGGGTTCCGGGCGCCGAAGGGGGCCAGGGGCAGGTCGACCAGCGCCCGCGGGGTGCCGTCGTCGTCCACCGCGTGGACCGTGACGGCCGGGTGCTCGCCCCGCGTCGCGACGACGAGGTGGCGCCCCCCGACAGCGGCGACCTCCGACGGCGGGCCCACTGGGCCCGGACCCGCCAGCGCGGGGGAGGAGCGCAGCGCGCCGAGGCGGCCGGCGGTGACGTCGGCGGTGAGGAGGGTCCCGTCGAGCTCTCCGGTGACGTGGAGCCGCCCCTCCCGCACGAGCGCCGTGCGAGGTCCGCTGCCCGGCGGGGTGCGCACCACCTGCACCGGCTCGGGGTCGAGGTGGTCCGGAGCGCCGCTGGAGAGGACCACGGCGTGGACGCGCAGCTCGTCGGTGCCGAGGTCGGCCACCACCACGTGCCGCTCGTCGAGGAAGGCCGCCGAGTGCGGGTGCGGCCCGGCCTGGCGGTCGGCCACCGGGCCGGGTGCTCCGCCGGGCGGCTGCGGCCTGATGACCTGCGCCGGACCCCCGGCGGAGGCCACGGGGCGGCCCCGGACGGGGACCGCGCTGACGACCCCGTCGTAGCCGCTGACCACGAGCAGCAGGCTCGACGGGTGCACCGCCAGGTGGCAGGGGGAGCCGCCCCCGCTGCTCACCCGCGTGAGCTGCCGGAGGTTCCCGGTGCTGCCGAGGTGCCAGGTGGAGACCAGGCCGTCGGGCAGCTCGTGCGCCGCGTGCACCACGCGCAGCGGCCCCTCGCGCGAGGCGACCAGGAACGACGGCGAGGGCGCGGGGTGGACGGCGGCGACGCCGCCCAGGCGCCCGGTGGCGCTGTCGCGCTCGACGAGGGCGATGCCCCGGCCCCGTCCGCCCGTCTCGGCGGTGTAGCAGCCCACGGCGAGGAGGTCGCTCACCCCGGCGACCCTAGGCCGCCCGAGGTGGTGCGAGCGCTTGAGGGCTCGCGGGTTGCGGTTCGGTCACGACGACGACGAGAAGGGGGTGCGAACCGGGTGGATCCGGACTTTCGTCACTCCAGTCACACAAGACACACGAGCAACGTGGTTCACGAGAGTCCCTTGAGCCTCTAGAGTATCGACGTGGGCAGCAGCGGACTCCTCCTCCTGGGGATCGTGGTGCTGTGGGCGTTCGGGGCCGTCCCTCACTGGGTGCAGCGCCGTGAACAGCTCGCCGCCGCCTGGCGCGCCGAGGCGACCGAGGAGGAGCTGCGGCTGCTGGAGCGCCGCGAGCTCTCCCGGACCACCTCGGCCCCCCTCCGCAGCAGCGGGCGCCTCCTGGCCGCCCCCCGCGCCACCGCGCCGGCGCCGGCCGTGTCGGCTGCACCGCCGCTGGCCGCGCCCTCGCACGCCGCCACCGGCTCGGCTCCCTCGGGGAAGGGGAGCCGGCCGGTGGCCCAGCCGGCAGCGGCACGCACCGCTCGGACCGCCGGGGCCGCGCCGGCCCTGGCGCTGCTCGCCGCCACCGGCCTGGTCGCGGCCCTGCCGGCGGTCCTCGCCGTGCTGGGCGTGGTGCCGCTGTCCGCGGCTCCCGCGGGCCTGGCCGTGCTCGGCGCCGCCGTGCTGGTGGCCCGTCGCCGCTCGGTGGTCCGGCAGCGCGCCGCCGAGCGCGCCGCCGCCCTCGAGGCGCAGGCGCGCACCCGCGCCGCCCAGCAGCGCGCCGCCGTCCGCCGGGACGCGCAGGGCCGCGCCGCCGTCGCCGCCCGCGCGGCGTCGGCCAGCGCCGCCGCTGCCGCCGCGACCTTCGCCGCCGAGCGCGCCGTCGCCAACGCCGAGGCAGCACGGCGCGCCGAGCGCGCCCGTGAGCGGGCCGCCGCGGCCGCGGCCGCCGCACCTCGCCGCCGCGCCGTCGGTGAGTGAGCGGCGAGTGAGCGGTGCGCCACCGGCGGGTCAGCCGGTGGCGGCGGGGACCGGGTGGTAACGTTCTTCCGTCCTACGGGGCTGTGGCGCAATTGGTAGCGCACCTCGGTCGCATCGAGGGGGTTAGGGGTTCGAGTCCCCTCAGCTCCACCAGCAGGACGAAGGGCCGGCACCGCGAGGTGCCGGCCCTTCGTGCGTCCCGGCGGGGGATGCCACGGGGGACGGTGCTGCGCCGACGGGGTGACGCAGTCCCCACGACCCCTCCTGGTCCGCCCCGGGGCGCCGATGGAGGGGAGTGACCTCTCGCGCTGCGCACCGGGGCCGTCGCCGCTCCGGTGACCGCTGGCGCTCGCGCCTGTGGCTGCTCGCAGCCCTGCCGGTGCTGCTCGTCGCGCTCGCGGACCCCCTCCAGCGCCTCTTCGACCTGCCACCCACCCTCGGCACGGCGGTGGTCGGCGTCACCGAGGCGGGCGTCGCCGCGGCCGCCGCGGTGCTGGCCGGTCTCCGGGCCCGCCGCGAGAGCGCCGCGTCCCGACCGGGCCGCCGCGCCCGGGGGTGGTGGCTGCTCGCCGCCGCGACCGGCTCCTGGGCCGCCGGGCAGGTGGTGTGGGTGGTCTACGAGACGGTGCTGCGCGTGGAGGTGCCCTCGCCGTCGTTCGCCGACCTCGGGTTCCTCGGGTTCGGCCTGCTCGCGCCGCTGGCCGTGCTGGCCCTCAGCCGCGGCGCGGTGCGCACCACCTCGCGGGTGCGCAGCCTGCTCGACGGCGTGATCGTGGCGGGGGCGCTGTTCCTGCTCAGCTGGACCCTCGTGCTGGGTCCGGTGGTCCACCATGAGGCGCCGTCCGCGCTCGCGCTCGTGACCTTCGCCGCCTACCCGGTCTCCGACATCATCACCCTCACCGCGGCGATCGCGGTGCTCTCGCGCACCCGCGCCGACACCGCCCTGGTGGGCATCGGCGCCGGTGTGGGCCTCATGGCCGTCAGCGACTCGATGTTCGTCTACCTGAGCACCGCGGGGGAGTTCTCCACCGGCGGCCTCCTCGACGTGCTGTGGACCGCGGCGTTCTCCACCCTCGCCGCCTCCACCCTCCTCGTGTCCCGCGAGCGCCGCACCGGGCACGAGCCGGGCGGTCCGGTGCGGGGAGCCGCGCACCTCTGGGGGCGCGGCTCGGTGCACGGCTCGGCGGCGGTGCGGGCGCTGCCGTACGTGCCGTTCGCCATCGCCACCGCCGTGGTGGTGCTGGAGGCCACCCGCCACCCGATGCCCGGGACCACGCTCGCCGTGCTCGTCGTCCTCATGACCCTGGTGTTCGTGCGCCAGGCCCTCGTGGTGCTCGACAACGTCCAGCTGACCCACGAGCTGCAGGAGAGGTCACTGGCGCTGGCGCAGATGGCCTACAGCGACCCGCTCACCGGCGTCGCCAACCGGGCCGCGTTCACCGCGGCCCTCGAGGACGCCCTGGAGGCCGGTGCGCCGCTGGTCACCGCCTTCTGCGACCTCGACTCCTTCAAGGCCGTCAACGACGCCTGCGGCCACTCCACCGGGGACGCGCTGCTCGTGGCCGTCGCCACCCGCCTGCGCGAGGTGGTCAGGTCCCACGACGTCGTCGCCCGCCTCGGCGGCGACGAGTTCGCGATCCTCGTCCGCGACGACGACGACGCCGCCGGCAGCGACGCCGCCGCCGCCGCGCTGCGCTCGCGGCTGGCCACGGCGCTGTCGGTGCCCTTCTCCCTGGACCCCCAGCTCGCCAGCGCCGCCGCGGACCCTCGCGGCCTGCAGGTGCTCGAGGCCGTGTCGGTCAGCCTGGGCGTGGTGTCCACCGCGGAGCTGGGCGGCTCACCGACGGCCGAGGAGCTGCTGCACGAGGCCGACCAGCGCATGTACTCCACCAAGCGCGCCCGCCAGACCGTCCGCTGAGCTCCCCGGCCGCCAGGGCCGGGACACCCGTCACACCTCGGCTCACACCTCGACGAGCACCCTCACGTCCCACGCCCCGAGCTGGACCGCCTCGGACAGGGGCGCCACCGGTCCGCTGGTGAGCAGGTCGCGGACCGCCACGGGCGGGTGCACCGACGCCGGCTCCCAGGACCAGTTGTGGACCACGTGCACGCGGGAGCCGTCCGCCGCCGTGGCCGAGCTCACCGTCACGGACGCGGGGCCGTCCCAGCGCCGTGCCGACACCGACGCCGCAGGCGGGGCTGACGCCGCAGACGGGGCCGACCGGGGGGCGCTCGCGGTGAACGCCCAGTCGACCAGGGCCGCTGCCGTGGCGGGGTCGGGCTCGGTGCCCACCACCGTGACCCGGCCGGCACCTCGCGCGGCCGTCGTCACCGCCGCGAAGCGGCCGAAGTGCGGGTGGTCGTAGCCGAGCAGCACCTCGGCCTCGCCGTGCGCTCCGCCGGTGCGCAGGCAGTCGACCCACGTGGTGGCGACCGCGCCGCCGGGCAGGTCCAGCGCGGGCACCCCGGCCGCGCCCGCAGCGCCGGGACCCGGGACGAGCGGGACCGGCCCCGCCAGGCCGGAGAACTCCTGGTAGGTGGTGCCGGCCGCCTCGGCGAGCCGGCCGGGCTTGGTCTCCAGCCGGGCGCGGGCGAGGGGGTCGGCGTAGCCGGTGCGGATGCCCAGCACGAGGTGCCCACCGGCCTCCGCGTAGGCGACCAGCCAGTCGAGCAGCTCGTCGGAGGCGACGTACAGGCCGGGCACCAGCAGCACCGGGAGCTCCGCGGCCACCGTCGCGGGGTCGAGCGCCTCGCCGTCGCCGTCGCCGTCGCCGTGCGCGGTGCCGGGGACCACCTGGCGGTCGTGGAGCAGGCGCGTGCTCAGCGCCGCGTCGAAGGCGCCGCGGGCCCACGTGCCGACCAGGGAGTCGTAGGCGCCCTCCACCACCGGGTAGGGACCCGGGGCGCTGGACGGGGCGGTGGGCGGCTGGAAGGACAGCCCCCACTTGCTCGGCACCGAGTACAGCAGCCCCACCTGCGCGTCGGGGTGCAGCCCGGCGACGGTCGCGCCCGCCGTGCCCAGCTCCGCGCCCAGCTGCGCCAGCTGCTCGTACACCCGGCCCGGCTGCTGGTCGTGGGGGAGCACGCCGCCCCAGTAGGTCTCCGTGCCGGCGTGCAGCGTGTGCCAGTGCCAGTACTCGACCATGCGCGCGCCGCGGGCCACGAAGGCCCACGCCGCCTGGCGCCACTGCCCGTCCCAGGCGGGGAAGTTGACCGCAGAGCCGCCGATCGGCCCGGCGTTGGTCTCGGTGATGAGGAACGGGGCCTGCTGCGAGCCGAACATCCGGTCCGCGGAGTGCACCAGCGTCCACGTGCCCGAGGAGGTCCACCCCTGCGCGGGGAGGTCGGTGGGAGCGGGCAGGGCCAGCGCGTCCTGCATGGCGTAGTAGGGGTTGCCCGCCGCCACGTCCAGGGAGGAGTTGACCTCGAGCTCGTCGACGGCGGGCCGGGTGTACGACACGCACGTCATGACGAACTGGTCGTCCCGGCCCGCCGCCGCCGCCACCTCGCGCACGATCCCCGCCTGCCAGGAGATCAGGTCGCTGGTGGCGCGGGTCTGGAACTCGCGCCAGGCGAGGTCGTACTGGGGCTGGGCGTTGCCGTGCGGCGTCCACAGGTCCGCCCAGCGGGAGAGGCGGTGCGACCAGTAGGTCAGGCCCCACGCCTCGTTCAGCGCGTCGACGGTGCCGTAGCGGGCGCGCAGGTCGTCGACGAACGCCTCGAAGGTGCCGGCGTTGTGGATGAGGTGGAGGCCCGGCTCGTTGTCGACCTGGTAGCCGATGACGGCGGGGTGCGCGGCGTAGCGCTCGACCACCTTGCGGATGACGCGCTCGGCGTGGAAGCGGAACGCGGGCGCGGTGAAGTCGACCTCCTGGCGGCTGCCCCAGCGCATCGGGGTGCCGGTGCCCGGGTCGAGGGCCAGCTCGGGGTGCTTGCGGGCCAGCCACATGGGGACGGCGTACGTGGGGGTGCCGAGGACCACCGAGATCCCGCGCTCGTGGCAGCCGTCCAGGGCCTCGGCCAGCCACTCCAGGTCGAAGACCCCGTCGCTGGGCTCCCACGTCGACCAGACGGACTCCCCGACGCGCACCACGGTCATCGACGCCTCGACCATCAGGTCGAGGTCGGTCTTCACGCGCGGCGACGGCGTGTACTCGGGGTAGTAGGCCGCCCCGAAGAGCACCCTCGGAGGCAGCCCCCGCTGGTCGTGCTGCGGGTCGAACAGGGTCATCCCTTGACTCCTCCGGTGGACAGGCCCGCCTGCCAGTACTTCTGCAGGTACAGGAAGGCGACGACGAGCGGCACGATCGAGACGAGCGAGCCGGTGATGACGCTGGAGAAGAGCACCTGCCCGCCGGACCCGGCCGCGGCGGCCGACTGCCACTGCGCGAGGCCCACCGTGAGCGGGTACTTCTCCGGGGTGCTCAGCATGATCAGCGGAAGGAAGTAGTTGTTCCAGGTGGCGACCAGCGTGAACAGCAGCACCGTGATGAAGCCCGGCGCGAGCAGGCGCAGCGCGACCGAGAAGAAGATCCGCAGCTCCCCGGCGCCGTCCACGCGGGCGGCCTCCAGCAGCTGGGTGTCGACGGCGTCCGCGGCGTAGACCCGCATGAGGTAGACGCCGAACGGGCTCACGAGGCTGGGCAGGACCACCGACCAGCGGGTGTCGGTGAGGTTGACCCCGGCGAACAGCAGGTACGTGGGGATGGCCAGCGCCGTCGTCGGCACCATGATCGACCCGAGCACCACCGAGAACAGCGCCGTGCCCGCCGGGAAGGTGTACTTGGCGAAGGCGTACCCGGCGGCGGTGGCCAGGAAGGCCGCCCCGACCGCGGAGACCACCGAGTACAGCAGGGTGTTGCCGATCCAGGTCCAGAAGATCCCGCCCTGGGCGGTGAACACCTGCTGCAGGTTGCTGACGAGGTTGATCTGGTCGAACCACAGGCCGAAGGTGGAGAACAGCTGGCCGTTGTCCTTCGTGGAGGCCACCACCAGCCAGTACAGCGGCAGCAGGAAGTACGGCAGCACGAGGATCACGAGCACCGTGAGCAGCGGGCTGCGGCGGTCGGTGGAGCCGCGCCGCCTCCGGGTGCTCGCTGCCGCCGCGAGCGGGGCGGCAGCGGCGCCGGTGGCGGTGCCCGCCGTGGTGGGTGCGGTGCTCACGAGCGGCGCTCCTTCCGCTGGGCCGACAGCTGGACGACGTAGGAGAGGACGGCGATGACCAGGGCCAGGAGGAAGGCGACGGCCGCCGAGTAGTTCACGTTCTGGTTGGTGAACGCGAGGTTGTAGGCGTAGAGGTTCGGGGTGTACGCGGTGTCGATGACCGACGGCGCCAGCGTGCGGAGCAGCTGCGGCTCGTTGAACAGCTGGAAGCTGCCGATCACGGAGAAGATCAGCGTCAGCAGGATGGCGCTGCGGATGGCGGGGATCTTCACCGACCACGCGATGCGCAGCTCGCTGGCGCCGTCCACGCGGGCCGCCTCGTAGAGCTCGGTCGGGATGCCGCGCAGCGCGGCGAACATGATGATCATGTTGTAGCCGACGAACGACCACGTGACGATGTTCATGATCGAGCCGAGCATCCAGCTGGACAGGAACGGCGGCTTGGGCAGGCCGAGTCCCGTGGCCATCTGCGCGAACGGCCCGAAGTCGGGCCCGTAGAGGTAGCCCCACATGAGGGTGGCCACCACGCCGGGCACGGCGTAGGGCAGGAAGACGGCCAGGCGGATGAAGCGCTGGGCGTAGAGCACCCCGGAGTCGAGCAGCAGCGCGATGACCAGCGCCACGCCCAGCATGATCGGCACCTGGACGACGAGGAACAGCGCCACGCGCACCAGGCCCGACAGGAACGCCGGGTCGGACAGCGCGTCGACGTAGTTCTGCACGCCGACGAACGAGACCCCGCCGATGAGCTGCTCGCGGTACAGCGACAGGTAGGCGGCGTACCCCAGGGGCACCACGAGCATGGCGGTGAAGACCACCATGAACGGGAGCACCAGCAGGTACGCGGCGCGGTGCTGGCGGCGCAGCGCCGGGGAGGCGCCGCGCCGCCGCGGCGCCGGCGAGCCCGCCGGCGCCGCCGCGGTGCGGACGGAGGTGGTCACTTGACCGTGAAGCCCTGCGAGGTCGCGAAGTCCTTGATCTTCGTCTCCCACTGGGCCAGGGCGCCGACCATGTCGCCGCGGTTGGTGATCGCCGGGCCCATGACGTCGGTGTAGCTGGAGTAGACGGTGTCCATGAACGGCAGCCACTCGAAGTCGGTGTTGACGTTCTGGGACGCCTCCACGAAGACCTCGTTGACCTTCTGGCCCCCGTAGAACTCCGGCGTCTGGCCGACGAAGGACGAGTCCTGCAGGACCGAGTTCAGCGGCGGGAAGAGGAACTGCTCGGTGGCCAGCTTCATGGCCGGCTCCCTCTCCACGTTGATCCAGCGGGCCAGCTCGGCGGCGGCCACGGGGTTCTTCGTGGTGGAGATGACGGCGTCGGTCGAGCCTCCCCAGTTGCCGGTGGCCTTGCCGCCGGCGGTGAACTGCGGCAGCTGAGCCGCGCGCCAGTTCCCCGAGGTGTTCTTGGCAGTGCCCTGCAGGAACACCGGGCCCCAGGCCGCGGTGAGCCAGGAGGCGTAGGTCCCGGCCGACAGGCCCTGGTACCACTGGTCGGTGAAGTCGGGGTCGACGGCCACGAGGTCCTTCTGCACCAGGCCCTGCCAGAACTCGACCACCTGCTTCGCCTCGGTGCCGGTGAGGTCGACCGTCACGGTCTTGTCGCCGTCGTAGGCGAACGGCTTGGCGCCGTTGGCCCACATGAAGCCGATCATCTGGCCGGCCTGGTTGGGGGGCAGGTCGGTGAGGTAGCTGTTCGTGCTGGCGGTGCGGTAGGTCTGCGCAGCGGTGGCGAACTCGTCCCACGTGGTGGGCGCCTGCACGCCGGCGGCCTTGAGGAGGTCGTCGCGGTAGAGCATGCCCATCGGCCCGGTGTCCTGGGGGACGGCGTAGACCGCGGCGTCGCGGGCCACCTGGTTCCACACCCACTCGGGGTACTGGCTCTCGAGGTCGCCGAAGCCGTTCATGCCGGACAGGTCCAGCAGGTTCTTCCCGATGAGGAAGGAGGAGATGTACTGGTACTCGATCTGGCAGACGTCCGGGGCCCCCTTGCCGGCCTTGAGGGCCGTGCGCAGCGCGGTGTACTGGTCCAGGCCCTGGCCGGCGTTGACGACCTTGACCTTGACCTTGGGGTACTTCGCCTGGAACAGGTCGACCTCCTTCTGGATGTCGGGCACCCAGGTCCAGAAGGTCAGCTCGGTGTCGGTGTCCATCGCCTTGGCGAAGTCGTCGGAGGAGACGGGGGTCGCCGAGGCGCCGTTCCCACCCCCACCGCTGTTGCTGCCGGCGCAGGCGGCGAGGCCCAGGGCTGAGACGCCGAAGAGGCCGGCCAGGGCGGCGCGGCGGGACAGGGGCGTGCTGGCGATCTCGAACAAGGGAACTCCTTCGTCCTGGTGTTCGTGCGGGGCATCGGGTGGTGCTGGTCGGTGGTGGCGGTCGGTGGTGGCGTGCAGCGGGGGCGGGTCTGGTCAGGGGGCGGGCGCGTCTCCCGGCGCCTCGCGCCGGTCGCCGGAGCTGGCGCGGACCACGAGCGACGCGCGGACGTCGACCCTGCGCCGCTCCACCGGCTGCCCCTCCAGGGCGCAGACGATGTGCTCGACGGAGAGCCGGGCCATGGCCTGGAAGTCCTGCCGGACGCTGCTGAGCGGGACCACCTGGAACTCCGACTCCGGCAGGTCGTCGAACCCGACGACGGCGACGTCGCGGGGGACGCCCAGCCCGCGCTCGACCAGCGCCCGCACGGCCCCCACGGCCATCGCGTCGTTGGCGGCGAACAGGGCGGTGAAGCTCTCCCCGCGGTCGAGCAGCTCCTGCGCGGCCTGGTACCCGCTGCGGGCCGACCAGTCGCCGCGCACCGGCTCGACGACGGGGGCGCCCGCGCCCTCCAGGGCGCTGCGCCAGCCCAGCTCGCGCAGCTCGGCGGGCTGCCAGGCCCTCGGCCCCGCGAGGTGCGCCACGCGGCGGTGCCCCAGGTCCAGCAGGTGCTCGGCGGCGAGGCGGCCGCCGTGCTCCTCGTCAGTGGTGACGTGGGAGTGCAGGGGCGAGCGGTCGGCGTCGGGCGCGTCCCCGTGCTGCGGCGAGACCACGGGCACGTCCGCGTAGGGCACCAGCAGCGCCGGGTCGCGGCGGAAGGGCTCGACCAGCAGCAGGCCCTCCGCGCCGAGCGCCAGCGCCCGGTCGATGGCGCGGCGGACCTCGGAGTCGTCTCCGTCCTCCCCGGTGGCGACGACGACGGTCGAGTACCCGCGCTCGCGGGCTGCGCGCTCGGCGCCGATGACGTGCTCGGAGATGCCGTAGAGGGGCGAGCCCATGGCCACGATCGCGATGAGGTGGGTCCGCCCCGCGGCGAGGGCCCGCGCTGCGCCGTTGCGCCGGTAGCCCAGCCTGTCGATGGCGGCCAGGACGCGCTCGCGGACCTCGGGCCGCACCTGGGGGGAGTCGTTGACGACGCGGGAGACGGTCTTCTGGCTCACGCCGGCCTCGCGGGCCACGTCGACCATGACGACGCTGCCGGTGGGGCGCGCGGGGCGGTCGTGCGTGGTGGACACCGGGCACCTCCTCCATGACTGCGCTGTCATCCCTGGGGGTGCTCGAACCGTAGGGGGCCGATGACAGCGCAGTCAAGCAACGATCTGGTCACGCCGGGTAGTCGTGCGTCCGCCGTCCTGCAGACGCGGCGAGGCCCCGCCGGGCGTCCTCCGGCGGGGCCTCGTCAGCGCAGCGCTGGCTGGCCGGTCAGGCGGCCGGGCGGTCAGGCGGCCGCGGCGGCGCGGACCGCGGGGGCCACCTCGGTGCCCAGCAGCTCGATGGCCCGCAGCACCTCGCGGTGCGGCATCGAGCCGGGGGAGACGTGCAGCATGAACCTGTCGATCCCGAGCACCTCGGCGTTGAAGAGGATCTTCTCGGTGACCTCCGCCGGGCTGCCCACGAACAGCGCCCCGCGCTTGGTGCGCCCCGCCTCGAAGTGGGGGCGGTTCAGCGGCGGCCAGCCGCGCTCGCGCCCCAGCTGGTCCATGACCACCTTGTACGGCCCGTAGAACGTCTCGACGGCGGCCTGGGAGGTCTGCGCGACGAAGCCGTGGCTGTGCGAGGCCACCGGGATGCGCATCGGGTCGTGCCCGCCCTGCACCGCCGCGCGGTGGAACAGGTCGACCAGGGGCGCGAACCGCTCCGGCTGCCCGCCGATGATCGCCAGCGCCAGCGGCAGCCCCCGCACCCCGGCGCGCACCACCGACTCCGGGTTGCCGCCCACGCCCACCCACACCGGCAGCGGCTGCTGCAGCGCCCTCGGCTGCACCACGACGCCGTCGAGCCCGGCGCGGTGCTTCCCGCTCCAGGTGACGGGCCCCTCCTCGCGCAGCGCGAGCAGCAGGTCGAGCTTCTCGGTGAACAGCTCGTCGTAGTCGGCGAGGTCGTAGCCGAACAGCGGGAAGGACTCGATGAACGACCCCCGCCCGGCGAGCACCTCCGCACGGCCGGAGGAGAGCAGGTCGAGGGTGGCGTACTGCTGGTACACGCGCACCGGGTCCTCGCTGGACAGCACGGTGACGGCGCTGGTCAGGCGGATCCGCTCCGTGCGGGCCGCGGCGGCCGCCAGCACCACGGCGGGCGCCGAGGAGGCGTAGTCGGGACGGTGGTGCTCTCCCAGGCCGTACACGTCCAGGCCCACCTGCTCGGCCAGCACCACCTCCTCCACCACCTCCAGCAGGCGCTGGTGGGCGCTGGGCGCGACTCCCGTGGCGGGGTCGGGGGTGGTCTCCGCGAACGAGCTGATGCCGATCTCCACCCCCTGACGCTAGGTCACGGACCGGGAAGATCACCCGCAGATCGGCCACGGCGCGCGCCGCGGACCGAGAAGATGGCCCCGTGCTTCCCCTCACGCGCGCTCGTCGGGTCCAGATCGCCGCGACCGGCGTCCTGACCGTCCTCGCCCTCGCGCTGGTCGGCTGGCTCCTGCTGCGTCCGGCGGCCCCCGTGGCGGGCGCCGGCTCCTCGCCGGAGGCCGCAGCGGCCGGGCTGACCACGTCGCTGGAGCAGACGGGCGCCAGCGCTGCGCCCACCGACGCGCCCACCGACGCCGCTCCGTCCGCGGCGCCCGCCTCCCTGGCCCCGGCCCCCGAGCCGTCGGTGACGCTCACCGCCACGACGCCCACCAGCACCACGGCGGGCCCCGAGGCGTCCGTCCCGGGCGGCGCGCCGGTCGCGTTCGTCGGCGACGGCCTCGACCCCGCCGGAGCCGCCAACGACTGGTCCGCGCTGGCCGCGTCGGCGCTGACCGGTGCGGGGGCGCCGGTGGCGCGCAGCGTGGCGGCCGCCGACGGCGCCGGCTGGGCCTCCCGCTCCGCCGACGGCCGCACCTTCGCCGACCTCCTCGACCAGGTCACGGGCGACCAGACGCGCGTCATCGTGCTGCTCGGCAGCCGCAACGATCTCGCCAACCCCGCGGCCGTCGGCCCCGGTGCCCAGCAGGCCATCCGCGTGGCCAAGGCCAAGGCGCCGCAGGCCCAGGTGGTCGTCGTCGGACCCCCGGCCCTCGGGGACGAGGGGTCCGCGGCCCTGACCGCCACCCGCCGCGCGCTGAGCGCCGCGACCGCCGAGGCCGGCGTCATCTACCTCGACCCGGCCGCCACCGGCTCCGAGCTCACCAGCGCCGCCACCACCACCTCTGACGGGTCCGTGCGCCTCACCACCACGGGGCAGGTGGAGCTGGCCGACCAGGTGCTGCCGGTGCTGCAGCGCCTCCTCGTGGTCCCGACCGCCGGCTGACCGGCGTTCTCAGGGTCTTGCCAGGCGGCGGGGCTGAAGGCGGGGGCCCGCCGCGCCGATGCCCTGGGTGTGACCGACGAGAAGGACCTGGCAGGAGCCACCACCGCGACCGCCGCCCGGCCCGCGCCCGCCGCCCGGCCCAGCACCCGCTCGGGAGCACCGTCCGTCAGCCTGTCCACGGCCTCGGCGGAGCTGTCGGTCACGCCCTCCGCGGACGCCGACGGCGCCACGCGCACCGCCGCGCAGCTCGTGCCGACCCGTGACGCCTTCACCTTCACCGCGCCGCCCGTCCACGTGCGGACGGCCCCGGCGTCGTCGTCCGTCCCGACCGCCTCACCGCGGCTCGTGTGGCTGGCGACGGCCGTCGCCGTCGTCGTCCTGACGGGGTTCTTCGTGCTCATCGTGTCCGGGCGCGTGGTCACCGAGGGGCCCGTGGTGATGGTGCTGTCGCGCACCCACGGCATCCACCTCGGCGACCTGTTCGCGCTGGGCGGCTGGTGCGCGGCCGTCGGCGGCCTGCTCGCCGCCGCGCCCGGTGCGCCGCTGCGCCGCCGCTAGATCCAGGAGGCGAACCACATCCGCGCCCGCCAGGCGTCGTAGGGGATCAGCTCGGCCGTCCACACCGGCCAGAAGTACGACGCCGCCACCACGGCCAGCACCACCACGCACCCGCTGACCACCACACCGGCCAGCCGGCGCCCGGTCAGCACGCCCCCCGGCGGTGACCCCGCACCCGCCGGCGCAGGTGGCCCGGTCATCAGCCCGAAGCAGTACACGACCGCCATCACCACGAACGGCGCGAAGACCACCGCGTAGAACTGGAAGATCGTCCGGTCGCCCACGGTGAACCACGGCAGCCAGCCCGCCGCGACCCCCGCGAGCACCGCGCCCGCGCGCCAGTCGCGCTTGAGCGCCCAGCAGAAGAGCACCACGAGCAGCGCGAGGCACCCGGTCCACCACACCACCGGGTTGCCCAGGGACGTGATGGCCTCGGTGCACGAGTCGGTGCCGCAGCCCGTCACGCCCTGGGCCTGGCCCTGGTAGTAGAAGGACGTCGGCCGGCCCTGCACCATCCACGCCCACGGCGAGGACTTGTACGCGTGAGGGGAGTCGAGCGTGGTGTGGAACTGCCACATGTCCTGGTGGTACTTCCACAGCGACCGCAGGGCCGGCGGCAGCCACTGCACGCCCTGGCCGGGGTTCTCGGCCGCCCAGTTCCGCAGGTGGCCGGTGGTGGAGGCGAACCAGCCCGCCCACGTGGCCGTGTAGACGACGACGAGGGTCGGCAGCGCGATGACGGCGGCGGGCACGCCGTCGCGAAGCAGGGCCGTCCACCAGCCCGGCTGGCCCGCGCGGCGCCGCGCGGCCACGTCCCACAGCACGCTCATCAGCAGGAACGCCGCCGTGAAGTACAGCCCCGACCACTTCACGCCGCACGAGAGCGCCAGAGCCAGCACGGCTGCCAGGCGCCACGGCCGCCACCACAGCCGCGGCCAGGCCACCGGTCCTGCGGCGCCCGCGCGGGCGGCCACCGCGGCGACGGCCAGGCGCCGCCGCATCCAGTCCCTGTCGAGGAGCAGCAGCGAGAACGCCACGAGCACCCAGAAGGTCAGGAAGATGTCGAGGATGCCGGTGCGGCTCATGACCAGCGACAGCCCGTCCACCGCGAGCAGCAGCCCGGCGGTGGTGCCCAGCAGCGTCGAGCCGAGCAGCCGGCGCGTGGTGCGCGCGACGACGAGCACGCACAGGGTGCCCACCAGGGCTGCGGAGAAGCGCCAGCCGAAGGAGCTCTGCACGCCGAACAGCTGCTCGCCGACGGCGATCATCCACTTGCCCACCGGCGGGTGCACCACGTAGTCGCCCGTGGAGCTGTACACGTTGACATCGCCGGCCACGAAGCTCTTGTCGGTGTCCGCCGGCCAGCTCATCTCGATGCCGGTGGCCAGCATCGTCCAGGCGTTGCGCACGTAGTAGGTCTCGTCGAACACGAGCGCGTGCGGACGGGCCAGGTCCCAGAAGCGCAGCAGCCCGGCGACGGCGGTGACCAGCAGCGGGCCCAGCCAGCCCCACAGGCGCTCGCGCGGCGTGGTGTCCAGCGGCGGGCCGACCAGCCGCTCGACCTCCGCGGCCAGCGCCGCGTCGTCGACGCGGGCGCGCGCGGAGGAGCGCGGCCGCTGCGCGGGCCGCTCGGCGGTGACGGTCACGGGCCCATCCTCACCCGAGCGCGGCCAGGCGGGGGCCCGCGGCGGCGAGGCGCTCCACCGCGGCGTGGAGCACGTCGTCGCGCTTGCAGAACGCGAACCGCAGCAGCGACGGCGCAGCGGACGGGTCGTCGCAGAACACCTGCACGGGGATCGCCGCCACGCCGACCTCCTCCGGCATCCGCCAGGCCAGCGCCGAGGCGTCGGTCAGGCCCAGCGGGCGCACGTCGGCGGTGACGAAGTACGTCCCCTCGCAGCGGTTCACGGCGAAGCCCGCCGCGGCCAGCCCCTCGGAGAGCAGGTCGCGCTTGGCCTCCAGCTGCGCCGCGAACCCGGTGAAGACCTCCTCGGGCAGCCGCAGCGCCGCCGCCACCGCCGGCTGGAACGGCGCGCCGGAGACGTACGTGAGGAACTGCTTGACCGCCCGCACCGCCCCCACCAGCTCAGCCGGCCCGTGGACCCACCCGACCTTCCAGCCGGTCACGGAGAACGTCTTGCCCGCCGAGGACACCACCAGCGTCCGCTCGGCCATCCCCGGCAGCGACGCGAGCGGCACGTGCCGCGCCCCGGAGAGGACCAGGTGCTCGTACACCTCGTCGGACAGGACGACGGCGTCGTGCTGCACCGCCAGGCGCGCCACCAGCTCGAGCTCGGCGCGCGAGAGCACCCGCCCGGTGGGGTTGTGCGGTGAGTTGAGCAGCACCAGGCGCGTGCGGTCGGTGAAGGCCGCGCGCAGCGCCTCCTCGGTGAGCTCGAAGTCGGGCGCCCGCAGCGGCACCGTGCGGCGGGTGGCGCCGGACAGGGCGATGGTGGCGGCGTAGGAGTCGTAGTACGGCTCGAGCACCACCACCTCGTCGCCGGGGCCGGTGAGCGCCAGCACGGCGGCGGCGATGGCCTCGGTGGCGCCGGTGGTGACGAGCACGTCCGCGGGGGAGACGTCCAGCCCCCAGAACCTCGCCTGGTGCTCGGCGACGGCCTCGCGCAGCTCCGGGATCCCCGGGCCCGGCGGGTACTGGTTGCGCCCGCTGCGCAGCGCGGCCGCTGCGTCGGACAGGAGCGAGGCGGGCCCGTCGGTGTCGGGGAAGCCCTGCCCGAGGTTCACCGCGCCGGTCCGCAGCGCCAGCGCGCTCATCTCGGCGAAGACGGTGGTGGTGAAGGGGCGCATGCGCTCGACCAGCCGCGGCGAGGGGGCGGGCTGGGCGGCAGGCGCTCCTGGTGCTGCTGGACCTCGGGTCACCCGGGGAGTGTGCCAGCGGCTCGGGGCACCACGATGGGGGCGTGAGCGTTCCGGAGCCCGTGCGCGGGCGCGTCGTCCTGGCGGGCACCCCCATCGGCAACGCGGAGGACGCCCCGCCGCGCCTCGTGGCGGCCCTGGCGAGCGCCGACGTCATCGCGGCCGAGGACACCCGCCGGCTGCGCCGGCTGTGCGCCGCGCTCGGCGTGGAGCCGCGCGGCCGGGTGGTGAGCTCCCACGAGCACAACGAGGACTCCCGCGGCGAGGACCTCGTGGCCGCGGCCGCCGCCGGCGCGACGGTGCTGGTGGTCACCGACGCGGGCATGCCGACCGTCTCCGACCCGGGCTACCGGGTGGTGGTCGCCGCTGCCGCGGCGGGCGTGCCGGTGACCACCGTGCCCGGCCCGTCCGCGGTGCTCGCGGCGCTGGCGGTCTCGGGGCTGGCCACGGACCGGTTCTGCTTCGAGGGGTTCCTGCCGCGCAAGGGGGGCGAGCGGGCCTCGGTGCTCGCCGAGCTGGCCCGCGAGCGGCGCACGATGGTGTTCTTCGAGGCCCCGCACCGGCTGGCGGCGTCCCTGGAGGCGATGGCCGAGGCCCTCGGCGCCGACCGGCGCGCGGCCGTCTGCCGCGAGCTCACCAAGACCCACGAGGAGGTCCGGCGCGGCACGCTGCCCGAGCTGGCCGCGTGGGCCGGCGAGCTCGCCAAGATCGGCGAGGTGACGCTCGTGGTGGCCGGTGCTCCCGCCGCGGCGACCGACCCCGCCACCGCCCTGGCCGAGGTGCTGGCCCGCGTGGCCGCCGGCGAGCGCCTCAAGGACGCCGCCGCGGAGGTCGCCGAGGCCACCGGCACCTCCAAGCGCGAGCTCTACCAGGCGGCCCTGGAGGCGCGCCAGCAGCGCTGACGAGCGCTCGTCAGCGCGGACCAGGGCAGGTCAGCGCTCCACCTCCAGCACCACCGCGTCCTCGTCGGCGAAGACGTCCGCGCTGGCTGCGCCGGAGCCCGTGAGCCGCTCGGCGTGGGCGGCCACCGCGGCGTGCACCGCCCGCATCGACGCCGGCGAGCCGACGTGCACGACCGTCAGCACCGGTCCGTGCGGCGGGCGCCGGGCGGTGATCTCACCGTCGGTGCAGCTGTGCAGCGCGGCCGCCACCAGCGCGCGCAGCGGGGGGAGCAGCTCCAGGTCGGCGGCCGGGGCGGCGTGGTCGACCACGTCCACCCGCACCCCCCTCGACCGCGCGGTCGCCGCGCACCGGCGCACCTCGGGGTCCAGGAGCTCCCGACCGCGCAGCTCCGCGCGCAGGTCCTTCTCCACGGCGGTCAGCTGGACCTGCACGTCCAGGTCGGGAGGGCCGTCCGCGTTCGCCACGGTCTCCAGCAGCGGCACCGCCGCCACCTCCAGCAGCGCCCGCCGCCGCTCGTGGGCCTCGGCGCGCTGGCGGGTGCGGCGGCGGCGCTCCCGGGCCAGCGCGTAGGCGCTGTCGCTGCGGAGCAGGTCGATGCGGGTGGTCCTGACGAGGTGGGCCGCCACCTGGCCCCAGACCCACCACACGACCACCGGCCCCAGGACCAGCGCGGTCTCGGGCGCCCACAGGGGGCCCTCGCCGGCCCCGAGGCGCAGCCCGAGCAGCACGGCGACCACCGTGACGCCGCTGGCGTGCGCCAGCCCCCGCCGGTCGCGCACCGCGAGCAGCGCCAGCGCGGGGCTCAGCAGCCCCGGCGCCGACGGCTGGTCGGTGAAGCGCGCGCCAGGGGCGATGGCGTAGGCGTTGACCAGCACCGCGACCGGCAGGAGCACCGCAGCCGCAGCGGCGGGGAGCGCGCCCAGGGCCGCGCCGTGCGGGGTGCTGCTCGTGCCGCCGCGGCGGCGCCCCGGCAGCACGAGCAGCGCCCCGAGCACCGCCGCCGCGCCCAGGGAGGAGGCCAGCGCCAGCAGCGGGGCGTTCGCCTGCGGCAGCGAGGACAGGCACAGCAGCGCCTGCACGGCCACCCAGATGACGCCGGACAGGACGAGCGGCTGCAGCCGCAGCTGCAGGGCCCCGGGGACGGCGCCCCTCACCGCGGCCACCGCAGCTCCACGGTGGTGCCGCGCCGAGAGCTGGAGACGTCGGCCTCCCCGCCGACGCTGCGCATGCGCCCCACCACCGACACGCGGATGCCCAGGCGTCCCGTGGGCAGGGCGTCGGCGTCGAACCCGCCGCCGTCGTCGCTGACCACCACCCGGGCCCGCTGCTGGCCCAGCTGGCCGTGCACGCGGGCCCGCACGCCAGGGGGGTTGTGGTGGACGGTGTTGCGCATGAGCTCGGCGGTGGCGTCGGCCAGGGCCTCCACCACGCGGCCGGGCAGCGAGCCCGGCTCGCTGGTCACGTCCACCACGGCGGCGTCGAAGGCCCCGCGCGCGGCGGCGCCCACCTGCTGCGCCGCCAGCGCCGTCCCCACGGTCAGCGTGGTGGGGGCGGCCGCGATGCTCCGCAGCGCGGCCGCCGCGGCGGCCGAGGCGGCGCGCACCTCCTCGTCGGTGCGCGCGGCGGCGCCCGCGCGCAGGGCGGTGAGGACGTCGTCGTGGACGGCGGCCTCCCAGCGCCCCCGCTCGGCCTCGGCCAGGGCCAGCGCCTCGGCCTCCGCGTCGGCGCGCAGGGCGGCGCCGCGGACGGCGCCCACGCGACCCGTGGTCTGCTCCAGCCCGCGCGCGAGGTAGTACATGGACGCGGCGACGAGGGCGAGGACCGTCCCGTAGAGCACCTGGGCCGTCACGTCCTGCTGGGGGAGCGGGGGCGGGGGTGGGGCGGTGGCGGCCACGAGCGCGCTGAGGGCCGTGGGCAGCGCCACCCCCCAGCCGCGGGGCGCGTTGCGGGCGAGGACCGCGCTGGCCTGCACGGACGCGGCCAGCACGTAGGCGGACCACGCGCCGTGCGTGGGCGCCGGGTCCGTCTGCACGAGCCCGGCGCTCAGCAGCGCTGCCTGCGACAGCGTCGTCACCGCGCCGACCGCCACCAGCGCGGCCGCCGGGGGGTCGGGGGAGGTGCCGCGCACGAGGGCGAGGACCGCGGCGCCGAGCGCCCCCGCGAAGGCGGCGAGCAGGGGCACCGCCCACCACAGCGGTCCGGCCGGCCCGTCGAGGGCGACGGCGCCGGCCGCGGCGGCCAGCGGAGTCGCGCTGGTCAGCACCACGACCACCCCCACCAGCCGCCGCGCGGTCGTGCGTGCGGCGGCGGGGCTCACCGGCGCCGCCCGGAGCGGGCAGGGGCGTCAGCGGGACGGCGCGGCACCGCTCGTCTCGTCGTCGTCGAGCAGGCCCATGGTCTCCGCGACGTTGCGCAGCTCGAGCTTGCTCGACGCCCGCACGTCCACGGCGGCCAGCTTGCTGCGGATGCGCTTGAGGTACTCCTTGACGGTGCCCTCGCCGATGCCCAGGCGGCGGGCCACGGACTTGGCGGGCAGGTCCGCGGCGTACAGGCGCAGCACCTGGCGCTCCTGCGGGGAGAGCAGGTCGTCGAGGTGCGGGGCGGTCTCCAGGGCGCGCGCCATGCGCACCGAGACCACGGCCTCGCCGCGGTGGGCGGCGCGCACGGCCTCCACGAGCACGGGCAGCGGCTCGTCCTTGAGCACCACGCCCAGGGCCCCGCGGGCCACGGCCGAGTACACCTGCGCGGGCTTGGCGCCGTCGGTGTAGACGACCACCTGCGCGCCGGCGGCCAGCAGCCTGCCGGTGTTGGTGCCCGGGGTCGAGGCGTCACCCAGGCGCAGGTCGAGCAGCACCACGTCGAGGTCGTCCCGCTCGGCGAGCAGCTCCTCCACGGTGGGCGCGTGGGCGACCAGGCGCACCTCGGGCGCCGCCTCCTCGATGACCGCCTTCAGCCCCGCCAGCACCACGGGGTGGTCGTCGACAGCTCCCACCAGCACCACTGCGCTCTCCTCCACAGCCGTCCTCCCCCCAGGGGTCATGAGCGTCCGCACGAGGCGTCGCTGGAAGGACTATCGCTCCTGATCCTCTCAGTCCGCTTACCCGATAAGGCGACGTCTGCCTGAGGGGATACCGCTGGGGTCCCTCCTGAGGGGGGACGGTACGCCCTTGAGGCGCATCGCCGGGGCCTCGACGAGGTGCCAGCTGGCCAGGGCCACGAGCGCGGTGGCCGCCAGCACCGCCAGGACGACGACGACGACCGGCGCGCCGGCCAGCGGCGTGCTCAGCACGATCAGCGCCACCGGCCAGTGCCAGACGTAGGCGCCGTAGGACAGGTCGCGCCGCAGGCGCGGGCGCCACGGCAGCCGGGCCGCCGTCGCGAGCAGCAGCAGCGCGAAGCCGGGGGCCCCCAGCGCGCGGTAGTCGTCCAGGAGGAGCAGCCCCGCCACCACCGAGGCCCCCGCGGCGGCCAGGACGACCGGCGTCACCGGCACCCGGTCGGCCACGAGGTGGGCGGCCGCGCCGAGGGCGAACAGGAGCAGCAGCCGGGACAGGTTCTCGCCGGGCAGCAGCTGCGCACCGGTGGCCTCCTGCGCGGCGGTGGCCAGCTGCAGCGCGGCGACCCCGGCCACCACGAGCAGCGGGCGGTGCCGCAGCAGGCCGAGCACTCCCAGCCCGGCGACGGCGGCGTAGCACAGCGCCTCGTAGAAGAGGGTCCACAGGGAGCCGTTGACCACCGGGTCCGGGGTGGAGGCCGGCAGCCCGGCGATGCCGAACTGGGCCATGAACAGACCGGCGTTGTGCAGCACGTAGGTCGTGGCCGAGCCGGGACCGGTCAGCACCGCGGCCGGGCTGCCGCCGCCGAGCACGGCCAGCAGGGGCGCGACGACGACAGCGGTGACCAGCAGGCACGCCCAGAAGCCCGGGAGGATCCGCAGCGCCCGGTGCCAGGCGAAGCGGCCGGGGGAGCGCAGGCGCAGCCAGCTGGCGGTGATGAGGAACCCCGACAGCACGAAGAACCCGTCCACGGCGAGCCCGCCGACCTCGGTCCGGCCGATGGTCGGCTGCCAGCCGAGGGCCAGCTGCATGACGTGGGTGACGGCGACGGTGCCCGCCAGCACGAGGCGCAGCAGGTCGAACGCGTTGCTGCGCGGGTCGTAGGCCTGCGCCAGCGTGCGGGGTCGCCCGGCGGGGGCTCCGGCAGGGGCGCCGGCGGTGCTGGCGGTGCTGGCGCGCGGCGCGGCGGGTGCGGTCACCCCTCCACCGTCCGTCAACCTTCCCCTTACGTCAAGGTGAAGGTGCGACCTTCACGTGAAGGGAAGGTTGCGAGCGCATGACGCAGCCCGCTGCGCGGACAGCGGGGCGGCGAGCCGAGGAGGGGGTGGGGGAGCGGGTGCTCAGGGGAGCAGCGGGCGCAGCGAGGCCAGCAGCTCGTCGGCGCCCGCCAGCTGCTCCACCAGCTTGTCGCGGCGCCGGCGCACGTCGGCCTCCAGCTCCACCAGCCGCTCGAGCCGCTCGGCGCGGTCGGGGTCGTCCCCGGCGGTGGAGGAGGAGACGGCGTCGAGCAGGGCCAGCACCTCGCGCATCTCGTCCAGCGTGAAGCCCAGCGGCTTCAGCCGGCGGATGGTCAGCATCTTGGCCAGGGCGTCCTCGCCGTACAGGCGGTAGTTGCCCGGGGAGCGGCGCGCGGGCAGCAGGCCCTCGTCGTCGTAGTAGCGGACCGTGCGGTGCGACAGGGCCACCCGCTCGGCCATCTCGCCGACCGTCATGAGCCCCGGCGGGAGCCCGGTGGCGGGGATCCCGCCGGCGGGTGTGGTGGCGCCGGTGTCGGCACCGCCGGACGCGGCGTGCGAGGTGGACGGCGTGCTCACGGTGGCCTCCTCACCTCTGCAGCGGTCGGGCGTCCATCCTGCCACCAGGTCAGCGGCGCGCGGCCACCGTCGTCGTCGTGCTCGTCGTGGTGGTGGTCGTGGTGGTGCCGCTGCCGTCGGTGCTGGCGGGGTCCCACGCCTGGAACTCGTCGGCGTGCTCCGGGCAGAGCGAGGCGGTGGCGGACCACTCGACGTCGTAGGCGGCGTTGAGGTCGAGGTCCTCGTCCGCCCAGCGGGACACCAGCGCGGCGTCGGCCTCCGCCGGGGCCTGCCCGGCGTCGAGGTCGGAGCAGAAGCCGTAGGCCATGTCGAGCAGCGTCGCGTCGTCGAAGGCCTGGTAGGTCTCCTCGTACAGGTCGTCGATGTACGCCTGCTCCGGAGCCGACAGCGACGCGACCGTCCCGTCGGCCGACCGGTCCGACCCCGCGGACCCGTCGGCCAGCTCCGCCAGGGCCGCCGCGGCCCCCACCGCCAACCCGACCGAGCCCACGAGCAGGACGACGGCGGACAGCGCCGTCCCCACCACCGCGTGCGCCAGCCCCGCCCCGCCGCGGCGCCGGGAGCGCACCAGGCCGAGGATCCCCAGCACCAGGCCCAGCACCGCGCACGGCACGGCCACCACCCACGACCACACGGCCACCGGGTTGCCCTGCGGCTGGGCGAGCCACGGCGCGGGCTGCGGCAGCGGACCGCGGCCCGGCGGGGGAGCGGCGTACGGCTGGACCTGCTGCCACGGCTGCGGCTGCGGCTGCGGCGGTGCGCCCGGCGGGCCGTAGGCGGGCTGGGGCGCCGCGTAGGGCTGGGGCGTCTGCTGCGGCTGCGTCGCCGCGGACCGCCACGCGGGCGCCGGGTCCACGGGCTGCTGCTGCCCGTCCTGCCCGGGGGCGCGCCACGGGGAGCCGCCCTGGTGCGGCTGGCCGCTCGGCGAGCCCTGCTCGTCCACCTGCTCCACGTCGTCCTCCCCGCCGCGCGCAGGGGAGGCGGCGCGACCAGCGTCGCGACGGTAGGCGCCGTCGCGACCGCCCGGTACCCCGAGCGCGGCCCCACCACCCGGGCGGGTGCAGCGGGCCAGCCGCCCGGAGGAGGCACCCCCGGAGGCACCTCCGACACCGTCCCAGCGCCGTCCCGGCGCCGTCCGCGGGTGGAGGGCGACGAGCTGCGCGGAACCGCCTCCCCGCGGCGACCGCCCGTCCCATACTGCTCGCATCCGGCTCCGGGAGGACCATGGACGTGCAGCGCGCCGAGGCGCTGGGACCGCGCGCAGCGCTCAGGGCGCTCGTGGTGGCCAGCCGCGACCCTCGCGCGCGCTTCCTCGTGGTCGGGGTCGGCTCGACGCTGGTGCACCTGGCCGTCATGACGTCCCTGCTGCCGCTCGTGGTGGCCGAGGCCGCCAACGCCACGGCGTTCGTGGTGGCCACCCAGGCCAACTTCGCCGCCAGCTACTGCTGGACCTGGGCCTCCCGCCGCAGCGGCAGCGAGGGCCGCGCCCACCTGCTCCGCCGCCTGGCGCTGTTCAACGCCGCAGCCGTGCTCGGCTTCGGGGTGAACTCCGCCTGCTTCAGCTCCGCGCACCGCCTGCTCGACGCACCGCCCGTGCTCAGCGCGCTGATGGCCACCGCCGTCTCCGCCGTCGTGTCCTTCGCGGTGACGTCGCGGCTGGTCTTCGCCCAGCGCGCGGCTCGCCCAGCCGGTGCCGAAGGCTCCGCGAGCGCCGCCGTGGCGCCGCTCGCCGTGCGCCGTTCCGCCGCAGCCGCAGCTGGCGCGCCCGCTGCGGGACCGCTGTTCGTGCTGGTCCCGGCCCCGCGCGGAGCTGTGCTGTCCGAGGCGCTCCGGCCCGCGCCGTCGTCACTGCCGGTGCTCTCGCCGGTGCTCTCGCCGGTGTTCTCGGTGGAGGTCGCGCCCGTCGCGTCGGCCCTGACCGCTCTCGCGCCCCGCTCGGTGGTCACCGCCTCCTGAGGCCCGCTCGGTCCGTCGGTCGGCGGACGCCGATGCGACTCCGAGCCAGCCGTGCAGATCTTGGCGATCGGTCGGTCGTGGACGCCGCAGCGCCCCATCGATCGCCAAGATCTGCGCAGTCGGACGCCTCGGCGGCGCAGCCGACAGCGCCTGGCCCGTGCTCGTCGTCGTCCTGAGTCCTCTCAGGCCGGCGGTGGGGGGAACTGGCCCTGTTCCTCGTTGGTGCAGGGTGGCCCTGGTCCCGCAGGAGTGGGCCAGGGCCACCCTGCACCAACGAGGGGGAAGACGGGCGGGCAGCGCCGGAGACCAGCGGCGACCTCAGCGGTGGCGGCTCGGCTCCGCCCGGCGCAGCAGCAGCCGCGCCGCCACGAGGGCCACCGCCGCGACGACCACCGTCATGCCCAGCGCCAGCCACCACTCGCCGGGCGTGGTCGCCCACAGCGGGTCCACGAGGTCCATGCCCGGCACGAGCGCCGGCAGGTCCACCGTGCCGGCCGCCATGTTGAAGCCCCACCGCGCCGGCACCAGCCACGCCAGCTGCTCCAGCGCGAAGCGCCCGTCCACGGGGAACAGCGCGCCGGTGAACACCAGCTGCGCCATGACCAGCAGCACCATGAGCGGCATCGCCTGGTCGGCGGTGGTGGCCGCCGCGGAGATCGCCAGGCCCAGGCAGGCCGACGCCACCGCCACCACGGCCACCGCGAGCACCACCTCGGGGAACGCCCACGGCAGCACCACGCCGGACGACGGCAGGTCCCGGCCCACCAGCGCCAGCACCACGAGCACCACGGACTGCACCACCACCACCGAGCCCAGCACCAGCGCCTTGGACGCCAGGTACGCCACCGGTGACAGGCCGATGGCCCGCTCGCGGCGGTAGATGGGCCGCTCCTCGACCACCTCGCGCACCGACGCCGCCGCGCCGACCAGCGCACCGGACAGCACGAGTATCATGAGCAGCGTCACGGTCTCGGTGTTGAGCCGCTGCACCTCGCCCGGCCCGGGCAGCGGGGGCGGCAGCAGGCCCAGCGGCGTCGGCGCGATCCGCGCGAGCACCGCGAGCGCCAGCGGCAGCCCCACGAGCAGCCCGACGTACTGCCGGTCGGCGGCGATGACGGCCAGGTAGCGGCGCACGAGCACCGCCGTCTGCTTCCACACCGGCTGCCTCTTGGGCGGAGCGCCCCACGCGCCCCCAGCGGCCCCAGCGGCACCGTCGGCGCCGGCCTGCACCGCCGGCACGGCCGACGTCGGCGGCGCCACCTCCTCGGCGTGCGGCCGGAACCTCTCCTTCCACGTGCGCCCGTCGGCGTCCCGCGGAGAGCTCGACAGCGCGAGGAACACGTCGGAGTGGTCGGGCAGCCCGAAGTGCTCCAGCAGCCCCTGCGGCGGCCCGAAGTAGGCCACCGAACCGCCGGGGGCGAGCAGCAGCACCCGGTCGCAGACCTCGAGGTTGGCGGTGGAGTGGGTGACGACGACGACGGTGCGCCCGTCGTCCGCCAGCCCCCGCAGCGTGCGCATCACCGACTTGTCGAGCCCCGGGTCGAGCCCGGAGGTCGGCTCGTCCAGGAACAGCAGCGACGGCTTGGTGAGCAGCTCGAGCGCCACCGAGGTGCGCTTGCGCTGCCCGCCGGACAGCTTCTCCACCGCCAGGTCGGCCTGGGCGGTCAGCCCCAGCTCGACGATGACCTCCTCCACCCGTGCGGCGCGCTCGTCGGCGGAGGTGTCGGCGGGGAAGCGCAGCTGGGCGGCGTACGTCAGCGCGGTGCGGACGGTCAGCTGGGTGTGCAGCACGTCGTCCTGGGGGACCAGCCCGATGCGGTGCCGCAGGTCGGCGTAGTCGCGGTAGAGGTCGCGGCCGTCGTACAGCACCTCGCCGTGCTGGGCGGGGCGGAAGCCGGTCAGGGCGCCCAGCAGCGTCGACTTGCCCGCCCCGGACGGGCCGACCACCGCCAGCAGCGACCTCTCCTCCAGGGAGAAGGACACCCCGTCGAGGAGCACCCTGCGGGCGCCCTTCGGCGCGTCCCGGCCGGGCACGGGGGCGCTGACCTCCAGGCCGCGGGCCTCGAAGGAGACGCGCCCGTCGTCGACGTGCTCGTGCAGGTCGCCCCCGCGCAGCACGAACCGGGTGTGCCCGACGGAGAGCAGGCCGCCCTCCGGCAGCACGGCGCTGCCGCCCCGGGGCACCGGGGAGCCGTCCACGAAGGTGCCGTTGGCGCTGCCGAGGTCGCGGACGAGGTAGCCCGTGCCGCCGGGGGAGCCGTCGGGCACCAGCTCGGCGTGGTGGCGGCTGACCAGCAGGTCGGGCACCACGATGGTGTTGTCGGTGGCTCGCCCGATGCGCACCACCACCGTGGTGGGGGAGTGGACGGCGGTCGGCGGCCTGAAGACGGCTGACGCGCCCCAGCGCCACCGGTCGCCGCTGCCGTCCGCCGGCAGCCCGTCCACCAGCCCGGCCGCCGCACCGGCCGTCAGCCCCGGGCCGGCCACCGACGCCGGCGCGGCCGCTCTCTTCGGTGCGGCGGGAGCTGCGGTGAGCAGCTGCAGCGCCGGGCCGGTGTCGGGGTCGCCCAGGCGCACCTCGACCTCGCCCTCCAGCAGCACCCTGCTGATGCGCTCCCCGCGCCGGTAGGTGCCGTTGCGGCTGGCCAGGTCGGTGAGGAGCCATCCCTGGTCGGTCAGCTCCAGCACGGCGTGGTCGCGCGAGACGAGGGGGTGGTCCACCGGCACGTCGCTGGCGGCCGTGCGCCCCACGGTGAGGCGCCTCCCGACGGCGGCGTGGGAGGGCTCGGACCAGGTGCGGCCGTCCTGGCGGACCAGGAGGGCGCGCGTCGGAGCAGCGCTGACCACGAGCTCCCCTTCCCGGGAGCCGGCGGCGCCCGTGCTTGTGGCAGTGGGCGCTGACGCTAGCGCGTCGCGGGGGCGCCGCGGGAGCTGCGCGGGAGGCCTCGCGAGACCACCGGCGCCGCCCCCACCACGGCGGTCACCCCGACGACCACTGCTACGAGCGCCGTGGCTACCCGGCCACCTCACGCAGCGTGCGCAGGTCCACGGCGGGCGTCCCGGTGCCGCAGCGCTGCGCGGGGCTGAGCAGGCCGAGCTCCTCGGCGAGCACGCGCAGGTCGACCTTGGTGCTCACCGCGATGCCGCGGCTGGCGAGCTTGGCCCGCAGCCGCTTGAGGTACTCCTTGGCGGTGCCGACGGTGATGCCCATGCGCCGCGCGACGGTCTTCACGGGCAGGTCGGCGCCGTAGAGGCGCAGCACCTCCTGCTCCTGGCGGGAGAGCAGGCCCCTGACCTCCCGCACGCGGGCGCTGGCCGCCCTGACCGCCGCGGTGCTGCACGGCTCGCCCGCGGCGGCGGAGCGCACGACGCGCCGCAGCTCCGCGACGGGCTCCCACGCCCCGACCGCGGCGAGGGCACCGCGCACCACGGCCTCCTCGGCCAGGCCCAGGGTCCCCTGGCCGACCAGCAGCACGAGCTGGTGGTCCCGCGCGAGCTGGGCGAGCTCGTCGGCCGTGGGGGCGCAGCCGGCGCAGCTGAGGTCGGCGATGACCACCCCGCGCGGCGTGGAGGCGCTCAGGCGCGAGAGCTGGTGGGTGCCGGCCAGCGCCCCGCACAGCCCCAGCATCCCCACGGGGTGCCCTCCGACCACCGCGAGCTGCTGCACCGCTGCCGGTGCGGGATGCCTGCCGGCTGCTGCGGGCGACTCCTGGCCGACCTGGCGGACGAGCATCCTCCGGTCCGCCTGGACCGTCCCCCGGCCGCCTCTGTCTTCGTGCACGTGTGGTTCCCCCCGAGTGTTGCGCCCTGTCATGGGCAGTGAGATGGTCCGCGACCGCTCCCGCGCGGGCCAGGTCTGGCGCTGACTTCCACGAGCGTTCGAGGAGGTCGACGTCGTGATCTCGAGCGGCGCGGAGCAGCCGGGCGCGCCAAGGTGACCTCCGCCGCTGAGCAGCGGGAACGGCGTGGGCGCGAGAGGGGCGGCCGTGGGTGGGGGCGCTGACGAGGAGGGGCTGGCGCAGGTGCTGGGCAGGCTGACCGACCCGGCCACCTCCACCCGGCGCACCGAGCAGGCGCGCCGCCGCCTCGCCGACGACCCGGTCACCCTGGCGCTGCTCGAGGCCGGGGTGCTCGTGCTGCAGCGCGAGCTGGGCACCCTGGTGCCCTCGGACGGCGACGGCGACGGCGACGGCGACGGCGAGCGCCGGTCGCTGCGCTTCCTCGAGCTCCTCTCGGCCAGCCGCGTGTGCGCCGCCGCCAGCGCGGTCGGCCCGCTGCGCGTGACCCCCAGCCACCTGCGCGACCGGTGGGCGCGCCAGCGCGACTACGGCGAGGACCTGCTGGCGCTGCTGCTGTGGCGCCGCCACTGGGACGACCTGCTCGACCAGCGGCTGCGCCACCTCCCGGCGCCCCGGACCGCGCAGGACCTCGCGGTGACCGGCGAGGCGCTGGCGCGGGCCCACCTGGTGACGGGGGCGCTGCCGGTCAGCACGCGCCTGGAGCTGGTGGCCTCGGCCCTGGCCTCGGAGCACCCCGCGCTGAGGCGCTCCCGCGAGGAGCACTACCGCACCGTGGCCGCGCGCTACGGGCAGGTGTGGAGGCGCTGCTACGAGATGGTCGGCCAGCGGCCGCGCGCGGGCGCCGACCTGGACCGCACGAGCCTCGCGCTGGGCGCGGTCAACGAGGGCGCCAACCTGAGGACGCTGGCCACGGGGGAGGCGCCCGAGCGCGTCGAGGAGGCCGTGAGGCTGCTCCGGGTGGGAGGTGGTGCGCTCACCCGGCGCGCCTTCGAGCCCGACCCCGCGCGGGCCGCCGGTGCCGCTCCTGCTCCTGCCGGGGCGCTCGACGGGCGCCCGCTGTGGCCCGGCCCCGGCTCCGGTGACCTCGCCGACGTGCTCGTGCACCTGACCGACCCGGTCACGGGCTCACGACGGACCTCGGCCGCGCGCCGGCGGCTCGCCCACGACGAGATCACCGCGCAGCTGCTGCACGGCGGCACCGGGGTGCTCGGGCAGGAGCTGGGCGTGGTGGCCAGCGGCCCCGGGCGGCGGGTCAGCACCGCCCTCGCCGCCCCGTCGGCCTTCTTCGGCCTGCTCTCGGCGGCCGCGGTGGAGGCCGCCGGACGGACCCTGCCGGCGGGGTCCCCGCGGCCCACGGCGGCTCAGCTGCGGGACCGCTGGCGCACCCAGGACCACTATGTGGACGACCTGCTGGCCTACGCCGCCCACCGGGTGCGCCGGGTGCGGCGCGCGGTCCTGGGACGGATCAGCGCCGCGGCGCTGGAGCCCTTCGCCGACGGCGGCGGCGGGTGGGAGCGCCTCCGGGCGTCGCTGGAGGCCGCGGCGGCCAGCGTGCTGGCCGACGTCGACCGCGACGGCCACGACCGGCTGCGGCTGCTGCTCACCGCCCTCGCGGCGGCGCGCCCCGTCGTCTCCCAGCGCCTGGCCGAGCTGGGAGCCCAGGAGGAGCACCTCACGGCCGGGCTGCTGGCGGAGCTGCTCGCCCGCGCCGGGGTGGGGCTGCGCCCCGGGGTGGCCGTCGAGGACCTCGCGCGGGCGCTGGTGGCCCTGCGCGACGGCGTGGTGCTGCGCGCCCTGGCCACCGGCCAGCGCCCCGACGAGCACGCCAGTGCCGTGCCGCCGCTGGGGTGGGCCCTGGTCGAGGTGGTGGCCGGCTCCCTCGCCGACCCACCGGGGGCTCAGACGAGGGTCCGCTCGCGCCCGCACCGCTCGCAGTAGTAGGGCGACTCACCGGCCTCGCGGCGCAGCGGCTCGGGCCACAGCACCCAGCGGTGCAGGCCCAGGCGGCAGCGCCACGGCATGGCGCAGATGGTGCTCGCTCCGCCCCGAGATCGCAGTCCGAGCCGGGGTGGCGCCGTCGGGCCGACCTCGCGGTCGGGGCCGCCCGGTCCGTCCTGGAGCGCCCGATCTGCCGGAAACCTCCGCTGTTCCGTCATTCGCCTGTGCGGGGGCGCCCCGGACGACACGATGGGGACACCGGATGCCGTCGTCCACCGGAAGGCCTCCCCATGTCCCCCGCGCCTCGCGTCACGATCGTCCACGAGCGCTTCACCGAGCACGGAGGCTCGGAGGCGGTGGTGGAGGCCATGGCGCGCCACTGGCGCGACGCGCCCGTCCTCGCGCCCGTCGCACGCCGCGGCGTCATCGCCGCGGACCTCGAGCACCGCGTGCGCAGCACCCCGCTGTCGCGGCTGCTGCGCGGCAGCTCGTACTCCCACCTCCTGCCCGCGCTGCCGGTGGCGATGCGGTCGCTGCGGCTGCCGGACACCGACGTCGTCGTCGCCTCCCACCACGCGTTCGCCACGCAGGTGGCGCTGAGCAGCAGCGCACCCGTGGTCGCCTACGTGCACACGCCCGCCCGCTGGGTCTGGGACGCCGCGCTGCGCTCCAGCGAGGGCCGCGGTCCCGGCACCGCGGCGCTCGCGGCGTTCTCGGCGGCGTTCAAGCGCCACGACGTCGCCGCGGCGCAGCGGGTGCACACGCTGCTGGCCAACTCCACGTGCGTGGCCGAGCGGATCCGCCGCTGGTGGGGCCGTGACGCGCACGTGGTGGCCCCGCCGGTGGACACCGGCTTCTACTCGCCCGACCCCCGCGTGCCCCGGGAGGACTTCTTCCTCCTGGCCGGGCGGATGGTGCCCTACAAGCGGCCCGACCTGGCCGTGAAGGCCGCCGCCCGCGCCGGCGTGCGGCTGGTGGTGGCCGGCGAGGGCCGCGCCCGCCACGACGTGGAGGAGCTGGCCGGACCGCGGACCACCTTCCTGGGCCGCGTCAGCGACGCCGAGCTGCGCGACCTGTTCCGCCGCTGCCGCGCCCTGCTCATGCCGGGCGTGGAGGACTTCGGGATCGTGCCGGTGGAGGCCATGGCCTGCGGAGCGCCCGTCATCGCCGCCGGCGAGGGCGGCGCGCTCGACACGGTGCTGCCGGGCCTGTCCGGTGCGCTGGTCGAGCAGGCCGGGCCCGACGGCGAGGTGGACGCCTGGGCGCAGGCGCTGGCCGCGTTCGACCCGGCCGCCTTCGACCCGGTGCGCGTGCGCCGCCACGCCGAGGGCTTCTCCCGGGCGAGCTTCGACCGGCGCGTGGGGGCGGTCGTCGAGGCCGTGGCCAGCGGTGCCGCCGTGCCCCGCCCCCGCGAGAACGCCGAGGACGAGCTGCTGGCCCGCCGCACCGCCGCAGCGGGAGCGGGCCGCGAGCGCATCGTGCTGCCCGAGACCGCGGCCCGCCCCGAGGGGCAGGCCGCGGCCCGGGGTCCCCTGGCCCGCTGAGGTCAGCGGTCGCCGGCGCGGACCTCCGCCTCGCGCTGGGCGTGCTCGAGCTGCAGCACGCGCTCGGCCTCGGCCACGGCCCGCACGGCCTTGACCGAGCTGTGCAGCGCGGGGGCCACGGACTCGCGCAGGTCGATGACGAGGGCCTCGCGGGCGGCTGCTCCGCCGGCGCCGGCGAGCAGGCGGGTGCGGCCGAGCGCCGGGACCGCTGAGGCCGTGGCGCGCAGCGCCGTGGCCCACTGCGCCACGGCGACGCGCAGCGCCAGCCGCGTCCGCGCGGGCGCCTCGGCGATGAGGATCGCGAGCATCGCCAGCGTGGTGAACACCGCCCACGCGAGCATCGCCCACGCGGTGCGGCCCTCGAGCAGGCCGATGGTGATGGCCGTGATCATGCCCAGCGCCAGGTACAGGTGGGTGCGGTAGACGCCCACCGGGGTGATGGTGGCGGTGTGGTCGCCCTTGGGGGTGACGTGGAAGGTGAGGTGGCGGCCCAGCACGGAGCCGACCATCGCCACGGCGTACAGCGGCTGCACCACCGTGCCGACCACGCGGCCCGCCCACAGCCAGCCGCTCTCCTCGCGGGGCCGGACGTTGTAGCGCTGCATGGCGAACCAGTGCAGCTGGCGCCAGACGAGGTAGGGCGCGTAGGCGGCGGCCAGGGGCAGCAGGGGCAGCTGCCCCGGGGAGCGGCCGGTGAGGAAGTAGGCGGCGATGAGCGCGCCGCCGGCCATGAAGGCCACGCCGCTGAAGTAGTTGAGCTGCAGCCACAGGTAGAGCAGCCCGCGCTCCCACCCGAGCCTGGTGAGCAGGCGCGGGGTGACGCGGAAGAGGATGGCGTAGCAGCCGTACGCCCAGCGGAACTGCTGCTTGAAGTACGCCTGCCAGGTGGTCGGTCCCTCGCCGACGGCGAGCGGCTCGGGCACGTAGCGGCTCTTCCAGCCCGCGGCGTGCAGCTTGATGCCGGTGGCCAGGTCCTCGGTGAGGTGGCCCTCGTACCAGCCGACGGACTCCAGGGCCGAGACGCGGACCACGTGGTTGGCGCCCAGCATCAGCGCCGAGCCGCGGCCCGACAGCCCGCGCAGCACGGGGCCGTAGAAGGAGAACTGCTGCTGGGCGGCCCCGGCGGCCACGAGGTTGACGTGGTCGTTGCCGTAGACCTGCGGGGTGACCACCCAGGCGACCTCCGGGTCGCGGAAGTGCCCGAGGGTCGCGGTGAGGAAGTCGCGGCGGACCACGAAGTCGGTGTCGATCTGCGCGACGACGTCGTACGCGTGGCCGTGGGCGACGTACCAGGCGTTGTGGTTGCCGCCCTTGGTGCGCGCGGCGAACGTGCCCTCGTGGGTGTTCCACTCGGCCACGCCCTTGCGGCTGAAGTGGTGCACCCCGAGGCGGCGGCACAGGGTGCGCGCCTCGGGGTCGTCGCCCTCGTCGAGCACCCACGTCTCGTGCGGGTAGTCGGCGGCGAGCATGGCGCGCAGGGTCCGCTCGAGCATGTCGAGGGGCTCGCTGCCGGGCACGTACGTGGTGATGAAGGCCACCGACAGGCCGGCCTCCGGCGGCGGTGGCGGCGCGTCGCGGCTGATGGAGGCGCTGAGCACGTGGGCGAGCGCGTCCATGGCGATGCGGTGCCACACCACGGCGGTGAGCACGGCGAACGTCGCCAGCCCCAGCCACGACCCGGTCCCGCCGACCACGCGCGCGCCGTCGAACCAGAAGTGCGCGAAGACGGCGAGCAGCGCGGCGCCCAGGGTGGTGGAGAGCGCCCAGAAGACGCGGTCGTGCGGCTGCATCGGGACGGAGGACGGCGGCAGTCGCAGCGACTGGCCCTCCGGGGCGGCGGGAGCGGGGTCGCGGGGCGCCGCTGGGCGCGCGCGACCGACGTCGGTGGCGGACAAGCCGGGTCTCCTCGGGTCGAGCGAGGGGCCCGGTTTCGCCTCTGGCTCCACCCCGGCTGCGGCGACCAGGTGATCGCCGGGGTCTCAGTGCCTGCCCCGGCTCGCCGTCGAGCCACCGGTCTTCTGCGCCGGCGGTCGAACGGTAATCACGCAGCGTGATCGAAGACAAGCCTCCCGTGGATGCCGTGCCCGGTTCGTCCGCTTTCCGAGCGTTCTCTGGGGGTGATCCGTGACGGTGAGTCACTGATCCGGTGCTCTCGGGTCACGCGGGGCGCGAGAGCCTGACCCAGTCGACGAGCATCGTGGCCGCGGTCGGGGTGCTCGCGTCCGTCGGGCCGGGCAGCTGACCGCCCACCGCCACGTTGAGCAGCAGGTACTGCGGCCCGCCGAAGGGCCATCGGCGCCCGTCGGCGAGGGCCGAGCGCTCCACGGACCCGGTCACCACGCCGTCGAGCGCGAAGAGCACCCGCTCGTCGTCGACGTCGGCGGCAAAGGTGTGGAACGCCTCCGACAGCGGCGCGGGCTGCGGCGTGCTGACCGTCTCGTACCAGCGCTGCCCCGTCGCGTCGGGTCCGTGCACGGTCTGCAGGCACTGGCCCGCGTCGTTGACGGCCTCGATGACGTCGACCTCCCCGCAGGCCGGCCAGCCCACCGTCTGGATGTCCTGGCCCAGCGTCCACGCCGCCGGCCAGATCCCGCGCCCGGAGGCGACCTTCGCCCGCACCTCCACCCTGCCGGCGCTCAGCGTGTGCAGCCCGAAGGTGGTGACGCGCGCCGACGTCCAGCGCTGGTCGGACCCCCCGGCGGTGCCGGAGACCAGCCGGGCGGTGATGGCGAGGTTCCCCTGCCCGTCCAGGGCGGCGTTGGCGACGTCGTCGGTGTAGGTCTGCAGCTCGCCGTTGCCCCACCCGCCGCCGCCGAGGTCGTAGGCCCAGTCCCGGCGGTCCAGGGCGGTGCCCGCCGCGCCGTCGAAGTCGTCGGACCAGACCAGCTCCCCGGCCTCCGGCAGGGCGGTGCTGGTGGGGGTCGAGGACGACGGCGGCGAGCCGCCGCCCGTCGGCCTACCGCTCCCGCCTCCGTCGTCCTGCCCGGAGCAGGCCGCGGCGCCGGCGAGCAGCGGCAGCGCGGCCGTCGCGCGGGCGGCGCTGACCAGCACGGAGCGCCGTGAGGGGGTGCGGCGGGCGTCCGCCGGGCCGCTCACGACCCGCCGCTGTCGGGGGTGCGCTCGGCGGTGAGCGCCGCGTGGCGCTCCACCAGGCGCGCCCGCACCTGTTCGGGGGTGAGCTGCTGGCGCCTGCGGGTGTCGCGCGCCACCACGGCGCCGGTGGCCACGACGCCGGCCAGCCCGGCCACCCCCAGCAGCTTGAACAGCCTGGCGCGCCGCGAGGTGCGGCCGGCTCGACGTCCGGTGCGGAGTGCTGCACGGTCCTGTGCGCTCGGGTCCACGGCAGGATCCTGCCGTGGACCCGACGAGCCGCGCAGCCAGCAGCCCAGCCAGCAGCCCAGCCAGCAGCCCAGCCAGCAGCCGCCTCCCGCTCGACGAGGCGGTCGAGCTGACCCGCACCGGAGACCTGTGGCTGTTCCGCGGTCGCAGCCCCGCCGACCACGCGATCCGCGCGCTGACCAACGCCCCGGTCAACCACGTGGGCATGGCGGTGGTGCTCGACGACCTGCCGCCGCTGATGTGGCACGCCGAGCTGGGCCGCGGCCTGACCGACGTGTGGACCGGCACCAAGCACCGCGGGGTGCAGCTGCACGACCTGCGCGAGGCGGTCGACCAGTGGCGCGGCCGGTACGCGCAGCGGGCCTGGCTGCGCCAGCTGGAGGTGCCCGGCGGGCTGGGCCGGTTCGCCGAGGACGCGCTGCTGCAGGAGGTCGCGAGGATGGACGGCACGCCGTTCCCGGCGACGGCGGCCCTGGCGGGGCGGTGGCTGCGCGGACGCGCGCGCGTGCGGGCCAGCGCGGCCGAGGCGTACTGCGCGGAGGTGGTGGCGAGCGCCTACCAGGCGATGGGCCTGCTGCCCCGCGACCGGCCGGTGAACGCGTACGACCCCGGCGCGTTCTGGAGCGGTGACCAGCTGCAGCTGCTCCGCGGGGCCCGGCTGGGGGCCGAGGTCGGGGTCGGTGAGTAGCGGCGCACGGCACCGCATGGTGGTACAAATGTGACTCATGGGGCTCATGGGTTGGGTGATGATGGCAGTGACGCCGTCCGCCACGCCGACGCCCAGCCCCAGCGGTGACACCGACTACGGCAGCACCCGCGAGTTCCTCCAGCGGATGCTCTCGGAGGCCTCCCCGACGCCGGGTCCGTTCAGCGGCTTCGCCGGCCCCGCCGGGCGCCTGCTCGGCGTCGTCCTCTTCCTCGTGCTCGTCGCCGCCGTCCTCGGGCTGGCGGTCTCCCTCGTCGCCGCCGTCGGGAGCCTGCGCAAGGGCGGGCGGGCCACCGGGCACCTGCTGTCCGCGGTCGGCTGCGCCCTCGTGATCCTCATCATCGGGACCTTCTCGACCTTCACCCTCGGCTGGTTCGACCTGCTCTCATGAGCCCCAGCGCCGCAGGCACTCCCAGCGCCGTCGGCAGCGCGGGCGCCGCTGCGCGGACGGCCGGCGGCGCCCTGGAGCCCTCCGGCCCCGGGGAGGGGCCGCGCGCTCCCGGGAGCGCCACCGCGTCGCTGCTCGTGGCGCTGCTGCTGGTGCTGGTGCCCACGGGCGCGGCCATCGCCTCGGTGGCGCTGCCGCTGCCCAGCCCCTCCGCGGGCGCCGCGCAGCAGGAGCAGCAGGTGGCGCCCGCCCCCGGCGACACCATCCCCGTGCCCGACCAGAGCCCGAGCCCCGGCCCGACCGAGGCGCCGACCTCGCCGTCGTCTCCCGCGGACCCCGGCGCCCCGGCCACCCCGGGCTCGCCGGCGACGACGGCGGCCGCGTGCCCCAGCGGCCTCCTGGGCTGGCTCACCTCGCCCTACGCCGCTGACGACTGCCTCGCCGCCACCCTCGCCCAGTCCGTGAGCTGGCTGTTCACCTACACGATCACCGCGGTGACCACCTACGCGGCGTTCAACCCGCTGCGGGGGAACTACTGGCAGGTGTACCTGTGGCACTGGGCGCTGCTCAGCGCCGTCGCGCTGGTGGTGGCGGTGGTGCGCTGGCTGGTGAGCCTCGTGCTGGAGGGCGCCGTGGAGGGCGTGAGGTCCGCGGGGCGCTCGTTCGCGCTGCTCGCGGTGGGCCTGCCCGCGGCGTTCTCCGTCCCGTTCTTCCTGCTCCTCGTGGACGCGGGCGTGCTGGCGGTGACCGGCGCGTTCGCCGGCGTCTTCGCCGCCCGCGTCACCGAGCTGACGGCGCAGCTGTCCCACGGCCTGCTCCTGGGCGACTCCCCGGGCGCCCTGCTGGCCACGCTGCTGCTCGCGGCGTTCCTCTTCCCGCTGCTGCTCGTGGTGCTGTTCACCTTCGTGCTGCGGCAGATCGCCGTGTACGCCATCCCCGTCTTCGGGCAGTTCGGGCTGCTCCCCGCGATCGCCGGCGACGGCGGCCACGCCCTGCGCTCCTACGTGCGGGTCATGGCGAGCACGCTGCTGTTCCCGCTGCAGGTGGTGGACCTGCTGGTGGTCGGGGTGTCCTTCATGGACTTCACCACCTACGGCGAGGGCTTCGTCACGCTGCTGTACCTCATCGGCATCGTGCTGTTCGCCCTCATCGGCGGCTCTCTGCTGTCGCTGCTGTTCGGCACCGCGGCGGGCAACGCCGCCTACGCGGGGGCCCGCGCGCGGGCCCGGGGCCGCGGCCGGGGCCGGCTGCGCCTGCGACCGGCCCGCGAGCAGCGCCGCGACCGGCCCTCGCGCCTGGAGGGCACCCGCCTGGGCGCCCTGGTGGGCGGCCGCTGGGAGGCGCGCCGCCGCGACCGGGAGGCCCAGCGCGCCGAGCGCGAGGCCCGCCGCTCGCCGGTGAACCCCCTGTACTGGGTGGGCCGCTCCGCCAGCAGCACCAGCAACGCCGCGGGCACGGGGCCCGCGGCCCGCGACGACGGCGGCAGCCCCGACCGCACCCACGGAGACCGCGCCCGCGAGCGCCGCGGCCGGCGCATCGCCGGGGCGGGCTCCAGCAGCACCAGCAGGACGCCGCCGGCGTCTCGGGGGAGGAGGCCTCGTGGCCCGCGCGCCTGAGGAGCACGTCATCGGCGAGAGGTCGGTGACCTACGCGGCGTTCGCCCGCGGCCGCACGGCGCGCGAGGCGCTGCTGCCGTGGTTCTTCGCCGGGGTGTTCGTGCTCAGCGTGCCGCTGGGCGTGCTGGCCCGCAGCCCCGAGCTGATGCTCACCGGCCTGGTGGTGGCGGTGGTGGGCGTGGCGCTGTTCGCGGCGCCGTTCGGGGTGCGGCCGCTGCACCAGCGCCTGCTGGACGTGGTGCGCTGGCGGGGCCTGGAGCGCACGGGGGAGCTGCGGTACGCCTCGGCCAGCGGGTTCGCGGGCCTGGAGGCGGGCCGTCACGCGCCGGGCCGCCTGCCCGCGGCGTTCGGCACGATCACCTGGCGGGACGTCCCCTTCTCCGACGACGGCGACGTGTGCGTCTTCTTCCAGCCCAGCTCCGCCTCGGGGGGCACGGTCCTGTCCGGCGCGGTGGGCGGGCACTACGGGGTGTGCGTGCAGGTGGACGCCGCGTGGGGCGGCCTGCCCGACGTGCTCCGCCACGACCGGCTGCGCGGTGAGCTGGGGCGGGCGCTGGGGCAGCTGTCGGACTCCTTCGACAGGGTGGCCATGTACTCGGTGTGCTCGTACAGCGACGGTCCGACCGGCCCGACCGGTCCGACCGGCTCGACCGCCGCCGCTGCGGCGCCGCGGGCGTTCCGGGAGGTGGCCGACGCCGTCCGCGAGGACGCCGCCGAGCACCCCCGCTACGAGCACTTCCTCACCCTGTGGGCCACCTCCGGCCCGCAGCTGCGCGCCGCCGCCCGCGCCGGCCGGAGCCGCGGCGAGAGCGACCCGCACCTGGCGGCCGCCCGCGTGGTGGCCGACCGGCTGCGCGCAGCGGTGCCGGCGCTGGAGGCCGCGTCGGTGGCGGTGCGACGCCCGCTGGACGCCCAGCTGCTGGCGGGGGTGAACCGGGGCCTGCTCGACAGGTCCGTGTCGCTGTGGGACCCCGAGCCGACCGACCCCTCCCGCATGGTCCCCGCCCTCGACGTGCGGCCCACGCACGTCGGCGTGCTCGGCCGCCACGGCGACGGCTTCCTGCGCGGCTACGAGGTGACGGGCTTCAGCGACGAGGCGAAGAGCTCGGTGGACCTCGTGCCGCTGCACACCCTCGGCGGCGCCGTGCGCGGGCGGGTGCTGGAGCACGTCGTCGCCGTCGTCGTCGACCTGCGCGACCGGGTGTCCACGCTGGCCGAGGCCCAGCGCCACGACCAGGGGGACGAGCTGCGCCGGCAGGTCCGCGAGTCGACCTCGCACCTGCGCAGCACCCTCGAGCGCCCCGCCGACGAGCGCCGCCTCAACGTCTCCGCCGCCGGCGGCGGGTGGCACGGCGGGTACGGGGCGGTGTTCTTCGTGCTCAACGCGCCGTCCCTGGAGGAGCTCGACGACGACGGCGACGCGCTCGTCGCGGCCGCCCGCGCCTGCGGCGTGCACCTGGCCCCGGTGGCGCCCCGGCGCCAGGACCAGGCCGTGGTGGCCGGCACGCTGCTCGGGCGGGGGCTGGCCCGTGTCCTCTGACGCACCGGTCCGCGTGCACGTCGGCTCCGCCGTGCGCCGGCCAGCGGCGCCCGTGTCCCGGGCCACCCCGCCCCGGCCGTCCGCCGCGGGGACGGCGGACGAGGCCGCTGCGCCACCGCCGCTGCCGACCTGGGACGAGATCGTCACCGGCGGCGCCGCGGGGCCCGCGGCCCCACCGCGCCACGCGCGGCGCCACCCCACCCCGGTGTCACGGGCGGTCGCCGCCGCGGCCCGGGCGGTCGACGCCGCGTGGGACGGCGTCGCCCGCGCCGCCGCCGCCGCGGCCTACCGGCGCCGCGAGCCCGGCGACGGCACCCCGCCCCGCCCACCGGTGCCCGCGGGGACCTCGCTGCCGCCGACCCTCGAGGAGGACCGCCGGGCCCGCCGCGCCTCCGCCGTCCTCGGCTTCGGCGACTACGCCGCCCCGCCCGTCCGCAGCGACCTGTACGGGCTGAAGCCCCTGTTCCCCTACGCCCACGCGCGGGCGTGGGACTCACCGCGCGGGGTGCTCGTCGGGTACGACGTCCACACCGGCGAGCCCGTCCGCCACAGCGGCCGCGCCTGGTTCGACCACGGCACGTCGGGCTCGTCCACGCTGGTGCTGGGCTCGAAGTTCGCCGGCAAGTCCGCCCTGCTCAAGAGCTACCTCGTGCGCGCCGTCGCCGAGCACGGCTTCCGCGCGTGGGTCTACGACACCCGTGCCGTCAACCACGTCGACGGTGAGCGCCGGGTCTCCGAGGGGGAGTTCTGCGCCCTCGGCCGCGAGGCCGGGGGAGCGGTGCACCGCTTCGCCGCGGGCGGCCCGCTGCGCCTCAACCTCCTGGACGCCCGCCTGCACGGCGGTGACGGCGGTGACGTCGGCGAGCGGGCGGGCCGCGAGGGCCTGGTGCGGTCCGTGCTGCAGTTCCTCGCGGGGCGCCGCCTCACCCCGGCCGAGGGCTACGCGCTGCGCGTCCAGCTGGACCGCACGCTGCGCTCGCCCGCGCTCGCGGGGCGGCAGGCCACGGTCGTCGACCTGCGCGAGGCGCTGCTGTCGGCCCCCGCCGACCCCGACGAGCCCGTCGTCGAGGCCCCTGGCGCTCCCGGGCCCACCGGGCGCGCAGGCACCTCGCTCACCGAGGGCGAGCTCCACGCCTGGGGCCGCGACCTCGGGCTGCTGCTGGACCGGCTCGTCTTCGGGGACCTCGCCGGCTTCGTGGACGGACCCACCTCGCCCGAGCTCGACCTCGACGCCGACGTCGTGGTCTGGGACCTCTCCGGCGTGCAGGCCACCCACCCCGACGTCGTCCCCGTGCTCATGGCCGCCTCCGCCGCGCTCATGCTCACCACCTGGACCGCCCCCGGACGGGGCTGGGGGGTGGTGGTGGTCGACGAGCTGTGGAACGCCGTCCGCGTGCCCGAGCTCGGCGCCGTGGTGCAGGAGGTGGTGAAGAAGGCCCGCACGCTGGGCGTGGAGCTGCTCGGCGCCACCCAGCACCTCACCGACGTGCTCGCCGCGCAGGAGTCGGGCCGCTCGTTCGTGCACGACGCCGACGTCGTCGTCTCGTTCCGCCAGGAGCCCGTCAACGCCCGCGTCTTCGGCGAGCAGCTGGGCTTCACCGAGGTGGAGGTGGCCGCGCTGGAGGCCCTCGGCGCCCACCAGGCCGTGTGGAAGGTGCCCGGGGAGCCCGCCCGCGCCGTGCAGCACGTGCTCTACGGCGTGGAGCGGCGGCTCACGGACACCGCCCAGCGGCTGCGCTGACGGTGGTCAGCCGCAGGGCCCTGTGGTGGTTCGCCGGCGCGGTCGCCGCGGTGGTCGCCTCCGTGGCGGTGGTGGCCGTGGTGCTCGTGGCCGTGGTGGTGGTCGTCGCGGTGACCGCCGGGCGCGACGCCGGGGACCGGTGGCGGGCGCCGACGTCGTCGTCGGTGGCCGTGGGCTCGGGAGGCGTGCCCGACCGGTACCGCGAGGCGTTCGACTACGCCCTCACGCTGTGCCCGCAGCTGCCCGCGCCGGTGTTCGCCGCGCAGATCACCCAGGAGTCGGGGTGGAAGCCCGACGCCGTCAGCCCCGTCGGCGCTCGCGGGCTGGGGCAGTTCATGCCCGGCACCTGGGCCGAGCACGCCGTGGACGCCAACGGCGGTGGCGCGGTCATCACCGACCCCGCCGACTCCCTCGCGTCGGCGGCCTCCTACGACTGCTACCTGCTCGAGCAGGTCACCGGCCGCGGGTACCGCGAGGACCCGGTCTCGCTGATGCTCGCCGCCTACAACGCCGGGCCGGGCACCGTGCACCGCTACCGGGGGGTGCCCCCGCCGTCGTTCTCCCGCGGGGAGACGCACGGGTACGTGCAGGCCATCACCGCCCTCGCCGACCGGCTCACCGTTCCCGCCACACCGGGCCTCGTGGTGGCGGGGTCCGTGCCCGACGAGCCGCTGCCGGCGTGGCCGCTCAGCGCCGAGGGCGTGGCGCCCAACGCGGAGTTCGCCCGCCGCTGGGTCGACGCGTCGTACGGCACCCGCACGCCCGTCGCGGCGTGCGCGGCCGGGTCGGGGCACACCTGCGACGTCTCGGTCATGAGCGGGGGCAGCGAGGGTGGCGGGGGCACCGGCTCGGGCGGGGAGGGTCCCGACGCCGCCGAGGTGCAGCTGGGCTGGGCGGTGGCGAACGGGCTGGTCGAGGCCCACCGTGGCCTGGGCGTGGAGCGCGTGCTGTGGGCCGGCCAGGAGTGGACCGCCGACCGCCCCACGTGGCGCCCCGCCGCCCAGAGCACCGGCGTCCAGGGCACCGGCGTCCAGGGCGACCCGGTGCCGGCCGGCGTCGTGCGGGTCGCGCTGGCCTCTGCCCCGTGATCGTCACCGCACGTCCGTGATCGTCACCGCGTGTGGGCGGGTGCGGCCGATCCTGGCCGGTCAGGGGCCCCGACTCGCGAGTTGATCTCTGCGCGGGGGACGATGAGCGGATGCTCCTGCGGCGCCTGCGAGACCCGGGGACGTCCACGCGACGCACCCCCGCGGCCCGCGAGCGCCTCGCGTCGCACCCCATGACCACCGCCCTGCTCGACGCGGGCGTCCGCCTGCTGCTGGCGGAGCTCGAGCCCCCTGCTGCGACCACCGCCGACCCGCGGCACCCGCCGGCGCTGTTCTTCGGCTGCCTGTCCGCGGCGCGCGTCTGCGCGGCGGCCACGCGGGTGGGGCCGCTGCGGGTGACGGCGGCGCACCTGCGCGACCGGTGGCCGCGCCAGGACGACGTCGTCGACGACGTCCTCAGCTACTCCCTGTGGTTCGAGCACCACTTCGCCGGCGCCATCGCGCAGGCCGCCCGGCTGCCCCAGGAGCTGCCGGAGGGCGCGTCGCTGGACGAGGCCGTCGCCGTCCTGGTCCGCAGCGAGCTCCACACGCTGGCGGAGCCGGTGACCTCGCGGATGGAGGTGCTCTCGTGCGCGCTGGCGGCGTCGCAGCCGTGGCTGCGGGAGGTGCAGCGGCGCAACTACGCCGTCTACGACGCCGCGTGGGACACCGCGTTGAGCGGTGTGCTGCGCCGCTGCGGCCGGCGCCTGCGCGACGGGGTGCCCGCGTCCGACCTCGCCCGCGCCGTCGGGGGCCTGGGGGAGGGGGTGTCGCTGCGGCTCCTGGCGCACGGCGAGCGGCCCGAGGAGCAGCGCGCCGCCGACGCCGACTTCGCCCGCGGCGTCGGCGCGCTGCTGCGCAGCTGGACCGTCCCCGTCGGCACCGGCGGTGAGGGGGAGGACGACGACGAGCGCGCTCCCGGCCCCGCCCTGCTGGCCCCGCCGCCGCGCACCCACGTCGCCGACGTGCTGCCGCGCCTGGGCGACCCGGCCTCCGGCACGCGCACCACGGCGGGCGCGCGGCGCCGACTCGCCGAGGACCGCATCACCGCGCAGCTGCTCGACGGGGCGCTGGTGGTGCTGGCGGAGGAGTTCGGCGTGGACGCCGGGTCGGTGTGCGGCCCCTCGTGCGCCGGCTGCTGGTCTCCGGCGCCCGATGCGGTGCCGAGGTTCTTCGCGTCGGTCTCGGCGGCGCGCGTGGTGGCCGAGGCGCGCCGCGCGGGGCACCCCGCCACGGACGCGCAGCTGCGCGACCGGTGGGCGCTGCAGGAGCACTACGTGGACGACCTCGTCGGCTACGCCCTCGCGCAGGTCGGCCTGCTGTACCGCACCGCGGGCACGGCCAGCGGCGGGCCGTCGTCGCCGGAGGCCCTCGAGCGCGACGAGCGCGAGGTGCACGGGCGCCTGCGCAGCCCCGACGGCAGCGCGGACTTCCGCCTGCGGCTGCTGCTCACCACGATGGCCGCGCGCACGAGCATCGTCGACGACTTCGTCGAGCAGCACCGCCTCGCCGACACCGCCGTGCTCGCCCACGCCGAGGGCGTGCTCGCGGCCACCGGCCGGCGCTGGGCGGACGGCGTGGTGCCCCTGGACGCGGCGCGGACGATCCTCGCCGTCACGCACGGCGAGATCATGCGGGTGCTCGCCACCGGCCAGGACGACGTCCGCGGGGACCAGCCGGCCCTCGCCCGCGGCACCACCGCCGTCATGACGGCCCTCCTGGCCCCCTGACCCGAGTCCCCCTGGACCGCAGTCGGGCGCCCGGCTGCGGTGGGGACGCCCTGACCACTTCCCGAGAGGGGACGCCGACCACCGGCCTCACGGGCGCCGCCGGACCTACGATCGCCTGTGCTCTCGGCGGACAGGAACCCGGTGGGTGAGCGTGCTCGCATCGCCCACCGCGCTCCCGACGCCCCGTGGGGGCAGCGCGTGGCCCGTTCCCTCTCGGCGATGGGCATGCGCCGCGAGGACCTCGCCAAGGCCCTGACCGACCCCGAGGACCCGACCCGCCACGTCGGCCTGTCCACCCTGCGCACGTGGATGAAGGGCACCACGGAGCCGCCGCGCGAGCGCGTCTCGCAGATCGCCCGGCTGCTGGAGATCGACGAGGCGCTGCTCTACGCCGACCTCGGCTGGCTCGACGTCCACCAGGTCACCGCCGCGCGCGACGGCGTCGGGACCGCCGCGCGCGCCCTGGAGCTGCTCCACAGCCCCACCGGTGAGCTGCAGGCCGGCGCGCGGGCCGTGGTGGAGCGGGCCTTCGAGCTGGGGCACGACGTGTTCTGCTGGACGCGCACCTGGACGCCCTCACCCCGTCAGCTGGACGACGAGGACGGGCACGACGGGCACGACGACGACGGCGGCCAGCCACCGGCGCCCGTGCCGCTGCGCCAGTACATCGGCATCACGGCCGACCGCGCGGCGCCCCGCACCGGCTGGATGCGGCCGACCCGCCCGGCCCCCGGCGAGCGCCGCCACCGGTTCGAGTACCAGCAGGACGTCACCGAGGCGTACGAGACGGCCATGCGCCTGGCGCCGGCCCTCGTGGAGGACCGTCCCCTGGAGCTGGCGCTGTGCCAGGCGCGCTACCCCGCCCAGCTGTGGTTCTGGGTGCCGCTCCTGCTCCGCAGCCGCCCGCCGGGGCACCCGGACCTCCCTTCGCTCACGCACCTGCGCCACCAGCACGACGTCGTCGTCGTCGTCGGAGCGCGGGGGAGCGGACCCGAGGCGGTGGGGGCGTGGCTGGCCCGGGACGCGGGGTTCGGCTTCTTCAGCACGTCGCTGGAGGCGCAGCGGGTGTACGGCCGCAGCTTTCCGCCCACCGAGCGGCAGCGGTTCCTCCACGCGCGGCAGGCGCGGTGGGTGGGGGCCGCGGCGCTGCGCCCGTCGCGCTGGCACGGGTACGTGGTGGCGCACGCGCCGGCGCAGTCCGCGCACGACCTCGTGCACGACGTCCACGTGGAGCCACCGGGCAGCCGCGTGCTGCTGGTGCACCTGCGCGCCGGCGCGGAGCTGGGGGAGTTCGTGCGCGACCACTTCCCCCACGACGCCGACACCCAGGTGGAGCGGCCGGGCGCCGGCGGTCGCACCAAGTGGGCCCTCAACCGCGACAGCACCGCCGGCGGCGTCGCCGAGGTGCTGCAGGCCACCACCGCCGGTGGCGCCGCGCCGGGAGGGGCGGCGTCGGTGCGGGTGGTGGAGGTGCAGGTGGACCTGTCGGTGCTCGCCGGGCTGGTCCGCACGCGCCTGGCGCGGCGCGCCACGCCCAGCGACGACCTGCTGGCCCTCAACGAGCACACCTACCGGCAGCTGCGCCGGGAGCTGGCGGCCGAGCCGGAGCGAGCCGCGCCCTGACCGCCAGCCGCGCTGGCGGTGGTGACCCCCGTGTCGCGTGGACCGCTTCCGCGGGCGGGTGCCACCCTCCACGAGGTCACACGCTCACCTGGGGAGGGGGGTCGCGTGGAGCACGGGAACGACGCGGTGGTGCACCTGCGACGAAGTGCTGCGACGGTCCTCGAGGACCGTCCGGTCGTGGCGCTGGGTCTGGAGACCGCCATGGCGGACGTGCCCGACACCGCGGGCGTGGTGCTGGTCGGACGGGTGCCGCAGCAGCTGGAGGCCGTCTCGGCCGCCGCCGCGCGCGGGCAGCACGTGGTGGTGCTCCTCGACGACGCCGACAGGACCGCTGACGCGGCTGCCGCCCTCGACGCCGGCGCTCGCGGCATCGCGCTCACCAGCGGGACCATCGCGGAGCTGACGGACGTGGTCAGGTCCGCGGTGCACGGGCGCGTGGCGGTGGCGTCCGCCGTGGCGACGCGGCTCGAGGCGCTGCAGCAGCTGCGGTCGGCGTTCACCGGGCGGGAGCTGGAGGTGCTCGCGCTGTACGCGACGGGGCTGCCGGCGAAGTCGGTGGCGCGGCGGATGGGCGTGGGCCTGGAGACGGTGAAGACGTACGTGAAGCGGCTGCGCACCAAGGCCGAGCCGCTGGGCATCCCCACGACCACCCGCATGGAGCTGGTGGACCTCGCGCGTCGCCTCGACCTCCTCTGACCTCCTCTGACCTCCCATCGTGATCATGGGCGTTGCGTACACCACCCGCCGTGATCATGGGCGTTGCGTACGCCACCCTCGTTGATGACGATCAAGCGCCTGCGCGTCACTCCTCCGTGACGACGCGGGGTCCTCGTGCCGCGTACAGGCGCCATGCCGGCGTCGGCGGCGCGAGCGGGGGCAGGTCTTCTGTCGTGTCCACTCAGGTGGACATGTGTGTACTCCGGTGGACGCGCCCCTGGTGGTCGAGGAGGTGCAACGCCTGCTGGGGGTGTGAGACCGCCCCTCAGCCGCCGCGGGCCACCACGGTCATCGTCGGCCGGTGCCGTGCGCCCGACCAGTCCTCGTTGCTCAGCACGGTGAAGCTCGTGACCGTCCCGACTGACGGCGTCACCATCACGTGGTCGATCGGCATGGCCACCAGCGACGGCAGGTGCGTCCGCCACGTGCCCACCCCCGCGCTGCGCCGCAGCGTCGCGGCGTCCTCGCACTGACCGAGAGAGGGACCGCCGAAGTCGTCGGTGCTCGCGTTGAAGTCACCCGCCACCAGCACCGGGTCTCCGGAGGAGCACTCCGAGGCCACCCAGTCGACGTCCTCGCGCCACCCCGCGAGCCGCCCGCCGACCGGCCACGGCGCGTGCAGCGCCAGCACCGTCGGCAGCGACGGGGTGTCCGAGTGCAGCTCCACGGTCTTCACCGGGTCCGGGCCCGGCTCCGACGCGTAGTGCCTGGCCAGCTGCGGGGCCATCCACACCGCCACCTGCGTGGTGGCCGAGTGCCGGTTGACGCGCATGAGCGTCACGCCCGCCGCGGCGAACGCGCGCCGGTAGTCGCTGCCGGAGTGCAGCTCGACCTGGGGCAGGACGACGACGTCGGCCGCCTGCTCCGCGGCCAGCTGCGCCACGACGTCCGGGGTGACCAGGTCTCCGTTGGTGTTCCACTCCAGCACCCGCAGCTGCCCTGTGGCCGGCGCCGCGACCGGCTCGCCGACCACCCCGCGCTCCAGCATCACCGGCAGGTGCAGGCCCGTGGCCACGGCGAGGGCCACCGCCACCGGCACGGCCACCCGCGGTGACCAGGTGCGCCTGACCAGCAGCACCACGACGACGACGAGCGCCAGCGCGAACGCCACCCCCAGCGCGCCGCGCGCCGGCAGCGCGGCGGCGATGACCTGCCACCTCTCGGCGCCCACCCGCGGCGCCGCGAACAGCGCGGCCGCGACGACCACGACGGCGACCGAGGAGGCCCACGCCCAGGTCGTCGCTCTCCGCATCCGGCGATCGTGGGGCGCGCACCTGGGGGAGACCTGGACGGCAGACCCGTTCGGCCGCACCTCCTGGCGCTGCTGGCTCCTGCGACTAGGTCGCGCGCGTCACGCAGAGGGGGCGGATGCCGGTCCTCGGGGAGCACCGCTCGTGACACGCCTCATGAAACTATCATTGAGGTAACTATCATTCATGTTACTTTGTGCTCGTGGGTCAAGCAGGGGCGTTCATCGGTCGGCGTGGACAGCTCGACGAGCTGCAGCACCTCCTGGACGTCGTCAGGGCCGGAGGAGAACGGCCCGGGCGAGCGCTGCTGGTGCGAGGGCGTCGTCGCGTGGGCAAGTCACGGCTGGTGGAGGAGTTCCTCCAGAGGACCGGGGTGCCCCACATCTACTTCACCGCCTCCCAGCAGCGCCCTGACCTGGAGCTGCGGCTCTTCGCGGAGGAGGTGGCGGCGTCGTCGTTGCCTGGCGCTGAGCTCTTCGCCGATGTGACGCCCGGGTCGTGGGAAGCCGCGCTCGGCCTGGTGGCCGGGGCGTTGCCGACCGACGGCCCCGCCGTCGTCGTCATCGACGAGCTGCCGTACCTGACCGGCGCGGAGCCGGCGCTGGAGGGCACGCTGCAGAAGGTCTTCGACAGGGTGCTGTCCCGGCGGCAGGTGCTGCTCGTGGGGATCGGGTCCGACCTGGCGATGATGGAGGCGCTCAACGCCTACGGACGCCCGTTCCACCAGCGGGCCACGGAGCTGGTGGTGCCGCCGCTGAGCCCGGCGGAGGTCGGCGAGATGCTCGGCCTCGAGGCCGCAGACGCGATCGACGCGCAGCTGATGACGGGTGGGCTGCCGATGGTCTGCGAGGAGTGGCGATCGGGCCTGACGCTGTGGGAGCACCTCGAGGAGGCGCTGGCCAGGTCGACGTCGGCGCTGGTGGTCAGCGGGGAGAGGTCGCTCGCGGCTGAGTTCCCCTCCGACGTCCAGGCTCGCAGGGTGCTCAGCACGATCGGTGCGGGGGAGCGGACCTTCTCGGCGATCGGCCAGAAGGCAGGAGGTCTGCAGGCGGCGTCGTTGCAGCGCTCGCTGGAGCTGCTGCAGGACAAGCGCGTGGTCGCTGCGGACGTACCGCTGTCCACGAAGGCGTCGCGGGAGAAGCGCTACCGCGTGGCCGATCCCCACCTGCGGTTCTGGCTCGCCTTCCTCGGGCCCCACCTGGCGGAGGTCGAGAGGGGCAGGGGAGACCTGGTGATCGAACGCATCCGGTCGTCGTGGCCGTCGTGGCGCGGCCGTGCGGTGGAACCGCTGGTCAGGGAGTCCCTGGCGCGCCTGGACGTCGAGCACCGCGGCGGCGCTGACGGGGTGGTCGGTGGCTACTGGACGCGCAGCAACGACGTCGAGGTGGACCTGGTGCTGGCTGACCGCGCTCCGGTTGCAGAGCGCGTCATGGCTGTGGGGTCGGTGAAGTGGCTGGAGCGGCAACCCTTCGACGATCACGACCTCGCTGAGCTGGTCCGCGCACGCGAGCGCGTGCCGGGGGCGTCCAGCGCCACCCCGCTGCTCGTGGTGAGCCGGGCCGGCAACCGCGTGCCGGGGGTGGCGACGACGATCGGGCCTGAGCAGCTGGTCGACGCCTGGCGCTGACGGCCAGTGGCCGCGACGACGGACCGCCCGTCAAGCGGTGCTGTCGAGCGCGAGGACGAGCTACCTCCGCCTCTCCTGCGTGATCGTCACGTCCGTCAAGCCTGTGTGGAAGTGACGCGCGAGTGCCGCCTTGTCCGTCTCGCGCCACCGCGTCTGCAGGTCCGCTGCACTCGTGGGCGAGAGCAGCTGGACGACGTGCAGATCGGGGAGGGTCGTGGCTGCGAGCTCAGCGAGCGGTGCTTGACCTCGTCGCCATTGCGGCGCGTGAGCAGCGGTCGTCCGCGCTGGTGCGGTGCGCCAGCCCCTCGGTCAGGCCAGCGTGAGCCTCTCGCGGCGATAGATACTCCGGTAGACATGTATCAACTCCGATGAACATGCGACAGGGTGATCGCACTGGTGTCAGTGCTTGATGTGGAGGTGGTCGTGGACTGGCGCTCGCCGTTGTCAGTGCTCTTCCCGCCCGTGCAGGGGGCAGTCCTGTTCGCGCTGTGGAGCCGGCCGGTCCCGCTGACAGGACGTGCGGTGCACCTGCAGGCCGGTGTGGGTTCCTACCCAGGAACGCTCAACGCGCTGGCGAGGCTCGTCGAGCACGGGCTCGTCTCTGCGCGCGACGTCGGGCGCGCTACGGAGTACGTGTTGAACACCGAGCACGTCCTCTACCCCGTGGTCGACGCAGCGATGGGCACGTACCGGCCCAGGGCTGAGCTCGACCGTCGACTTCTCGACCTCCTCCGCAGCGCTCTGGGGTCGGGGGCCCGCGCGACCACGGTCGCCTACTTCGGTTCCTACGCCCGGGGGGAGGCCACGGCCAGCAGCGACATCGACCTGCTCCTGGTGCTGCCTGAGGCGTTCGGGCCCGCTGAGGAAGATGCGCTGCTGGAGGACCTCGAGGCGGCGGTCCGGCGGTGGACGGGCAACCAGCTGCAGGTGTACGCCACCCGGCCATCAGGTCTCGCGCGGGCCGTCGAGGCAGGTGATCCGATCATCGACAGCTGGGACACTGAGGCCCAGATGCTGGCTGGGCCTGACCTGAGGCGCCGGCTGAGGGCGCTGAGGAGCGCGGTCTCGTGAGTCCGCGAGGAGCGCCGGCGATGCGGGACATGACCGCGGGTGAGGTGCGGGCCCGGGCTGAGGTCGCCCGCAGCTTCTTCGAGGTGGCTCAACTCATCGCTGAGGAGGAACCGGAGAGCTACGCCTCGGTGGCGGGTTCCCTGTGCGTGCTGGCCGGCATCGCTGCCAGCGATGCCATCTGCGGGCACGTGCTCGGTAAGCGGCCGCGAGGTCAGGACCACGGGCAGGCGGCCGAGGTCCTCGGAACCATCCGAGGAGCGGGGGACAGCACGAGGGCCCTGAAGCGGCTGCTGGAGGAGAAGGACACGGCGCAGTACGGCACCAGCTACCTGAGCCGGGACAAGGTGCGTCAGATGCTCAGGCGCGTCACCGTCATGCTCGACGGCATGGATGCCGTGCTGAGCCGATGACATCGAGGTGGGCTGTAGTGCCCCGTCCGGTGGCGTCGTGGTTGTCCGGTGCGTGGTCGACGGATGTCGTCACCGGCGGCAGAATTCCTCTGCACACGCGACGGTCTTCGCGCGGAGAATCCGTGGCCGAAGGCGTCGTGCTTCACAGGTAGGCCACGAGAGCCTTCAACGCGCGCCCGCGTGGAAGCCGCGATGTCAGAGAGGACCTCCATTCTGCCGCTATGACCAGACCTGCGGAGCGCGACGACCTACTGCTGGAACATCTGCTGGCGCGTGATGAACCGCGCGCACAGGCCCCGCGAAGAGATCTGGCGGCCATGATCTCGATGATCGTCAGCCTCTCGGGGCTGGCTGCAGCCATCTTCCTCGGGGCGGTGAGGTCTCAGCTGGCTGAGTTCTACCGTCCCCTCGGTGTGAGTCTCGAGGACGTGCAGCTCGCGGCGCCCTACGGCGGCGCCTCCTTCTGGAGCCTCGGCGTGTTCCTCGGACTGCTCGCCCTCTTCGCAGCGTTCGCCTCGCTCGGTGTCGTCGTGAGGAGGTCTCGCCCAGGCCGCTGGGCGGCAGTCGAGGTGCGCCGATCCCGTCGAGCCTCGTGGCTTGCCTGATTCACTGTCGGGCTTCCCGTGACGGCGCTCATCTCAGCGCCACGGCTCGGTGTCCAGCCGTTCGTCTGGGGCCTCCTCGCTTCGGTGGTGTTGGGACTCTGGCAGGGCCCCGGCAAAGTCGTCATGTCAGCCCGAAGGTGACCAGCGTCCGGAGTGGATCTCGCGCATGACGGCGTAGCTCTGCGGCGATATTCACCGCCCCCTCCAGCCTCAACGCGCTGATCGCCAGGTTCGCCAACGCCGACAGCACCTGCGGACCGGACCCGACGCGGACCTGACTGGTGTCCTCCCCAAAGGTCACGTCACGCACCCAGTGCAGGCTGTTCTCGATGCGCCAGTGCCCACGGATCCAGGCCGCCAGCAACCCAGGGTGAGCGTCTCGGTATGTCAAGGACGGGATCGCATACACCGTCTCGGTGTGCCAGCGCCCATCACGACGACGGACCCGGCGGATCAGCTTGATCGCCTGGGCGGCGTGGGGGAAGAACTCGACCACGCCGTAGCGGTCGCGGTCGGGGATGTTCTCGATGCTCATCACGTACACCGTGCGGGTCTCGCGGCGGCCGTGGCCGACGTCGCGGATCCGGTCCCCGACGGGCACATCAGCCCAGTTCAGCGCCTTCAGTCGAGCCTGCAGGGTGGGCTGGTTCCCCTTCACAGTGAAGATCCAGTCCGCGCCTGCGTCGTGCAGGTAGTCGGCTTGAGAGCGCTGGGTGTGGAGGGCGTCCATCGTCACGACCGCACCGGCGAGCAGTCCTCGTTGGCGCAGGTCGCTCAGGACCGACGCGGCGGTGGCGATCTCTTCGCCCTTGCCCGCGACCATGTCGCAGGCGGCCTGGCCCAGGACGACACCGGCTTCCACGTCCAGAGCCGCGACCAGGTGCACGCGTCCGCCGCCTGCGGCGGCGATGGCGTCGGCTTCGGGGGCGCCGCGCTGCGCTGAGCCTCGGCGGGTCTTGCCGTCCAACGCGATGACGCGGGTCCGTTCGGCGCGAGGCAGGAGGCGCCGTGTGGGGTCCAGGCGGCGCTGACCCGCCAGGCGTCGGGCGGCCCAGGAGCACAGCGCGGCTTCCAGCGCGGGGGCATCGATGCTGTTCAGGAGCCTGCGGATCGTGGACTCGCACGGCAGAGGCCGCCCGGTGGCGAGCGTGCCCCAGCCCACGGCGTCCAGGACCGCCGGGCCGCTGTCGGTGACCCACTCGGCGATGGCGACGTAGGAGGAGTTCCCGGCCAGGACCGCGCAGCACGCCAGCACCAGGACGACGAGCAGCTCGTGGCGAACCCCGCGAGCACGCCGTGGGTCAGGTAGAGCGGCCAACGCTTCGCGTAGGCAGGGCAGCTGTTCAGCGCGGCCTGGTGGCGTTGCGGATGAGAGGTGGTCGGTGACGGCGGCGGCGAGACGGCCAGGCAGCGAAGGTGAGACTGGCTGGTCGCTCGGCGCCGTGGCAGGGGAAGATGCCAAGGCGGGCACAGGCTTTCGGTGGGTGGACTGGCGTAGACACCCACATCCTCACGCCGGGGTCTGTGTCCGCCTGCATCGGCGTTGATGCTGGTCAGAACCGCAGGTCACGCACCGTATTCACGACTTTGCCGGGGCCCTGGGGAGGACGGCGACGCGCCTCCCGTGTCCCAGGCATCCGCGTCATTACCGTGCCTTCTCGGACTGCACGCACGTGACGAGGGGTTGCTCAGTGCCAGAGCCACACGAGATCGAAGGACCCTTCGCGGGAATCGCGGCTGACGTGGTCGCGGGGGCGGTCTTCGCAGCCGTCGCGGGTGGCGGCGTTGCTGGAGTCCTGGCGGGAGCGTTCCAGCCGATCGCTACGCGGGCTCTTGAGCTCAGCTCCCGGGAGATGGTGGGGCACCAGCAACGAGGCGTCGCCGTGTACGTCGTGGGCGCTGCACAGGCGGGTGTCGAGCCCCAGGAGCTGCTCGACAAGGCTGCTGAAGGCCCTGACCGGCTCCACCTCGCATGCAGCGCCGCCCAGGCGGCAGGGGAGAGCCGGTATCCCGAGCGCATCATCGCTCTCGGGCGTGCACTGGCTCGAGGTCTGCTCGCTGAGGACGACGCAGTTTTGGACCACGAGCAGCTCGTCGTCGAAGCCCTCTCGCGCCTCGACCGGCCGCACCTCGTCGTCTTGTGGGCGCTCCTGGAGGACGAGCCTGGACGTAGTCCGGGATCGTGGCGTCAGCTGACGTTGAGCTGGGTCGAGCTCCAGGAGAGGATCCCCGGCTACGGGGCGGCGTCGCTGACCCGGCTCGTGGCGGCGCTGGACCGGGAAGGTCTGCTGGACACTCCGACGATGTCGACGGTGGCTCCTGACGACGGTCGCCCCGACGATCTCCACCCGGGAGAGTTCCTGGCAGTCAGCGACTTCGGTATCGACGTCATGACCGAGCTCCTCCAGGCCGGGTTGCAGCGACCTTCCTGAGAGGTGTCGCTGCCCTGGGGTCAGTTGTGGGGCGCGCCTGTGGGTGACGGGTGGCTGCGGGCGTCACAGTCGCTGACGCGCCCGAAGGGCAGACGTCTGTGGTGAAGCCTCGCCGATCTCTGCCGCGCATGCCTCGTCCTCGAAGGGGTGACACGCCCTTTCGTCACAGAGCGTGGTTGTGGCCTTAGATTCCGACGCTCGCACCACCCTCTCGAGCACGGATGGTGAGCCATCGATGGCTTTTTTGACGCACCGCACCTCGGGGGCTGGCTGGACGTCGGCCTGGGCTCCCGACCACCCCGTGCTGGAGGTCCTTCGAGCACGCCGTCAGTCGAGCAGCAAACCGGGTAGCCGGACCGACGGCTTCCGCGTCGCGCTCGCCCTTGAGGGCGGTGGCATGCGGGGGGCGATCTCCGCCGCCATGGTCAGCGCGATCGAGGAGTGCGGCTTCCGAGACGCGGTCGACGTGGTCTACGGCACGTCGTCAGGGGCGGTCAACGCCGCCTATTTCGTGGCTGGCACCACCTGGCTCCCCCTGTCGATCTACTTCGACGACCTTCCGTCACGCACCTTCGTCGACTTCCGCCGGGCCCTGGTCCGCCGCCCCATCATGAACATCGACTACGCCTACGAGGAGGTCGTGAGGACGAGGAAGCCCCTCGACCACGGGGCGGTCGTCCGATCTCCGATCAAGCTGGTGGTCACCGTCTCCGACGTCGATGCGCTGACGACCCTGGCTGCGACCGACTTCACCTCCACCGAGGACCTACACGCCGCGCTGAGGGCGAGCGCCTGGCTGCCGATCGCCGTGCGCGGCACGACCGACTTCCGGGGACGGCGCAGCGTGGACGGGGGAGTGCTCATGGCCCATCCGCGGACGCAGGCGCTGAGGGACGGCGCGACGCACGTCCTGTCGTGCAGCACCAAGCCCATGGGATCGCCGCGGGGCGGGGTCCGACCGGGCACCCGGTTGGTGATCCGCTACATGGACCGGCTCGAGCCGGGGCTCGGGGCCGGCTACCGCCGTGCCCTGGAGGCCTTGAAGGACGACCAGGGCGACCTGGCGCGGCAGAGGGTTTCGCCTGCTCCCCGGGGACCGTGGGTGCTCGACGCCGCCCCGTTGCCGGGCACCGAGCCGCTCGGGCGCCAGGAGATGCGGCCGTGGAAGATCCTCCAGGCCTGCCGGGACTCGTTCACGCTCATGGCCAGCATGTTGGAGGGGGTGCCCGAAGCGGCGGTACGGAGCGGAGAGGTGTCTTCCGTGCCCCGGCTCGCCCTCGTGAAGGGCGGTCGGCCGTGGGCGTGACGCTGCCGGAGCTCATCGCCGGCGTCCAGGCCGCTGTGCACCCCGGTGCCACCACCGGTGCGGAGGTCGCGCGGGTCGGTGGCCAGGTGGGCCTGGCGCTGGTCGACCAGATCAAGCGTGATGCGCTCGTCGCGGCACACGCCCTCCCGGCCTCGAGGAGGCCGCTGCGAGGTGCCGGTGCCCTCGTCTCTGTGTGGGCCGGAGCAGCCAGCATGCCCACGACCGCGGCGGATGCCGCGCTCGTGGAGCCGGCGGTCGACTGGAACGAGCTCTGCGCCGCGGTGCTCCGGCCGCTTCCGGCGGGGAGCGAGGGCTGGCGCCGAGGGCTGCGCGCTGTCGGGGGACTCCTCTGCCTGACGTGGTTCGGGCTGCGGGCCTCTGAGCACATCAGGACGAGGTCGGAGGCCCGGTGGGTGAGCGACGCGGGACACGACTGCTCCCGCCTCTGCACTCCCTTGGTGGCTGACCGAGATGTCGCCGCTCTGCTCAGAGCGCTGCTCCAGCCCAGCGAGGAGGGTGCTCGGGGCGTCTACCGCGCGTCCGTCATGGGCACGAGCCTCGCCTTCCACCGGCACGGTACGACGTCGACGATCCTGCGCGTCGACAGGCTCCACGAAGAACCACTGGCCATGAAGGTGCTCCTGCCGCCCTTCCAGAAGGTGCCAGCGATCGCCCAGTCCGCGCGGACGCACTTCGCCACCTACGGAGGGCTGGTGAAGAAGGGCGGCGCAGCCGACCTCGTCGACGTCCGCGGGAGCAGCGAGCGCTGGGTGCTGATGGACTTCGTACCGGGTATCACCTTGGCCGAGTACCTCAGGCTGCCCGAGCTGATCCGCCACAGGGCGACCGTCCGGGGCAACCGCGAGTCGGTCAGCATCCTCGACGCGCTGACAGCTGAGGTGCGATCTGCCGAGGCCGTCCCTGCCGCGCGTCGACTCGTGGAGCGTCTCGGACGGCCGCCGGAGGACATGACCCTCGACGAGCTGCTCGGTGTCGTCCGGGTCGCGTGGCTGTCAGCTGACCTGCCTCGGGTGAGGGGCTGGGCGGAGTCCATCGTCACGTCGGCTCGCCAGCGCCAGCTGGGCGCCTCGAGCCGTCTGCTCCGCTTCGAGGAGTTCGGAGGCGGCCTGGCGGCGGGCCGCACCAAGGTGCAGCTGCTGGTCGACGAGCTGCGCACAGCGGCGAAGGACGCCCCCGACATGGTCCAGGTGGTGCTGGACTCCTGTCCCGAGCATCTCGATGACGGCTCCTGGCGCTATGTCAGCTTGCAGGACCTGAAGGCGGACCTCCCCGCGGGGGCTGAGCTGATGTCGCTCGCCACAGCCCAGCGCGCCGTGCGACTCCTGTGGCGCGCTGAGCGCTTCCAGGAGGAGCAACCTTCGGCGGACCTGATGATGGTCAGACTCAACCACATGGCTCCGGCACTCTTCGCCGTCCTGGAACGCCTCAGGGCGGCCAGGGCCGAGGGCCAGGAGGCGGGCGACGGCACGACCGGGTTCATCCACGCCGACCTCACCCCGTCCAACCTCATCGTGGCGGTGGAGGAGTCCGCGATGAAGCTGACTGTGGTCGACTTCGGCCGGAACTACCTGCACACACGGTCGGTCTCGGGCCAGCAGGGCCGCGACGCGCTGTTCGTGGCACCCGAGGTGCTCGAGAACGAGTCCGACGTCGAGTCGGCGGACTTCTACTCGCTGGGGCAGCTCCTGATAGCCGCCGCGGGGGCGGAGGTGGTGCCCGGTGGTGTGGTGCCGGACGCTCTCTACCCGTACACACCGATCATCGCTCGCTTCTGCGAGGACCTCGTGCAGGTCAGTCCAGAGCAGCGGCTCCTGCTCTACGGGGGTGCGCAGCGCGCTGATGTGTCGATCCCTGACCTCCGGGCCGTCTTCATCCACGAGGTGGACGTCGTTCAGGGGGCGCTGACGTTTGAGTCGTCACTGGAGAAGTCGAAGCCCAGCTACCTGGTCAGGCGCATCCCGCGGCCCTTCGCCGCTCCGGTGCTCCAGGCCCGTCTCCTGCGAGGGCTTCAGGAGGCGGTATCTCCGGGCACGCGCACCGGCCGTGACCCGCTGCTGCGGAACGCTCGAGACCTCATGGCCTGGTCGGTGATCAGTGCGGCGCTGACGGTGTTCGTGGGTGCAGCGGCGACAGACGCCGTGCTGGGGCTGTTCAAGATCGGCGGCGGCACCTCGCCGTTGCAGTGGCTCGTGGCACGGATCGGCGAGGCGGTCGGATGGCAAGAACCCGGGTGGCTCGCCCACCTGACTCACCGGGACTTCACCCGCGACGACATCCCCGCCCTCCTCGTCGGCTTCAGCTACCTGCTGGTCGGCTCGCAGTACTACCAGGCGCTCTTCTCGGGGACGTCTCCGCTGTTGGGAGCCCACAGGAGCGCAGCTGGCTGGCGCAGCTGGCTGGCGGCCGTGGTCGTCCGGGTGCAGATCTTCTCGGCGCCGATCCTGGTGGGCCTCGTCGTCTTCGGGGACACGGAGTGGTGGCCGCAGGCAGTGGTCGCCGGGCAGGTGTTCGTCTTCGTCTGCAACGTCGCCGTCGCCACCTTCTTGAGGGCGACCTTCCGAGCCGCTCGGGTGGCTGAGCTCTCGACTGTGCCGTCGGACGAGAGCCAGATCACCGGCTGGTACAGCTTCCGCCGCTGGTGGCCGAGCTCGCTCGTCTACGCCCTGGTCACCGCCCTGGTCGCCTACTTCCTGCTGACGGAGCGGTGGCAGGACCGGGACTTCTACACGACCGTCGTGGCGGGCTTGAACGTGGTGCTCTTCTACTTCGTCAAGTGCGGCCTGGACGCGCCGATCGTCCGCATCGCCATCACCCGCGGCTGTCTGGCGGCCGAGCGTCTGCGCGCCTGGCACGGCGCCCCTGCTGCCGGCACTGCTCGCGGAACCGATGCGCTGGACGCGCCGAACACCATCATCGAGCTGCCCGAGACTGCGGACCTCTCAAGGCGAGTCAGAACGCGACTGCTACGAGCCCGGCTCGGCGTTCGGCGTGATGCGTAGCTGACGTCGCGGGCGCACCGAACGCTGTGGCGACGATCCGGAACTCCGTGTCTGCGCTCTCCACGGGTCCTGCTGAGGACGACGCCGGCCGGTCGTCAGGCGTCGGTCTCCGGGCGGGCGTAGTCGTCCTCGAGGCGCACGATGTCCTGCTCGTCGAAGTGGCCGAAGGCCACCTCGAGGATGCGGCCGGCCCGGGTGCCGGAGTTGCCCAGGCGGTGCAGGGACCCGGCGGGGGTGTAGATGCGCTCCCCGACCTGCGCGGTCCACCGGCGCTCGCCGACCTGCACGTCCAGGGGGACGTCGAGCACCTGCCACAGCTCGTCGCGCAGGGCGTGCTTCTGCAGGGACAGGCGGCAGCCGGGCTCGACCGTGATGAGCTTGACCGTGCAGTGCTGGTTCAGCACGAACTGCTGGAACTGGCCCCAGGGCCGCTCAGCGACGAAGACCGCGCTGCGGCGCTGGTCCTCCAGGTGCTGGGCCTCGGGGGACTGGTCGGTCGAGAGCTGTGCCGTCACCGCCCAGACGGTAGTGGTTCTCATCTGCACTCGGGGTGCTTTCGTCCCGTTCCGTGCCGGTCACACCTCGTCGTCCCACTCCTCGTCGTCGTCGACCTCGTCGAAGGCGATCTCCTCCAGGAGGTCCAGCACCGGGCCGGCCAGCACCTTCTCCAGGCCCGGCGTGACCACCACGCTGCCCGGGGAGGTGCCTTCGCGGAGCACGCCGAGGTCGCTCAGCTCAGCGATGAGCGCGCCGGTGTCCGCGAGCTCGTCGGCAGCGGCCAGCACCTCTGCGGAGACCTCCCCACCGCACGCCGCGGCTCCCAGCAGGGGCAGCACCGCGACCGCCGTGGCGCTGGGCGGGGCGAGGTCGTCGTCGTCGAGCTGGTCCTCGTCGAACGCGGTGTCGTCGATCTCGTCGTCGGCGGCGTCCTGGAGCAGCTCGGAGATCACAGCCCCGACGGCGTCGCGCAGCTGCTCAGCGGGGATCGGCGCGTCGCTGGCGAGGGCGTCGGACCCGAGGGCGGTGGTCACGCGCCCGTCCTCGTGGCGGAGGAGGTCTGCGGCATCGAGCGCCACCCACGCCGCCCACAGCCGCGGGACGTCGGCGAGGGTCTGCGGGGGCTGCGCCGGGTCCACGGTCACGCCGATGGCGGCGGCCGCCTCGGGCAGGTCCTGGGGGCGCGGCTCGAGGTCCCCCGTCTCCTCCCGGCCCGGCTCGACCCAGCGCAGCAGCGACACCAGGTGCTTCGCCAGCGGCAGCTCGGTGAGCGCCGCGGCCTCGGCGGCCTGCGCGGCGGGGTCGTCGGGGCGGTCGAGCACCTCGGCGAGCGCCCGTGCCTGCACGGCCGCGGGGGAGAGGTGGTCGAGCAGGGAGTGCACGTCGTCGAGGTCTTCCTGGGTGCCGGTCCAGCGGTCCGTGCTCACGAGGAACACCGTGAGCGGCCCCAGCGCAGCGACGACGCGCTCGGTGAGGTCGGCGACCGCGGGGTCGACGCCGCCAGCGTCACCGGCGTCCTCGATGAGCCGCCCCTCCACGTGAGAGGCCGCCGCGACCAGGGCCTGGACGTGCTCGATGGTCCACGCGCCGAGGTGGGTCAGCCCCGCGGCCTCATGAGCCATCCTGACGGTGATGGCCATGTCCCGGTGGATCGACTGCAGCTCGTCGGCGCCCAGGTCGGGCGCCGTCTCGGCCAGCCAGGCCTCCACCTCGTCGTGCAGGGACGTGAACTTCTCCAGCGGGGTGACCACCGAGGAGGCGCGCACCGGCGCGGTGCGACGGCGGTTCGGGGCCGGGCGGTGAGAGCGCTTCGCAGGCACGGCTCCACCCTGCCCGACGGCTCGAGGCGGGGTGATGACGCTCCCCGCCGCAGGCACGGCGTCCGTCCCTCGCGGAGGTGGAGGAGGACGACGACGAGCGGCTCAGCGCGGGCCGCTGCGCGCCACCTGAGCCCTACCGTGGGGGAGGAGCCGGCGGCCGTGCAGGTCGCGGCGTGCGAGGGGGAGCACATGAGCGACGACGACGCCTACGGCCGGCCGCCCACAGGGCCCGGCCAGCCAGGTCAGGTGCAGCCCTACGCCGGGTACGGCGGTCAGCCGCTGCCCCCGCCGGGCTACGGCCCGGGGCTGACGATGTTCCCCCAGCAGTACAAGGACACGACCGCGGCGTGGTTGCTGTGGTTCTTCCTCGGGCACCTGGGTGGGCACGACTTCTACCTGCGCCGCACCGGTGCCGCTATCGCCAAGATCGTGCTGACGCTCATCGGGTGGGTCACGGTGTGGGTCTTCATCGGCATCGTCCCGCTGGCAGCGGTGCTCGTGTGGTGGATCGTCGACGCAGCGACCATGAGCGGGCGCCTGCAGCACGTCAACGCCCAGGTCTACGCGCACAACCGGGCCCTCGGCGCCGCGCACTGACCAGCGCCCCGGAGGGCTCGGTCGACGACGACGCAGCCCCGTCGAGCGTCCGCACCGCAGGGAGGTCCGTCCTGGAACGTCGAGCAGCTCGTCCGGTCGGTGTCATCGGCCCAGGTGCCGATGACGCCACCGAGGCGCAGGTCCGTGAGGCGGAGCTGGTGGGGCTGGGTCTGGCGCGCGCCGGTGTGCCGGTGATCTGCGGTGGGCTGTTCGGGGTGATGGATGGCGTCGCCCGCGGGGTGCGCGCTGGTGGCGGTGACGTCACCGGGGTGGTGCCGGGCACTGACGTGTCGGTCGCCAATCCTGCGCTAACGCACATCATCGCTGGTTTGGAGGGGCACCCCGGCGGACATCCCCGTCGATGTCATACGCCTCCCGGGGCGTAGATTGTGAGGCATTGGCGTGCCCGCTCCTACTTGCCCGCTCCATTGCCTCCAGACCTCCCGCGCCATCAGTCAGCAGTGCGGCGCGGAGCCGGTTGCGCACCCGGGCCGCTCTAACTGCTTCCAGGGTGTAACGCCGCCAGAGCCTCTGTGGCTCACGCGCCACCCGAATCAGCCAGTTGAGGCGATACTTATAGGCAAAGGATGGATAGTACGTCGGCTGCGTGATCTGGTCGAGCCAGCCGCCACAAGTGATGATCAGGCGGACACTAGCGCAGGTGTCCTTGAGGATCAGTGCCCACTCGTCCTGTAGAGGCGCACCTAGGCCCAGTACGAGGATGTCTAGGTGAGCGTCATCGACCTGTTGGATCACAGCCTTGCGGTCAGCCAGCCCTGAGAAGCCGTCGATGGTCAAGGCGACGTCCGGACTGTTCGGCCCGGCCTTGATAATCTCGGCGGCCGCCTCCAGCTGCTGGCTGGTGCTGCCAATCAGCCCGATGCGGCAGCCGGGCCCCATCTGATCGAGAATCTTGGGCAGCATCAGGTCGGCGCTAGTTCGCGCCATATTGGGAGCAATGAGGCGACGGAGAAAACTCCCATCCAAACCAATGTAGTCGAATTTTGAGAGTTCAGTTCCCGCGTCCATGGTGACTTGCAATGTGTGGTGGTTAAACCACGTCACCGTTCTCGGCGCGTCAGCGCGCCTGAGGTCGACCAAAGTTCTAGCCGCATTCTCGCTCCACTGCTGTTCCACAGACAAGCCCTTCGTGCGCCGGGGAAGCTGCCGGATCGGGCGACAAGACCCATGTCCACGCAGGCCAAACAACCGGCCGACCCCTTGGGCGTTGGCCAGTATGCTCCGAGCCTAGGGAACGGTGGGACGCTTTGGGTGGGTTCTGCCAAATCTGGGCGCGACCCATCCATCCTGGCCGGCGCCCTGGTACGACAGGCTTTCGGCGCGTACCTGGGACCAACGAGCGACTTGGGTCAGCGAGTCGCCCCGGCATGGCGCCCTCGCCCACGGCGCGGACGAGAGTTCAGCCCGAGGAGGAGGGACACCAGTGAGGCAATCTCCCACCGGGGAGGCGACCCAACAGGCCTCGTCTTGTTCGGTGGTTCCGCGACACAAGCAGCGTTAGCCGGGAAAGGTGCCTATGCCGCACTGATGTTCCATCTAAAGCTGCGGTTCTTCTATGAGGGTGCAGCAAATGGAGGCGGCCGAATGTAGATTCCGCCAGTATGTATCTGCCGCAAGAGGGTACTTTCGCGGAGATGGGGCGATTGCAAAAAGTCCGACACGCTGCCGTTCCGACCTGAAAGACGTAAAAAGTCCTGCCAGCAGGGAACTAGAAGCGTTTCAGAGCCCGAGGTTGCTGAGTCGCGCTTCCCGACAACCAACCGCTGATGGACCACGCTAAAGTGATAGACGCAAGACCACTGACTTTACGAGACCTACAACGATTGGTGGAAAATGGCGACTCCCAATGCGACAGGAACGCGCACGTCGCTCCCGCGAGTTCTCACTATCGGAGCTTACGACCGATTCAACTACGGAGACCTACTCTTTCCCTTAATCCTTGACGAGCTGCTTGTCAAGAATGGTTACAGTCCGCGTCACTTGTCGATGAGGCTTCGCATCGACGGAGTGGCTGGCGCACCTCCTACGTACAAGTCCGCTCCGGTGCTCTCGCATAGGGAGAACAGTCATGTTCCCCTGATCATAGGTGGCGGCGAAGTTCTGGGCGCCACGTGGACACACACACTTGGGTATCTACTCCCGAATTTTCTCGGGGATCCCCTAGCGCGAGTGTACAATCGGGGCTTTCGGCGCCCTCTTGATTTCGCTTCAAGACGGGTCCTTGGCGATAAATCCCCCGGGCCCTATGTGCCTAAGAAAGATTGGCTCGAAAAACGACTATGGTCGACGAACGCCATTGGCGCTTCATCATTGAAGGTGCTTAACGCAAAAGACCAAATGCGTATCACCGAGACTCTCAGATCAGCAAACTATGTCGGAGTTAGAGACCAGTCAAGTGTAGACATCCTTGCCAGTCGCGGCATTGAGGCCCATCTGCACCCCGACAGCGCAGCCGTGATGACCAGCCTCTACTCATCTAGTCTCGAGAAGTCTGGAAAAAATGCAACCTTCCAGTGCTCAATGCCGTGGTTGCGAGAGCATGGACTCGCTAACGCCACTTACGCCGTTCAGGCAATGGCCGCACGCTTTGAGAACGTCCTCTTGATTCCGATTGGCTTGGCGGGGGCTCACTCTGATCAATTCGCCCTCCGAAGCATTCTTGAACAAAGTGACGAGCGATTAAAGAGACAACTGACACTGGTAAACCCTGCTGATGTACATGAGGTTCGTAGAAGAATCAGCACATCCGAGCTATTCGTTGGAAGCAGTCTCCACGGGCACATCACGTCGATGGCATACGGAGTTCCAGCTGTCGCGCTTCAGGGGATACCAAAATTGGACCAATACATTGGCACATGGGGAGGAGACCTAACCCCCCTCGAGGGCCAGTACCCCAGCATTGGCGAGGCTATTGACAAGGCAGTCCAGCAACCCGTGGATGCGTTGCAAAAGCGGGCACAAGAGTTGGATGGTCTCGCGATGGAGGGGATAAGAAGGGCAGCTTCCGCCGTAGGGAGGGGGCTCCGCTGATGTCGCATGCCAACACATCTTCAGCACAGTTGTCAGAAGGTCACACGACCCTGGCAGTATTAGCCGCTACTTCAGACGGGGGCCATCCCGAGTACGTCAACAAGTTTTTGCGGGGGGCGCTAGACGCCTCCAGCGGACGACTGCACATCGAATGGCCGATACAGCGCAACGCAACCCCGTTCAGTCAACTTCCACGGACAACCTTTCCTAAGCAGATCTCCCATCCCGGGTCTGGACGTCAGGATGGCTGGTTAAAATGGGTGACCAGCCGAGTGAATCCTGCCAGACGCCACGACCTCTCCTACATTCGTTACCTTCTGGGCGCCTCTGCTCGTATTGACGTCGTCCTTGTCGAAGAGCTGCAGCGCTTTACTTTACCGCTAGTTGTATGGGCCGCGAAAGCACGAAAAAGGCGACCGGTGATTACTCACCTGCATAATGTTCGCCGGCATGATTACCGAGGTTCAATCGTCGATCGCCTCGACATAATCGCGACTGGCTATGGCCTACGCAGCAGCGACGCTGTTGTAGTGCATGGTGAAGCGTCAGCCAGGCTTGCAATAAAAACATACAGCTTGCATGAACCGCCAGTCGTGATTCCTCATGGGCTCGAGAGCAGGGTGGCGAGGGCATACCCCACGCCAGCTCAACCAACTGTTCTTTTCTACGGGGTGAACCGTCGCAACAAAGGCCTCAGGCATCTCATTGATGCCTTAAAGCAGATGGAGGATCCTCCTACACTAGTTGTGGCCGGCCAGACCCCGGCGGATATGCGTGAGGAGACGTTAGCGCTACTCGAGACCTATCCAAACGCGCAGTGGCATGATGGGTTTGTATCCCCGGATGCAACCGAGAAGCTGTTCTCCGAAGCCACCTGTGTAGTCCTTCCCTACGAAGGATTTGAGGCCCAAAGTGGTGTTCTTCACCTCGCAATCGAATATGCCGTTCCTGTCGTAGTCTCCGATGCGGGGGACATGGGGGAGACCGTTGCCAAACACCGTCTGGGGCGCGTGGTCAGCCTTAAAGAGCCGGGGGAGCTCCGGGCCGGACTCACTCACGTTATGGATGCCACGATCAACGCAGAGTTGCGTCAAAACTGTCTGAGCGCGCAGGCAAATCTGGCCTGGGGCAATAGCGGCGGGAAACTCTACGAACTGGTGGTCGACTCGTTAAAGAGGAAGGTCTGCCAAAGTGCTTAAGAAACTTCTTAGAGCCGTTGTCATGAAAACTGGGAAAGGTGCGCAGGTCTGGCGCTATTGGGCTCACCCCAACGGAACTGAGTGGACGGCGTACGTGAAGAAGTGGGGCGGCCTCCAGCATATCGGGGAACATTGCAGCATAATTCCAGGCACAAAAATCTTAGATCCAGCCTATGTCTGGTTGGGTGACAACGTTCATTTCTCGGCATGCGCTCTGATTGGTCATGATGGATCCATCGCAATGTTGAACAGAGCGTTCAACACGTCGCTGGAAGCAGTCGGTCCGATTATTATCCATGACAACGTCTTCATCGGCTATGGTGCCGTCATCCTGCCTGGCGTAACAATCGGTGCGAACAGCATCATCGCCGCAGGCGCGGTTGTTTCGAAGGATGTGCTAGAGAACTCCGTTGTAGGTGGGGTCCCCGCCCGAAAAATCCGAGGTACGGATGAGCTAGTCAAGCAGTATGAGTCAGACTTGGAGTCCCTTCCTTGGTCCGGTCTGATTCGTGAACGCGGAGTGAAGGGGTATGACGAAAGGTTAGAAGCAGAACTCATCTCGCAAAGAGTCGCTCATTTTTTTGGGAAGGACAAGAGCTCAAGGGAGACCCCGTGATGGCTTGGCGGGGAGTCACGCTGAGCGAGTGCGGACAGACGGGTCGGCGGTGACGGGGACGCGCCGCGCCGTCTGGCGCTTTACTGACTCGCCGGCGATCTTAGTAGTAGCGCGTGTCAGTGGCCTAGCACTGGGCTTATTGTCCGCACCCTTGTTGGCCAGAGGTCTGTCGGTTGATGACCGTGGCACTTTCGCTGCAACGGCAGCCTGCCTGGCCGTTATCCCCGTTCTTGTAGGTTTGGGCCTCCCGACTGCAGTGCGACGCCTTGTTGCGGGAGGAGCTGAGGCGGCAGCTGTTTTGGGTTCCGCGCGTATCTTGATAGCCATCGCGAGTGTCTTTAGTATCCTCCTAGGATGGCTTGCGGGGAGAACCTTGCTACCTGGCTTAACGGGCGCCGAGCATTGGGCGCTACTGGGTGCTTCCGCCTTAAGCGTTTTTCAAATCTCTTGGGTATGCGAGGCCACGTCGCTTTCCGCCCAACAGAAATTTCGCAAGCTGGCAATCGTGAACCTTCTCCAACAGATCGTATTCGTATCAAGCGTGGCGACGCTATTTTGCTTCGGGGAGTTGTCGCTACTGAGGGCAATTTTGTCGTTCAGTTTTGCTACGGTGATTACCGCGGCGGCGGCGCCCTCGATCGCACGGACTGGCCTTCGCCTGTCGCCCAGATTCGCTAAGCAACTTGCGCGTGACGGGCTTCGCTACACCGGGAGCGAAATTGTTGAGGTCGCGAACAATCGACTCGACCAAGTGTTGATGCTGCCCGTGATCGGGGCTATCCAGGCGGGGTACTACGCGGTGGCAGTAACTCTGTCATCTCTACTAGTTGGTGTCGGGCAGAGCTTTGCTGCCGGATCTTTTAAGCAGTTTATGCAGGACCCCTTTGGCACAGCGGAGATTAGGCGTACGTTGAGCACTGCAACCCTAGTGAGTCTTCTTGGCGCGGCCATGCTCACCTGCATCGCGCCGTTCGCAATCCCCTTGGTTTTCTCGAGTGCTTATCGAGAGGCAACGCCGGTTAGCCTTGTATCTCTGATTGGAGCCTTCACTGTGGTGCCCTCCTCCGTAGGCGCAGCGCTCATGCTCGCAAGGGATCGCGCGCGAGCTTTGATGCTTTGTCAGTCAACCGGACTCGCCTGCGGGATTGGAACACTTTATGTTCTAGGGCCTCCGTTTGGAGCAACGGGAGCCGCCGCGGCTTCGACCCTGGGGTACATAGCCGCTGCCATTGCCATATTCTGGAGTCTTCGGGTTCCAGTGCGATGTTGGATCCCGTCGCCGGCGACGTTCAGATCGGGAATATCCGTGTTCGTCTACGGAAGGTAGATCCTAAAAATGGTGGGGCAAGCAAGTAGCGGAGTCACTACCGTTTGTATCGTTGTCAATTACTTCTCTTCGACAATGATTGAGCGCTGCCTTGAGGCGATGCTGACAGAACTCCCGAACCGCATAGTCATCTACGACAATAGTTGTGACGAGTCAGAGTACCAAAATCTTGAAAGACTCAAACTCGGGTATCATAACCTGGAGGTTTTGCGTGGTGCGAAGAATCTGGGATTCGGGGCGGGCGTTAACGCTGCGATAGGCCACACCGCGCAATACGAACCATGCATCTTCTGGGTGCTTAATCCAGACGCTGTCCCACAACCTGGTTGCCTGAATGCGTTGCAAGAAGCGGTCGAGGCAAATGAGATGTGCCTTGTGTCATCAGTCGTATCATTTGGAGAAACCCCAACCGCGGATCAGAGTATTTGGTTTTATCGTGGCGGCTATGATCTGATCGCTGGAAAGGTATGGCACGACGATTTCCGCGCTCCTCTTAACAAAATGCTCGAAAGTCAACCCAAAACCTGGACGACGCCTTTCCTCCCAGGAACTTCGTTCGCTACCAATCTTGAGACGTGGGAGCGTCTTGGAGGTTTTCGGGAAGACCTATTTCTTTACTGGGAAGATGTCGAGCTGTGCGAAAGAGCGCAGAAGTCGAGTATCAAGACGCTTGTAGCCCGTGATGCTCTCGTATGGCACGGAGAGGGTGGGACAACAAATTTTGGCGAGGATGGCCACAGTAAGACTTACTATTACTGGATGAACAAGAATAGGTATGTGATTTCAGGTACACACAGCGGGCGCAAGTTTGTCGGCAACCCTGCGGTTGCATGGGAGACTTTCAAATGTATCTCCCGCCCCCTTTTGACTCCGCAGAAAGATCGATTAGGGAAGACCTGGTCGGCCATTCGCGGCACCAAAGACGGAATAATGGCACTGCTGTGGCCGCCAAGGCCATCCGAAGTAAGCAAGTAATTACGGAGGAGATCGCGCGAGTTGGGACTGGATCATATGAAGATACTGCAGATTGTGACTCAACTTGAGCGGGCAGGGGCTCAGACTTTCGCTGCCTGGCTGGAAAAGACCTTATCTGAGCCCGGTGCGGGGGTTTCCGCACAAACAAGATTCTTTTACCTTAAGCAAGAGAGCGATCTCTTCTCGGCCGTCAACTGCTATGTTAAAGGGAAGCCATCGAAGCCGGGTCAATTAATAGAAATGTTGCGGCTGTTTCGTCGAGATGTGAGCAGCTGCGATATTACCATTTGCCACACTCATTACTCGATAGCCCTTACGTATTTAATCTTAATGACCATACCTCGCAAGCGTCGGCCCAGTGTAATTTCCGTTCATCATTGGCCGCTTGACAGGTATCCTAATTGGGTGCAAGCGCTTCTAAGGTTCCGTTGGCTGCGTCCAAGAAGAGTTATCGAGGTGTCCGTCGCCGACGACCTAGTCGAAGGAAGCACGGTGATCTACAACCCGGTCCCTCGCGGCGAGAGCTTGCGTGACAGCGGTGCTGGGGTACTCGGCCCCAGTTTTGACCTTATTGCTGTCGCTCGCCACAGCCATGAGAAGGGTCTAGATACGCTCATCAATGCACTTGGGCGTCTACCGGATCGTCACCTGACGCTCTTCGGATCGGGAGCATTGACTGAGGACCTCGTAAAGCTCGCGCAGAACACTGGCGTCGCTTCTAGGGTGACTTTCGCTGGGTCACGACCGCGCCCCGATGTCCTGGGGGCAATGTCGCGATGCCGCACTCTCGTCATGCCTTCAAGATGGGAGGCCATGCCGATGTCTCTCTTGGAGGCGGTTTCCGTTGACTCCCCCATAGTATTAAGCGATATTGCCGCCCACCAGCGATTTATTGAATTTGGTGCAGGCGTGCCATTCAGAGTTGACGATGACGTCGACCTCGCCAATGCGATAGAAGCGTGTGGCCGGGCGGTGGTCCAGGCGCAACTGGTTAATGGTCGGAGCAGGCTTCGGGCGGAGCAGTCAGAGTCTGTAATTGGGCGGTCCTGGCTGTCACTGGTGAAGTCGCAAGGTGGGGTGGCGTGATGTCCCTCCAAAGAGGTCCCAAGTATCTGTACTACACTTTCGTGGCAATCGCCGTTTTCCTTGTGGGCATTCTTGTAGGAAGAAGTGCGCTTGGAGTTGTTCTCTTCGTACTGCTTGGCGCAGTGTTTCTGCTGTTGCTATTGCGGCCGATGCTCTGGTTCCACGTCACTCTCGTCTCGGCGTTCTTGGCGAGCCCGACATTGTTCCCGTATGGCTTACCCATTGGGGTCACCGTCTATGTATATGAACTGACCTTGGCGGGCAGTCTCATATTCGGGCTGCTTCTGCTGCGGCGACCTAAACATGCAAGCACATCTATGCCATGGGTGATTGAAAACAAACAGGTCACTACTTCTTTGAAGCTCTACTGGACGCCAATGGTTGCAGTGGTAATATTTGGCGTACTAAGTGGACTAATTAGAGGCTACGACAAGTTTGAAGTGCTAGGCGATATGCGCACCACATATGATGTTGCTGGCGGTGCTGCATTCGTTGTTTTAGCCGCAAGGTTGGGCTTCCTCAGGAAGCTAGGCCAGACCTGGCTGTACGTCATGATTGCTTCTGCCCTCCTGATTACTCTTTCGAGCGCGACGGGGTTCCCTCTGAATGGCCGTTCGCTGAGCGCCCAACTCTATCGGGCTGGAGGTGGGATGCTTGGTGCCCAAGCAAGTGCCAATCGTATTCTTACACCTACGACCGCCGCAGCCCTCGCAACTCTAGCTTTTATTGTTGCCGCCTCTGTGCGAGGTGTGCGCATTCCATATTCACAGAGCCTTCTGCGAGTGGCGACGATTGCTTGCATTTTGATTTCATTCTTCAGTTTCTCGCGGAATGCTCTTCTTGCGCTTGGGGCGTCACTGCTGACGGCTACTCTAGTGTGTCTCATTTCAGGTAAGTTCAAGATCGTCTTGAGGGCCAGCATGCGGGTGACGCTCATTGCCGTCGGAACGCTGGCAACATTTGCTGCGTTTGCTTTTTTGCCCCTGGGAAACTCTTTCGTTGGTGCTCAGATCTCCGCCTACTCAGAGAGAGTGGTAGATGGTCTGTCGCCTTCGTCGCGGGCTGATGACTCATCTACCCAGGATCGCTTGCAGGAGGATCGTTACATGGCAGCAGGTATCCGACAGCATTCGATTGTTGGATCAGGCTTCGGGTTTGCCTACAAACCTGCCATGGGTCCTGCAAATGAGTTTGCTGCCGACCAAGGCCGTTTCTATGCTCATAATTTCCATCTGTGGGTTCTACTCAAGACGGGAGTATTAGGTCTCGGCGCGTGGACTTTGCTGAACCTAGGTCTGACCGTTAGAGCGATGATGGGTTGGGATAGCGGACTTGGTGTTGCGCTGGCGGGAACCTCGGTGGCCTTTCTTGCCGTTATGGCAGTTTCTCCCACGCCTTTGGACTTCCCGGGATCGCTGTTATATGGGCTTCTTGTTGGCCTCCTCTTGATAGTTGGGAATCGAGGGAAGTCGACGCTTCCAATGGTTCGTGCTCGTTCGTCGCAGCTGGCTAGGTTGTAGAACTTCTTTTGAAATGATGTGCCGTGTGTTGGCTCTTCGTGTTCGGGAGTCCAAGCGGTGTTGCCCCGGTAATGAGGCAGAGGTCGAGGTCTGCGGGAGCGGGTAAGTCTCACGCCAGCCGCCGAGAGGACCTCGACGTCTTCGACGCTTAGTACTGCAGCCGTAGATCGTTACTGAGCGTGGGACCCGATGACCAGCAGGAACGGTCGCCGCGCCAGCATCGGTAGGTGTGTGGACTACTGACGAAAACGCGACGACCGCATGGCCAGCGTAGGAGTGGCCGCCTTCGCGCGGCACCTGGACGACCTCGGGAGGCGGATCGCTGAGCATGCTGCGCGGCCCGAGACCCGTGAGCGGATCCCGAAGGTCATCGCCGCACTCGCCGCGGACCTGCCGACCAAGAACGCCTGGACGATCGCCGAGCACGCCGGGGAAGACGACCCCCACGGAGTGCAGCACCTGCTGAACCGGGCCTCCTGGGATGAGGACGTCGCCAGCGAACAGCTGGCCGGCTTCATCGCCGACTACCTCGCCGACCCAGACGCGATCCTGATCGGCGATGAGACCGGGGACATCAAGAAGGGCACGGCCACCGTCGGGGTACAGCGCCAGTACACCGGCACCGCGGGTAGGACCGAGAACGCCCAGGTCGCGGTGTACCTGGCCTACGCCACACCTCGCGGTCACGCCCTGGTCGACCGGGAGGTGTACCTGCCGGCCTCCTGGACCGAGGACCGGGGACGGTGTGAGCGGGCCGGTGTGCCGCAGGAGGTGGATTTCGCCACCAAGCCGACGCTGCTGGGCGACATGGTCGAACGCGCCCTGGCCGGCGGCCTGCCGGCCTCGTGGGTGACGGCCGATGAGGCCTACGGCGGGGACCCGAAGCTGGCCAGGCGCCTGGAAACCCTGTCCGATGCGCGCGTCCAGGACGACGAGCAGGGCCTGGGGTACGTGCTGGCGATCTCCGCCACGCGCAAGGTGCCGATCACCGCGACGACGTCGCGGCCCGCGTCGCGGGTGGCAGCTGACCTGCCCAAGCGGTCCTGGCAGAGGCGCTCGGCCGGCGCTGGTGCGCACGGTCAGCGGGTGTACGAGTGGGCCCAGGTGGACCTGCACCCGCGGATCACCGAGAAGCCGAACTCCGCGCCACGGGTCGGTGGCAAGGACGGGCGGCCGACGCACTCGAAGGCGTGGGCGGCGATGCTGGAACGCACCACCGAGCGTGCCCGGGCCCGCGGGCATCGGTGGTGGCTGCTGGTGCGCCGCAACCCCAGAACCGGCGAGATGGCGTACTACTTGGCCTTCGCGCCGAGGCCGGTGCCGCTGGCGGCGTTGGTGGCGGTGGCGGGGCGGCGCTGGGCGATCGAGGAGTCCTTCCAGGCGTCCAAGGGTCTGACCGGCCTGGATGAGCACCAGGTGCGCCGGTGGACTTCCTGGCGGAGGTGGACGTTGCTGGTGATGGCCGCCCACGCGGTGCTGGCGATCGCGACGCTGACCGCCAGGGCCCGCGACCGTGACGTCGCTCGACGTGAGGGACTGATCCCGTTGACGTGCGCGGAGATCCGCCGGCTGGTCGTCGCTGCGGCACATCGCGTGGTCGAGGTGGCCTTCATCGAGGCCTGGTCCTACTGGAGACGCCGGCACCAAGACAGAGCCCGGACCAGCCACTACGCCGCCCGGGGGCAGGTCCCGCCGACGAAATGATCTACGGCTGCAGTACTAAGAACGTCGAAAGTCAGCGGACGGTGTCGCCGAGGGCGGCCGCGGGGTTCTGCGCCAGCCAGGTCGCGGCATCGTCGTCCTTGAGAGAGGCCCATAGGGGCGCACCGGCGGCCTGGTCCAGGTAGACGACGGACGCGGAGCCCTCCCTGCCCGTGGCGGGGTTGGCCAGGGGAGCGGTGAGGAAGGCGACCTTGTCTCGCTGGAGGCCGCGCATGTCCCATGCGAGGGAGACGAGCTGGGTGTCGCCGAGGCCGTCGTCGGTGCGCACCCAGGCGGCGACCTCGCGGACCACGGAGGCAGCGCGGATCGGGTCCTGCAGCAGCCCCTTGCCCGCGACTCCCTTGAGCACCGCGCGGATCCAGTTCTGCTGGCGGTGCATCCTGTCGAAGTCTCCGCTGGGCAGGGTCTTGCGCTGGCGCACGTACTCCAGGGCCTGCTCGCCGGTCATGGTGGAGCAGCCGGCGGGCACGGTGCCGATGCCGTCCGTGACGGTCTGCGGCACGCAGATGTCCACGCCGCCCAGGGCGTCGGTGATGTGGGCGAAGCCGACGAAGTCGATGGCGACCACGTGGTCGATGCGCAGCCCGGTGAGCTGCTCCACGGTGTGCACCGCCAGCGGGGCGCCGCCGTAGCTGTACGCCGCGTTGATCTTCGTGGTGCCGTAGCCGGGCACCGGTACCCAGGAGTCGCGGGGGATCGAGATGAACTGGGCGTTGGTGCGGTCGGCGGACAGGTGCAGCACCGCGAGGACGTCGGAGCGCTGGCCGCCGCGCGTCCAGTCGTCGGTGTCGCCGTCGGAGGCGCGGCTGTCCGAGCCGATCACCAGGATGTTCATCGGGCTGGCGGGCGCACTGGGAGCAGATGGTGCGGCGGTGGGGCGGTCGGCGGCGGGGATCGCCGCGAAGGGGTCGCCGAGGTGCTGGACGGTCGTCGCCGACCGTGCGAGCTGGACGGCGGTGACCGCTCCGGTGACGACCAGCACGAGCGCCATGAGCATGACCATGACGCGACCACGGGTGCGGCCTCGCGGCTTCGGCGTGGGCGGCCTGGACTCGAAGAGGTCGTCGAGGTCCGGGCGTGGTCCGAGGACCCCGTTCATGCGTCCCCCGCGCGGTGACTGGTCTGTGGTGGTTCATCCGGTGTGCCGGACCGTGTCGATGGTGCCGCATCGCGGGTGCGCCTGACCGGGATCTGATCGAAGTCGTCGCGTGGGTTGGCCGGTGGTTCGGTTGGCAGGATGCCCCGATGCCCGCAGAGTTCCGCCCCTCGCTCCTGGTCGCGCTGCTCGTAGGGCTCGCCCTCCTCGCGCTCGCTCTCCAGTGCGCCGCGGTGCTGGTGCAGCACCCCGTGCCGCACGGGGCGTGGCGGGTGGGGCTCAGCGCCGTCGTCGTCACCGGGGTGTGGTGGTTGCTGAACGGACCGTTGGAAGGCCCGACGCTCGTCTTCATCACCTACGGGCACGGACTGACGCTCGGAGACGTCATTGGTGTGCCCGCGCTCCTGCTCGGTGGAGTCGTACTCGCCCTCTCCGTCCCTGCGCCGGCCTGACGTCCGGCAGGGCGGCGTCAGCGACGCTGTTGCGAGGCCAGCAGGGCCACCGTGAAGGCGGTCGCGCCCTGCAGCGTGGTCGGGTCCGTGCCGGTCAGCTCCCGGATGCGCGACAGGCGGTGCCGCACCGAGTTGACGTGCAGGTACTGAGACCTGGCGACGCTCACCAGCGAGCCGTCGGCGGCGAGGAAGGCGCGCAGGGTGTCGAGCAGGCCGGAGTCGCGGCGGCGGTCCGCCTCGGCGAGGGGACGCAGCAGCGCGTCGACGAACGGCGCGAGCACCTCCGGCGGCTGCCCCGCCACGAGCGCGGCGAGCGTGGCCCTGCCGCGGGCCGCGCCGATGGCCTCGGCGGCCTGCGCGGTGAGCGCGGCGGCCAGCTCGGCGCGGGCGCGCCGCAGGGCGGCGCCCAGCTCGCGCCACGGCGTGGGCCCGACCGCACCCCACGGCACGTCGAGCTCGTCAGCGATGGTGGCGAGGTCGAGGTCGTCGGAGGTCACCAGCAGCACCGCCTCGCCCTCGGTGGCCAGGAGGTGCGGCGCGGCGGCCACGGCCAGCGCCAGGTCGCGCGCGGCGCCGAGCGGCCACGCGGAGGCCCTCAGGTGGGCGCGCCCCAGGCCGGCGTCCACGAGCGCCGGCAGCATCGCCTCGGGCGCCAGCTGCCCCTCGGTGAGCAGCTCCAGCAGCTGCCCGGCCCGGCCACCCGCCACCGCGGCCCGCACCCGCAGCGAGGCCAGGTGCTCGGTGAGCCCCATGAACGGGGTGCCCGGCCCGGCCACCAGCAGCGCCAGGCCGTGCGCGGCGCACCCGGCGAGGAGGGCCGGCGGCACCTCGGCGTGCACGTCACCCACCCCGAAGCAGACCCCCACCGACCCCGCACCGCCCACGGCGGCGGTGAAGGCGGCGCACGCGTCGTCGTCGTCCAGCGCCTGGCCGACGGTGCAGACCAGCTCCCCACCGCGCAGGTAGGGGGAGGGGTCCACCAGCTCGGTGGCGTGCGCCCAGCGCACCGCCGCGCCCGCGACGCCCGGCAGCAGCGCGGTGAGCCCCAGCGACGGCTCGGCCACCAGCTCCGCGACGGTCGGCCCGGTGTCCTCCGCGGCCTGCCCGCCGGCGCCGGCACTCCTCAGCACCCGCAGCACGCTACGGCCCGTCCGGGCTGATCAGAGCGCACCCGTTGGAGGTTCCTCCAACCGCCGCCACCGCGCTGGGGGTGGGCACGACGTCAGCGGCCAGGGGGTGTCGCTGCGGCGGGTGTCGGGCCACGGTGACCACACACCCCGCCCGACCAGCACGTGCAGGAGGTCACCGTGAGCACCACCGCCACGCCCCCCATCGGCTCAGCTCCTGCCACCGAGCTCAAGCGCGAGTTCACGCTGTGGAGCTCGTTCGCCTTCGCCTTCGCCTTCATCAGCCCGATCGTGGCGCTGTACGGCATCTTCGGCCTGGCCATCAGCACCGCCGGGCCTGCCTTCTGGTGGACCTTCCTCATCGTCTTCGGCGGGCAGCTGCTCGTGGCCCTCGTCTTCGCGGTGCTGGTCTCCCGCTGGCCCCTGGAGGGCTCGATCTACCAGTGGTCGCGCGGCCTGCTCGGCACCGGGTACGGCTGGTTCGCCGGCTGGGCCTACCTGCTGACCCTGGTCATCGCCATGACCACCGTCGCCCTCGGCGCCGCCGGCTTCGTGGCGGACATCGTCGGGCTGCCCTCGGCCACCAGCGGCCAGAAGGCGCTCATCGCCCTCGCCATCCTCGTGGCCGGCACCCTGCTCAACCTCGTCGGCCGGGTGGCGCTGAAGGTGTTCCTCACCGCCTCCATCGCCGCCGAGGTCGTCGGCTCGCTCGGCCTGGGCACCTGGCTGCTGCTCTTCCACCGCGAGCAGCCGGTCAGCGCGCTGCTGCACGGCATCAGCACCGACGGCGGGGGACCGGCCTACCTGGCCCTGTCCGGCCCGTTCCTCGTGGCCATGGGCTACGTCGCCTTCTCCTTCGTCGGCTTCGAGAGCGCGGGCTCCATCGCCGAGGAGGTCCGCGAGCCCCGGCGCGACGTCCCCCGCGCGGTGATCCTCAGCCTGACGCTCATCGCCGCCGTCGTCATGTACTCCGCCGCCGCGATCATCCTGGCCATCCCCGACCTCGACGCCGTGCTCGACGGCACCGACGGAGACCCGGTCTCCTCCACGCTCACCACGCAGCTCGGCGCGGGGGTCGCCACCCCGGTGGAGGTCCTCTTCGTCATCGGCTTCCTCGCTTCCTTCCTCGCGCTGCAGACCTCCGCCAGCCGCGTGGTGTGGGCCTACGCCCGCGATCGCGCCCTGCCCGGCGGCCGGGTGCTCTCCCGCCTCTCGCCCGGCACGGCGCAGCCCTCGGTGGCGCTGCTGCTGGTCTCCGGCGTCGGCGCGCTCCTGCTGCTGCTCAGCCTCGTGGCCGGCGACGTCTACACCCTGATGATCAACTTCACGACCGGCGGGTTCTACGTCGCCTTCCTCTTCCCCCTGCTCGGCTTCGTGGTGGTGCAGCTGCGCGGCCGCTGGCGCGCCGGGCCCTTCACCCTCGGGCGCGGCACGCTGCCGGTCTCGGTGGTCGCGGCGGTGTGGGCGCTGTTCCAGCTCTTCAACATCGCCTGGCCGCGCCCGGTCAACGAGCAGCGCTGGCTCGACTGGTCGGTGTGGATCGCCGTGGGGATCTTCGCCGTCATCGGCGCCGCCCTCTACGCATCCGTGCGCCGCCACGTGGCCCCCGCGGCCACCCCTGACGAGGAGGCCGCCGCGGTCGCCCACGAGGGGGCGGGACGATGACCGGCGTGGACGGACGCGTCGCCCTGGTCACCGGAGCGGCCTCCGGCATCGGCGCCGCCTGCGCAGCGTCGCTCAGCGCCCGCGGGTGGCGCGTGGCGGGCCTCGACCTCGCGGCGCTGCCCGACGGGTCGCCCTGCGCGGTCGGCGTCGCCGTCGACATCGCCGACCCCGCCGCCGTCCGCGCCGCCGTCGACCACGTCGTGCTGCAGCTGGGACCGGTGGAGGCCGCCGTGCACGCCGCCGGCCACTACGCCGAGATCCCCTTCGAGCAGACCACCACCGAGCAGCTGCACCGCATGCTGCGCGTGCACCTCGGCGGCGCGCTGCACGTGCTGCAGGCCGTGCTGCCCGGCATGGTCGAGCGGGGCGACGGCGCCGTCGTGGCCATCAGCAGCGAGCTCGCCGTCGGCGGGGGCGGCGCCGGAGACGCCGCGTACTCCGCCGCCAAGGGCGCCGTGCTCGGCCTGGTCCGCAGCACCGCCGCCGAGGTGGCACCGCACGGGGTGCGCGTCAACGCCGTCGCTCCCGGCCCCACCGACACCCCGCTGCTCGCCCCCGACTCCCCGTGGCGCGCCCCCGACTACCTCGCCACCCTCCCCACCCGGCGCCTCACGACACCGCAGGAGGTGGCGCGCTGCGCCGTGTGGCTCCTCGAGGAGGGCACCTACGCCGTCGGCGAGGTCCTCAACCCCAACTCCGGAGCGGTGATCTGACGTGACCGCCACCAGCAGCCCCAGCGCCCCGGCCGACAGCCGCGGCAGGGTCGCCCTCGTCACCGGCGCCGCCGGCGGCATGGGCGGCGCGCACGCCCGGCGCCTGGCCGCCGACGGCTGCACCCTCGCCGTCGCCGACCGCACCCTCACGCCCGCGCTGCAGGCGCTCGCCGACGAGGTCGGGGGAGCGGCCTTCGCCGCCGACCTCGCCGACCCCACCGCCCCGGCGGCCCTCGTCGCGCAGGTGCGCGAGCGCCTCGGCGACGTCGACGTGCTCGTCGCCAACCACGCCCACATGACCATGGGGCCCACCGCCACCGTGGCGCCCGCGGACTTCTGGTCCGTGGTCGACGTCAACCTCGCCGCCACCTTCGCCCTCGTCCAGGCCGTGCTGCCGGGCATGGAGCGGCGCGGGGGCGGGCGCGTCATCGTCGTCGCCAGCGAGTGGGGCCTGACCGGCTGGCCGGAGGCCGCCGCCTACGCCGCCTCCAAGGCCGGCCTCGTGGCGCTGGTGAAGACCCTCGGGCGCGAGCTCGGCCCGCGCGGGGTGCTGGTCAACGCCGTCGCGCCCGGCGTCATCGACACCCCGCAGCTGTCCGTCGACGCCGCCGCGGCGGGGGTGAGCGACGAGCAGGTCCGCGCCGACTACGCCGCCGTGACGCCGCTGCGCCGCATCGGCGCGCCCGAGGAGGTGGCGGCAGCGGTGTCGCTGCTGGCCGACCCCGCCCTCGGCGCGGTGGTCGGGCAGGTGCTGCAGGTCAACGGCGGGACGACGAGGGGACGAGCATGAGCGCAGACGCACCGGGGACGACGGCGGCTGCACGGCCAGCGGAGCAGCCGCCCGTGGGGCAGGTCGACGCCACGGTGGTGCCCCGCTACGCCGGGCTCACCACCTTCGCGCGGCTGCCGCGCCGCGAGGACGTGCCCGCCCACGACGTCGCCGTGCTGGGCGTGCCCTTCGACGCCGGCGTCACCTACCGGCCCGGCGCCCGGTTCGGCCCGAGCGCCATCCGCGAGGCCAGCCGCCTGCTCAAGCCGTACAACCCCGCGCAGGACGCCGCCCCCTTCGCGCTGGCGCAGGTGGTGGACGCCGGCGACGTCGCCGCCAACCCCTTCGACCTCACCGAGGCGCTGGCGTCGGTCGAGGCCGCGGTGCACGACCTCACCGACGACGGTCGCTCCGTGGTGCTGCTCGGCGGTGACCACACCATCGCCCTGCCGTCGCTGCGGGCCCTGGCCCGGCGCCACGGCCCGCTCGCGCTGGTGCACTTCGACGCCCACCTCGACACCTGGGACACCTACTTCGGCGCGCCGTGCACCCACGGCACCCCGTTTCGCCGGGCCTCGGAGGAGGGCCTGCTGGTCAAGGACCGCTCCGCCCACGTGGGCATCCGCGGCTCCCTGTACGACCGCGCCGACCTCCTCGACGACGCCGTGCTCGGCTTCACCGCCATCCACTCCCGCGACGTCGACGACATCGGCGTGCGTGGCATCGTCGAGCGGGTGCGCCAGCGCGTGGGCGACCACCCCGTCTACATCAGCGTGGACATCGACGTGCTCGACCCGGCCTTCGCGCCCGGCACCGGCACCCCCGAGGCGGGCGGCCTGACCAGCCGCGAGCTGCTGGCCGTGCTGCGCGGCCTCGCCGACCTGCCGCTGGTCGGCGCGGACGTGGTGGAGGTGTCCCCGGCCTACGACCACGCCGAGGTCACCGCCGTGGCGGCGGCGAACGTCGCGTACGAGCTGGTCACCGCTCTGGCCCTGAGGTCTGCGGCCCTGCAGAAGGCGGCCCGGCGGTGAGCCGGCTGCCCCCGCCGCTGCCCTGGCCCGGTGGGGCACGCGCCGCGGCGTCGTTCACCTTCGACCTCGACGCGGAGTCGGGCCTGCTGTGGGAGTCCTCCGCGGTGGCCGCGCGCGCCAGCGTCATCACCCACCAGTCCTACGGCCCGCTGGTGGGGCTGCCGCGCCTGCTCGACCTGCTGGAGCGCCACCGCGTCCGCTCCACGTTCTTCGTGCCGGGGTGGACGGCCGAGCGCTACCCCGGCGCCGTGCGCGACGTCGTGGCCGCCGGCCACGAGGTCGGCCACCACGGCTACCTCCACGAGCAGCCCTCCGCCCTCACCGCCGAGCAGGAGGCGACCGCGCTCGACAGGGGCCTGGAGGCGCTGGAGGCCGTGGCCGGGGTCCGGCCCGTCGGCTACCGCGCGCCCATGTGGGACGCCTCCTGGCGGACGGCCTCGCTGCTGGCCGAGCGCGGCTTCCTCTACGACTCCTCCCTCATGGACGCCGACACCCCCTACGAGCTGGCGGTGCCGGCTGGCGACGGGGACGACGACGGCCAGCCGACGTCGTCGTCCATCGTCGAGGTGCCGATCCACTGGGCCCTGGACGACTGGGAGCGCTACGCCTACCTGCCCGACCTCGTGGGCAGCGGCCTCATCGAGGCGCCGGCCGTGGCGCGGGCGGTCTGGGAGGCCGAGCTGGACGGGCTGCGCGACGCGGGCGGGTGCTGGGTGCTGACCTGCCACCCCTTCCTGTCGGGGCGTCCGGGCCGGGCGATGGAGCTGGGGCGGCTCATCGAGCGGGTGGTCGGCATGGACGACGTGTGGCTGGCGCCGCTGGAGGACGTCGCGCGGCACGTGCGGTCGCTGGGCCTGCCGCCGCGGACGCTCACCCCGCCGCAGGTCTGAGCGGGGAAGCTCTCTCGCCGGCGCCACTCACTGCTACCGCGGGCCGGTACTGCGTCGGCACCGTGCAGGGGCCGGCAACCTTCGACCGCCAGGTCGCTCGTGGACGCGGACTACTCCGTTCGGGTGAACTTCGAGTCGCGAGAAACGCTGCCTTGTGCAGGGGCTCTGCACGCGCGTTCGACTGTCGGTGGTGGTCTCTAGCGTCAGCTGCATGACCTGGACCGGCTCCGAGGCGCCCCATGGAGGCGCCTCCGACGCTGCCGGTCTGGGCGGCGGAGGTGGCTGGATCCCCGAGCGGCTGCCGCCCGGGGCACTCGGCGCCGACACCCGCTCCGCGGACCACGGCGACGTCGATGGCGCGCTCTTCGCCGACCTGCCCCCGCTGCCGCTGACCGGCCCACTGGCCGACGCCCTGTCCGCCGCCCGCACCGCGGCGGAGAGCGCCGCGCAGGCTTCGTGCTACCTGGCCTCCACTGAGCCCGATCAGCGCCTCGATGCTCTGCGTCAGACCGCCACCACCCGCGACCTGCTCGACGCGACGCTGCTGCGGCTGGTCAGCTCCTTCACCCCCGAGCAGGTCCGTGCCGTCGGGGCGACGTCGCTGACCGATCTCGTGCTCACCCACACCGGAGCAGACCCGAAGCGAGCAGCCACCGAGGTCAGGCTCGCCACCGCACTCACCGCCCCCGTGACACCCGTCTCCGCAGACGACGGCCCTGACGGTGTCGATGGCCATGGCGCACCCGACGGCGCTGGCGGCCCCTCGGCCGGGTCCTCCGCCGTGGCCCTGGGACGGGTGGGAGCCGCCCATGCTGCGGGGGAGCTGTCCACCGACGTCGCGGCCCTGGCCCAGCGCACCGTCGCAGACCTGCCCGCTCGCGTGCGCCGCGAGCAGGGCACCCACGCTGACGCCTCCCTGGCTGAGCTGCTGCCGGGCCTGACCCACGCGCAGGCGCGCATCGTGTGCACCACCCTGGCCCACCGGCTCGACCCGGACCGCGCCGACCGCGGCTTCGACCCCGACGACATCGACAAGCGCAACCTGACCATCACCGTCCACGCCGACGGCAGCGTCGACATCCGCGGCCACTTCGACCCCGTTGCCGGCGCGGCGATCAAGGCCGCCATCGACCACCACTCCAAGCCCGACCCCACCGTGCACGCGCCCCTCGCCGACCAGCAGGAGCCGCTGCCCGGCCTGGACACCGACCGCACCGCAGGACGTGGCGACGGCGACGGCGATGCCGGCACCCGGGAGACCACCGAGCGAGTGCCGCCGAAGGCCGGCGTGCCCGTGCGTGATCCGCGCACCGCAGGGCAGCGCCGCGCCGATGCGCTGAGTCACCTGGTCCGCTCCGGGGTCGCCGGTGACCACACCCGCTCCACCGAGGGCGCCCGCGTCATCGTCACCACCACCGATGCCGCCCTGCGCGGAGAGGCGGGCGCCGAGCCCGCCCACTGCGAAACCACTGATCGGCCGCTGACCACCGCCCAGCTGCGGGTGGTGGCCTGCTCCGGAACCCTTCAGGCCGTCCGCCTCTCGTGCGAGGGTGCCGACGCGTCGGCGCTGTCGCTGGGGCGGGCAGTGCGCCTGTTCAGCGCCGGTCAGCGCCGGGCGATGCTCGCCCGTGACGGCGGGTGCGCGATCCCCGGCTGCACCGCCCCGCCCGGGTGGCTCGAGGCCCACCACGTGCACGAGTGGGTGGCGGGTGGGCCCACCGACGTGGACTGGGGCGTGCTGCTGTGCACCCGCCACCACGTGCTCGTCACCCTGGGCATCTGGGCGGTCCGCATGGTGGACGGGGTCCCGCACGTCCGACCACCACGCGCCGTCGACCCCTTGCAGCGGTGGGTGCTCAACCCTCGCCGGGGGCTACGGCAGCGGACGCTCGACCGCGTCGGTGCATCCGGCTGCGGATCTCCGCCGCCCGGGCGATCGTCATCGCCACCGGGCGCGGCGCCTTCACCACCTGGAGTGCCGCTCGGTCTGTTCGATCCACCGGAGCCGCCCGTCGACGCGGGCTGCCCCGACATCCCCTCGCGCCACGGCACCTGCGGCTGCTGACGGACGCCGTCCCGACTCCCCACCGCTCTCTCCCCGCCGGGGGACACGGTCGAGGCCCTCCCCAGCGGGGAGCGGGTCCCCGTCGGTGTGCGCCAACGGCCCGCTGCCGCGACACCGGCCGTGTTCGCCGGGCTCGCCGTGGAGAGGGACGGCGAGCGGGTGGTCGTGCCAGGTGAGCTGCTCGCCGTGGTGCAGGCGGGCGTCGAGATGGCGGTCATCGTCTCGCGGAAGCACCGCTGATCTCCGAGGCGCCAGCTGTGGCAGGCGTGACGCAGCAACCCGTGCGGGACGCGAGGGGCCGGACCTGACCCGAGTTCCACGTTGCTGCTGGTCGCGCTGAGAAACCGAGCGTGTCGAACGCGTTTCATCCTGCCCCGGACGGGGGATCATGGAGGTGTGCTCGTCGTCGCGCTCATCGCCGCTTGGTGTCTCCTCGCTGGGATCTTCGCGCTGGTGATCGGACGGGCCCTCGCCGTCTCGGGCAAGAGCGACAGGTGGCGCCACGGCCACCGCGAGACCCGCGACCTCCGCAAGCTGCACCCCGTCCCTCTGATGGTGCCGCGGCAGGCGACCTCCGATGAGGAGCGCACCGCGGCGTGACCGGCCGCCGGGCCCGCGCACAGGGTCTGGCGCGAAAGCCCCGCGACACGCGTCGCTCTGAGTGGCTGAGCGCTCACTGCGGGTGCATCGTTGGCGCATGGTCGCTGGCGCCCTGGTCATGGCGTGGATCGTCGTGTCCGCGCTGGCTGCTGTCCTCGTCGGAGCGGCCATCCACGTGGCGGACGCGAACGCCCGCCGGCAGCGGAGCGCGGAGCCCTTCCACCTGCCCTGACGGGCTCGCAGCGAGCTCCCAGCCCGATGGGAGTGTGCGCTGGGCCGCCGGGGGAAACCTCCTCGCATGGTCACGTGGATCGCTTCTGCTGCACTGGTCTGGCTCGTCGTCGCGGCAGCGGCTGCCGTGCTCATCGGGCGTGGGCTCACCACCTGCGAGGCGCGCGAGCGCCTGGCGGAGCCGGCAGCGGAGCCGCAGCCGGTGACCCACCGCCCGGCCCCGCGCCCGCGGCCCCGTGGCAGCCACCACCTGACGGGAGTGAGCCGCGTCGTCGTCCCCCAGCCGGTGTACAGCCACCGCTGAGCCGTTCAGCCGCCTCCCAGGCGGTGTTCACCGAGTGTTGGAGATCGACCCCTAGGAATGGCCTCGTGGACATCTGGTTGCTCGCCGTGCTGATCGCCTGGCTCCCCGTCTCCGTCGCGCTGGCGCTGCTGGTCGGCCGCAGCCTTGCGCACGCCGAGCGGCGGGAGCGGGTGCTCCACAAGCCCCGCGCCGGCCACCGCGCGCCGGTGGTCACCATCACCACCGCGCCCCGCCACCCCCACGTGCACGTCCAGCACGGGCACGCCCACAGCGCCCGCCGGCACGACGACCAGCGCCTCGCCTCCTGAGCACCGCTCCTACCGGCTCGACCTGCTGCCGGTGGTGACGGCCCCCGCGCCCTCGGAGGCCCGCCGGGCTGGTTGAGTGATCCGCGTGCGGGTGAGCGTGGTGATCACGAACTTCGACTACGCGCACTTCCTCCCCGACGCCCTCGACAGCGCCCTGGCCCTCGACTGGCCCGACGTCGAGGTGGTCGTCGTCGACAACGGCTCCACCGACCGCTCCTGGGACGTCATCTCCCGCTACGGAGACCGCGTCATCGCTCTGAGCACCGCTCATGGTCAGCAGCGGGAGGCTGCCAACGCCGGCTTCGCCAAGAGCTCCGGTGACGTGGTGGTGTTCCTCGACGCCGACGACGTCCTCCCACCCGAGACCGCACGCCGCGTGGTCACCGCCCTGGGACCCCGCACCAGCAAGGTGCAGCTGCAGATGCAGCGCTTCGACGCCACCGGCCGCCGCACCGGCGGCCCCTTCCCGCGCTACCGCCCGCCGCCGTCGCCCTCCGCGGTCCGCCACTGGACGACGACGACGTCGGCCTACCCGACCCCGCCCGGCTCCGGCAACGCCTACGCCCGCTGGTTCCTCGAGCGGATCCTGCCCGCGGGCCCCGAGGCCGGCGACTTCCTCGACTCCGCCTGCCTGGCCAGCGCCCCGCTCCACGGCGACGTGGTCAGCCTGCCCGGGGTGCTGGTCGGCTACCGGCAGCACCCCGGGCAGGACAGCGCCCTGCTGGCCGACCCCACCCGCGTCTCCCGCGAGGTCGAGCGGGCGCGGGTGCGCTGGAGGTTCGCGCAGCGCTCCGCCGGGCTGGCGGCCCCCGACGGACCCGTCGACGAGGCGCCGCTGTTCCGCAGCCGCGAGCTGCTGCAGTTCCGCTCCGCCGCCGCCCGCCTCACCCCGGCCGAGCCCGGCCTGCCGGGCGACTCGCGCCGACGGCGCCTGGCCGACGCGCTGCGGTCGCCGGCGTGGCCCGGACCCGAGCCCCTGGGTGACCGGCTGGCCATCGCCGCGTGGGCGCTGCTCGTGCAGACCGTGCCGGACGCACTGGTCAGGCCGCTGCTGCGGCTGCGCTACGCCCCGGCGGTCCGCCGCGCGACGGGCACCTGGTTCGGCCGCTGACCCTCAGCTGGCGAGCCTCAGGTGGTGGGCCACGGCGCGACCGGCTGCCACGCGCGCCACGAGCCGACCACCTGCTTGAGGTCGCTGACGTCCTCCACGCCGTAGCGGCGCGTGAACGCCCGGCACCGCTCCCACTCGGCCACGGCGTCATAGCTGCCGCCCATCGGCACGAGGTGGTCCACCGCCACCGCGTCGACGATGGCCGAGCGCAGCCCCTCCTGCGTGCGGGAGGACCAGTGCGCCTCCATGCCCCACCCCGCCGCCGACCCCTCCGGGAACGGCAGCACCCGCCCCTGGGCCCGCGGGGAGAACGCCAGCACCGGCCCGGTCTCCACGAACAGCGAGCTGCGCGCCACCGTGAACGGGCGCGCCAGGGTGAACGAGTGGTTCCACTCGCTCGTCGCGGCGTGCGCCGGCCCGGCGACGTCGATGCGGCCCTTCTCCATGAGCGCCACGAGCTGGCCCACGGACCCGCGCGAGTAGCGGACGTCGTCGTCGGAGATGACCCAGTACGGGAGCTCCCCGGACTCCCCGGACCCGACGGCGTGCTCGCGCATGCGCTCGTGCAGGGACAGCCGCGCGCCGGGGCCGTGGCCCAGCGTCCACGGAGCGAGCTGCGGCGCCGGCTCGTCGAGGGCCCACAGCACCGCGCGGGCGCTGCTGCCGGCGGCCCGGGCCTCGGCGAGCAGGTCGCGGACCAGCCCCTCCACGAGCGCCGCACCGGCCCGCCGGTAGACGAGCGTCATGAGCACCGGCGGCCTCGGACCACGGGTGAGGCGGGCGGAGAGCGCCGCGGTGATGCCGAGCCTCTGGCCGGCAGCGCGCACGGTGAGCACCGCGCGCGCAGCGGGGGAGCCGGCGCGGGGGAGGACGCGCACGCTCGTCACCCTAGGTGAGCGGATGGTCGCTCAGGGGTCGGTCGTGTCGAGGTCGTGGCGGTCCGTCACGGATCGTGCCCGGGGCGCGCCTGGTTACAGTGCCGAGGCCACCCCAGCGCCACCGGCGTCGCGCCGCCACGGACGGAGAGACAGCGTGCCCTCACCCCAGGACGCCCGCGTCGCCGTGATCCTCGCCTCCGCAGGACGCCCCGACCTGCTGGGCGAGCTGGTCGCCGACCTCGCCCGCCAGACCCTCACCGGCTTCGACGTGGTGGTCTCCGTGCCCGACGCCGCCAGCCTGCCGAGCGCGCCGCTGCCGGAGCACGTGCGCGTGGTGCACGCCCGCGGGCTCACCACCCAGCGCAACGCCGGCCTCGACGCCGCGCCCGAGGCCACCCACGTCTTCTTCTTCGACGACGACGCCGTGGTCCGCCCCGACTACCTCGAGCAGGCGATGGCCTTCTTCGAGCACCACCCCGACGTCGTCGCCCTCACCGGCCGCGTGCTGCTCGACGGAGCCGTCGGAGACGCCATCAGCGTCTCAGCGGCCGCGGAGGCGCTCGCCGCGTCGGAGACCGGACCGCTGGGCGGGCAGTGGACGCCCAGCCAGACCCTCTACGGCTGCAACTTCGCGGTGAGGCGCGCCGGCGTGCCGCACGAGCGCTTCGACGAGCGGCTCCCGCTGTACGGCTGGCTCGAAGACCACGACTACGCCCGCCGCATGCTCCGCCACGGCGCCATGGCCAAGGTCGACGACTGCGTCATCGTGCACCGCGGCGTGAAGTCCGGCGGGCGCACCGCCCACGCCCGCCTCGGGTACGCGCAGGTGATGAACCCCGCCTACTTCCACCACAAGGGCAGCTTCCCCACGGCGCTCGCCTGGGACGAGACCATGCGCCGCGTCTCCAAGAACGCCGTGCTCTCCCTCGGCGGCCCCGAGCGGGAGTGGCGCCGGCTGCGGCTGCGCGGCAACCTCCTGGCCGCCGGCGACCTGCTGCGACGGCGCTTCACGCCCGAGCGCATGGCGCAGCTGCCGCCCGACGGCCGCTGACGTCGTCGTCCTGCTCTCAGGTGTAGACGCGGACCCAGTCGACGTAGAGGTCCGACGTGCCACCGGTCGGGTCCAGCGCCACCGGCCAGCCGCCGCCGAGGGCCATGTCGAGCAGGAAGAAGAACGGCTCCCCGGAACGGCCCAGACCGCGCTTGTCGGCCACGAGCTGGCCGTCGATGGAGAACTGCGCGCCGTCAGGGGTGACGCGCACGCCGTAGTCGTGCCAGCCCAGCGCCCAGTCCTGCACCTGCTCGGGGGAGAGGCACTTCGAGCCGGTGCTGCCGGCGTCGTCCGGGGCGCCCCAGTCGTGCAGCGTGTGGCACGTGAAGGACGTGTCGTGGCCGTACAGCTCCACGGCGTCGACCTCGCCGGCGGTCTTGTTGTCCGTGGTCGCGGCCTGGGAGTTGAGCATCCAGAACGCCGGCCACGTGCCCTTGCCCGCCCCGGCCAGCATCCGCGCCTCGAAGTAGCCGTACTGCGCGCTGAACCCGCCCGCGCCCACGCGCGCCGAGGAGAGCAGCCCGCCGACGTGCTGCTGGCCGTACGGGGCGTCCACCGGCAGGTCGCCCTTCGGCTCCGCCCGCAGGCGCAGGTAGCCGCCGGGGATGGTGGCCACCGTGCCGGCGCCCGTGGCCGGGTCGGCGAAGACCGCGTCGCCGAACTGCGACGTGCCCCAGCTCTCCGGCTTGCCCGCCGCGTAGACCGCGCCCGCGCCGGTGCCGCTGACCGACAGCGGGGTGTCGAAGCCGTCCTGCCACTGCAGGGTCATGCCCTTCGGCGCGTGCCCGGCGTCGGTGACGGGCTGGCCGGTGGCCTTGACCAGCTGCAGGTGCAGCGGGTCAGGTGAGGCGGCGGAGCCGCCGCTGGCCTGCGCGACCTCCAGGGCGAACGGGCCCGCCGGGAAGGTCGACGTGTCGACCGTGAGCGTGGCGCGCCCGTCGCCGCCGGCCGTGGCCGTGCCGACGGTCTGGACGTCGCCGCCCTGCTGGGGCTGCGTCGTCGCCGTGACCTGGGCCCCGGGCTCGGCCTGGACGACGACGGTGGCGTCCGACCCGGTGACCTCCGTGCCCACGGCCGGGCAGACCAGCGCCAGCTGGCCCGCGGGGGCGGACCCGACGGGCGAGCTGCTCGCGCTGCAGTCCGACGCGGTGGGCGGGGTGACCTCGTAGGTGGTGCCGGTGGTCTTCCACGGCACGGGCGTGGAGCCGGCGGTGTAGACGGCCACCTCGCGCAGGGCCGCGCTGGCGCTGGCGAAGTTCTCCTTCAGGCTCAGCCGCACCGACGTGGCCGTGCGCGGGGCGACGGCCACGGTGGTCGGCAGCGCCCCGCCGCCCTCGATGCCGGAGACCACCACGGAGCTGCCGTCGGAGAACTCCAGCGTCCCCGACAGCGGGCTCGAGCCCGAGGACGCGGCGTCGGCCATGCGCTCGCTGGGGCCGAACACCTGCACGGCCGTGACCAGCTGCGGCTGCGACCACGCCAGCTGCACCCACGGCGTGCTGTCCGAGGAGGCGGCGCGCCACTCGCGGCCGGTCTGCTGGGCGGGCAGGTCGCCGTCGACGAGCGCCTCCGGGGACGAGCCGGAGCGGGAGGAGGACGCGGTGGCGGTGACGCCCGCGAGGGGCGTGCTGGCGGCGGCGTCCCCGGAGGCGGACGCGGCGGTGGCGGGCGGGTCGCCGTCGTCGTCGAGGAGCAGCCGGGCCAGCCCCGCGCCGGCCTCGCCCGAGGCCACCGTGAAGCGCGCCGACGTCACCGTCTGCTGCGGGAAGCTGACCTCGGTGCTGCCGGAGGGGCCGGCGGTCACCATGACGCCCGCGCCGCCGTCCAGCGTGAGCAGGCCCGAGGTGACCGCGGGGGAGCCGTCGGCGGCCACCAGGCGCACCCGGTCGACCGCGGTGGGGGAGTCGAAGGAGACCTGCACCCACGCGCCGACCGGGTCGTCGCCGGCGGTCCAGGCGGCGGGCGCGCGGCCGCCGTCGGTGATGAGGCCCTGCTCGTCACTGACGTCGCTGCCCTCGGAGGCGGTCACGCGGTCACCGACGGGCGGGTGCGGCCGGCCCAGCAGCCACCACGCGCCACCGGCGATGACCAGGGCGGCCGCCACGATGCTCGCCACCACGGCCGTGCGGCGCCGGCTGGTGCGCTGGCGGTCGCGGGGGCGCAGCGGGGCGTCGTCCTCGGTGGGGGCTGCGGAGGCCTCGGAGGGCGCGGAGCCGTCGGGGGACTCGGGTGACGCGGAGCGGGGCGGCACAGGAGGTCTCCGGCGGGGAAGGGGGCCTCGGGCGTCGGTGACGGTAGCACCGGGCCCTGTGCACGCAGCGCCTCGCGGACCTCCACCGGCACCGCTCGGGGCGGGACGAACCGGGACGAAGCGGCGTCCACAGGCCTTCGGCGAACCCCGGTCCGGCGCGAGCGCCGTGTGCCAAACTGCGAGACGCCGGCGCCCGCCGAGCACTTCCCCGTCGCCGGAGGGCACATGTCCCGCACGTCTGATGCGGACGACGCCGTCCCGAGCGCACCCGGCCCGAGCGGCCCGCACCAGCCCGTCGTCGCCGTGGTCGTCGCCTCCGCGGGGCGCCCCGAGCTGCTCGGCCGCCTCGTCGCCGACCTCGCCCAGCAGACGCACCACGACCACACCCTCGTCATCTGCACGCCGACCCCTGACGACCTGCCCGCCGGCGGGCTGCCGTCCGACGTCGTCGTCGTCCACGCCCGGGGAGCCGCCGCCCAGCGCAACGCGGGCCTGGACGCCGTGCCGGACGCCACCCACGTCTTCTTCTTCGACGACGACGCCGTGGTCCGCCCCGACTACCTCCAGCGCGCGCTGGCGTACTTCGCCGCGCACCCGGAGGTGGTGGGCGTCACCGGCCGCGTGCTGCTGGACGGCTCCGGCGCCTCCGCCCCCGAGGTCACCCGCTCCGCTGCGGAGGAGGCGCTCACCGGCTCGCTCGCCGACCCGCTGCGCGGCGCCGGCAAGCCCGTCGACGAGCTGTACGGCTGCAACTTCGGCTACCGCGCCGACGTCGACCCGGCCCTCCGCTTCGACGACCGCCTGCCCCTGTACTCCTGGCTGGAGGACCTCGACTTCGCCGGGCGCCTCCTGCGCCACGGGTCCCTCGCCAAGCTCGACGACGCCGTCGTCGTGCACCTCGGCGTGAAGTCCGGAGGGCGCGTCGCCCACCAGCGCCTCGGCTACTCGCAGGTCATGAACCCGTTCTACCTGCGCCGCAAGGGCACCATCAGCTGGCAGCGCCTCGCCTACGAGGTGGGCCCGCGCCTGGTGGGCAACTCGATCCGCTCCGTGCGCCACCCCGAGCGCGCGTGGCGGCGACGTCGGCTGCTGGGCAACACCCGGGCCTTCGGCGACCTCGCCCGCGGGCGCTTCACGCCCGAGCGCATCCTCGACCTGCCCCCTGCCTGAGGCCTGATCCTTGACGCCCCAGCACTCCCGCGGCCGCCACGTCGCCGAGGACGCCGTGGTCGACGCGGTGCCCGCCCCGCTGGCTGCCCCGCCGGCCGACCCGGCCACCGATCCGGTCACCGAGCCCCACGTGCCCGGTGAGACGGGCGTCCCCACCGAGAACGCCGTACCCACCGAGAAGCCGGCCGTCTCGATGCGCCGGGCCATGGCGTTCACGACGACGACGAGCATGCTCGTGCCCGTCATCGGCGTGGTCACCGCGCCCGTGCTCGCCCGCGCCCTCGGCGTGGAGGGCCGCGGCGAGGTGGCCACCGCCATGGCGCCCGCCGCGCTCGTCGCCGCCGTCGCCACCCTCGGGCTGCCCGAGGCGCTGACCTACCACCTCGCCCGCAGGCCCGACCAGACCCGCCGCGCCCTCGTGCCCGCGGCGCTGGTCAGCCTGCTGCTCGGCGCGCTGTGCTGGGGGCTGTCGTGGGCGTTCGCGTCGCTGCTCACCAAGGACGACGTCCAGCTCATCCCCATCATGCTCATCGGCACCGCCCTCGCCCTGCCGCAGATGCTCGTCGGGCTGCTCCGCGGCGCCGCCGTGGGCCTGCAGATGTGGGGTGCCGTCGCCGCCGACCGGGCCCTGTCCTCCCTGCTGCGCCTGGTGGTGCTGCTGGCCCTGGCGCTCGCAGGCGTGCTCGACGTGCGCGTGGCGGTCATCGCGATGTCCGTCATCCCCGTCGTGACGGGGGTCGTCTACTGGAAGGTGCTGCTGCGCCGGCCGCCCGCTGAGGCTGCTGCGGGCGCGAGCGCTGGTGGGCCGCCGTCGTCGGCCTCGATCACGCGGGACGTGCTCTCGTTCGGGTCGAGCACCTGGCTGGGCGCGGTCGCGAGCATGGCCACGGGGCGCGTGGCGCAGCTCATGACCACGCCGCTGTCCGACGCGACCCAGCTCGGTCTGCTCGTGGTGGCGATCACCATCTCCGACGTGCTGTTCATCCTCATCACGGCCGTGCGCGACACCCTCTTCGGCGTCAACGCGCGCTTCGACGACCGCGAGCAGCTGATGGCCATCTCCCGCTCGGCGCTGCTGGTCGGCGCGGTCGGGGCGCTGGTGCTCGGGGCGACGGTGCCGCTGTGGATCGGGCCGGTGTTCGGGGCGCAGTTCGCGCCCGCCACCGAGCCGACGTGGTGGCTGCTCATCGCCGCGGTGACGAACATCCCCGGGCTGATGGCGGGCGCCGGGCTCGGGGCGTGGGGGCGGCCGGGGCTGCGGTCGGCGTCGTTCGTGGTGGCGCTGGTGGTGCTCGTCGGGGCGTTCCTGCTGCTCGTGCCGACGATGGGCGCCGTCGGCGCGGGGCTGGCGGCCATCGCCAGCGGGACGGCGATGTCGGTGTTCGCGGTGGTGCTCGCCGCGCGCGTGAACCGCAGCTCGCCGTGGGCGTTCGTGGTGCCGCGGGGCAGCGACGTGGTGGCGCTCGGCCACGAGGGTGCGCGCCTGGTGCGGGCCGTCCGCGCCCGCCTCCCGCGCCGCCGCTCCTGACCCCACATCCCTCCGTGATCATGGGCTTCCGCCACCCTCGGGTCCCACCTCCCCGGTGACGACCAAGGACGTTCCGTCCGCCCAGTGACTGCGCCGGTGCAGTGACGTGCAGATCGTGGCGATCCATCGGGCGCTGGTGCGTGAGGAGCCGATCGATCGCCACGATCTGCACGCTCGAAGGCTGGGCAGGGCCCGCTAGGGGGCGTTCGGGCGCGGAACTGCTCGATCGTCGCGGTCGGGGTGGCGGACGCCCATGATCACGGTCGGAGGGTGCTCCGGAGGTCCATGATCACGAGGGGGAGGGGGAGGGGGCTTCCTCGTCGTCGGGGGAGGCCGAGGCCGCGCGCCCGTGCAGGCCGCGCGGGGACTGCTCCAGCGCCTCCTCCTGCTGCCGCACCGCCGCGCCGTGCGCGAGCACCCCGAGGCACAGCCACAGCAGGCCGGACGTGTCGTTGAGGTCGGGCCCGCTGATGAGCTTGGTCAGCAGCGCCGCCGCCAGCGCCCAGACCACGGGCCGGTACTGCCGCAGCGTCCACGTGCGCGTCACCAGCAGCACCACGGCCGCCGCGAACAGCACCGTGCCCACCAGCCCGACCGTGCTGAGCATCGACGCGAGGAACGAGCTCGGCCGGTTGGACCCGAGCCCCACCCCGAAGCCGAAGGTGTCGAAGAGGATCCGGTAGGAGTCGCCGTCGGCGCCGGAGCGGTCCCGGTAGGACGACGTGCCGACCTTCGCCGACACCTCCCCGGTGAGGAACGCCAGCACCAGCGGCACCACGAACGGCAGCGCCGCCAGCGCCGCCGCCGCCCCGGACACGCCGCCCAGCGTCAGCTCGCGCCGCGCGATGACCACCTCCACCAGCCACACGCCCACGGCCATCGCCACGAGCAGCGCGATGGACACGATGAACGTGGTGGACGTGGAGATCGACCCCAGGAACACCGCCATCGCCAGCACCACGCCCACGCCCACGCGGCGCAGGCCGCGCACCTGCGGCAGCCGCGCCGTCATGTACGCGATGGTCACGAGGCACGCGACGGCCAGGCCCGCCGGCTCGGAGAAGATGCCGCGGAAGCGCACCACCCCGCCGGGCGCCCCGTCGATGTAGGCGAACGCGGGGGAGTTGTCGAAGAACCCGACCGGGAACGGCACGCCGAACGTCTTGCCGGCGTACGCCCACAGGCTCAGCACCATCGTCAGGCCCGCGGCCAGACCGACCACCTGCGTGCGCGCCCCGGCGCCGCGGGCCAGCAGCACCACCACCGCCACCGACAGCACCGCGTAGATGAGCTGCGCCTGGTTGGACGCCGTCAGCGACCCCGCGCGCAGCTGGTTGGGCACGCCGCCGGCGGCGTACACGGTCATCCCGTCGAACAGCAGCGGCGCCGCCACCGTCACGACGACCGCCCACACCGCCAGCAGCAGCAGCGGCGTGGTGCCCGGCGTCACCGGGTGCTCGAGCCGGCGGCGCGTGCGGGAGCGGTGCACCAGCTGCACGAACAGCACCACCAGCGCGCCCAGCGCCACGAAGTAGAAGGTCGGCACCGCCGTGCCGCCGGCCACCAGCGCGGCACCGGCCGGTGTCGCGCCGCCCAGGGCCAGCGCCGTGGCGTAGCGGTGCGGCTTCCACAGGCCGTACGCCACCACCGCCAGCGCGAGGAGCGTCAGCGTGGTCATGGGGTGGTCACGAGCTCGTCGGCAGCGGCCTCAGACGGCCCAGGCCTCGTCGGTGCGCGCGCCGACCAGCACCACGCCCACCGTGGTGACCCCGGCCGAGGTCAGCGACCCCGCCGCCCGCTGCAGCCCCGACCGCGACGTGCGCCCGGCGTCGGCCACGAGCAGCGTGGCGGTGGCGCGGCCGGCCACCACGCTGATCTCGGACCTGTCGAGCGCGGGCGGGCACAGCAGGACGCGGTGGTCGTAGCCGCCGGTGAGCTGGTCCAGGGCGGCGCGCCCGTCGGCGGTGCCCACCAGCGCGCCGGGCGTGGTGCCGAGGTTCTCCGGCACCAGCCAGGACACGTCGTCGACCTCACCGGCCATCACCGGCAGCCTGCCGCCCGCGCGGCCCCCGGTCAGCGCCTCGCCCCGCGCACCCAGCGGGCGGCTCGGTGCCGTCAGGTCGATGACCAGCACGGACGCACCCGTCTCGGACAGCGCCTGCGCCAGCCCGACGGCCACCTCCTCGGCGTCCTTCTCCGACGACGACGACACGCTCGCCACCGCCACCACGGACCGGTCGCCGCCCGGCCCGGCGGTCAGCACGGCGCGCAGGCGGCGCAGGCCCTCGCTGCGCGCCTCGTCCTGCTTGCCGCGGCGGCCGTACGGCAGCACCGAGACCACGCGCAGGCTGCGGCTGCGGGGGACGTCGGCGGCGGCGCGGATCTTGTCGTCCAGGGCCTGCCACAGCGCCAGCGCCACCACGCCGAGGGCCAGGCCCACCACGGCGCCGGCGATGACGTCGTTGCGGGGGCGGGGGGCGTCGGCCACCTCGGGCACCTGCGCGACCTGCACGGGCGTGATGACCACCGCGGAGCCGTCCAGGGAGGGCGCCACCCGCGCCAGGGCGGTGGCCACGGCGTTGGCGCGGGCCGCGGCGTCCTCACCCGTAGACGCCTCGGCGTCGATGTCGATGAGCGCGGTGTCGGTGCGCACCGTGACGTTCACGGCCTCCGCCAGCACCTGCGCGGTCAGGCCACCGCCCAGCGAGGACGCCGCCTGCGTCAGCACGGTCGAGGACCCGGCCACCCCCGCGTACGTCGGGGCCCGCTGCACGCCGTAGGAGCTCACCTGCGCGAGGTCGCCGGGGGTGTCGTCGCCGCCGGCGCTCACCACCACGGTCGCCCGGGAGAAGTACGTGGGCGCGGTCAGCGCCGCCACGCCGAGGCCGCCGGCGGCTCCCAGCATGACCATCGCGATGAGCAGCCACGCGCCGCGGCGCGCGAGGCGCACGTAGTCCTGGAGGATCAAGGTCACGTCCTGGGGTCGGGGCCGGGGAGGCCGGGGCCGACCGGAGGGGCTCCTCGCGGCGGCCTGCACCGGCCGGTGTCGGCGCTGGGGCGTGCTCCGGCGACCATAGCAACGCCGACTGAGCACGGAGGGTGATCTCCGCAGAGGCTCAGCAGAGATCGATCAGGGGCTCGCAGTGGTGGTCAGGGCGGCAGGTCGAGCACCCGCTCCGGGGTGAAGCGGCGCCGTGCGGCGTCGGCCAGGGCGAGGGCGTTGCCGTGCAGCCGTCGTCGTCGCCAGGCCCCTTGCGGGCTCCTGACCAGCGACAGCGCCGCGTTCTTCGCGAGGCGAGGCACCACCTGCAGCAGCACCATGCTCACCGCGAAGCTGCCCGCGTGGTGCAGGTACACCGGGTTCATGACCTGGGAGTAGCCGAGCCGCAGGTGCGCGGTGCGCCCGCCGGAGCGGACCCCCCGGTGGACCACCGCGCAGTCGTCCACCTGCGCCAGCGCCCCGTGCCGCTTGAGGCGCTCGGACAGGTCGCGGTCCTCCATCCACGCGTACAGCGGCAGCCGCTCGTCGAAGCGCTCGGCGTGCCCGTCCAGCCTGATGGCGAAGTTGCAGCCGTACAGGCCGCTGATCGGGTTCCACGCACCGGTCGGCCCCGCGGCCTCGCGCGCGGCCAGCGCCGCCTCGGCGCGCTCGCGGCTGACCTCCTCGCCCTGGGCGCCGTCGAGCAGCACCTTCCCGGTCACGCCGACGACGGCGGGGTGCGCGTCCAGGAAGGCCAGCGCCGCTTCCACGTACCCGGCGCCGACCACGGAGTCGTCGTCGAAGAAGAACGCCGTGCGGGCCTGCGGCGCCGCGGCCAGGGCGGCCGCCAGGCCGGCGTTGCGCTGGGCGGGCAGCCCGCGCGCGTGTGCCAGCACCACCCCGTCCGGCAGGCCGCCGGCGGGCAGGCTCGCGGCGTCGGGCACGCACACCGCCACCACGAAGCGCGCCCCGTGCTGGGCGGCCAGGTCGCGCACGGCCTGGCCGACGAGCTCCGGGCGCCCCGCAGAGGCCAGGACGACGACGGCGACCGCACCCCTCGTCGCAGCCGGTCGCCCGGTTGCGGTTCCGGAGGGGCCGCTCACCGCTCCACCCGCCGGCGTCCCCCGTCGCGCCCTGCGCCGTCGCGCAGGTCCACCACGGGCGGACTCGAGCTGCGCCGCGGGCTCGGCACCGGGGCAGAGCCCAGCACCTGCCGGTACACGTCCGCCGTGAGCGCCGCCGTCCGCTCCCAGGAGAAGCCCGCTGCGCGGGACAGGCCCAGCGCGCCCAGCCGGGTGCGCAGCGCCTCGTCGGCGACGAGGGCGTCGACGGCGTCGCGCAGGGCGTCCACCCGCAGCGGGTCCACCGCGAGCGCGGCCCCCGCGGTCAGCTCGGCCAGCGCGCCCGCCGTCGAGGTCACCACCGGCGCCCCCGCCGCCATCGCCTCCAGCACCGGGATGCCGAACCCCTCGTAGAGGGAGGGGTAGACGAAGGCGGTGCAGCGGCGCAGCAGCTCGTGCTTGGTGGCCGCGTCGACGAACCCCAGCGGCACCACCGAGCCGCCCGCCGCGGCGAGCTCCGCCTGCAGGTCCGCGGCGTGCGCCAGGGCGGTGCCGGCGAGGACGAGGTCGTGGGAGGAGCGCGCGTCGCTGCCCGCCCAGGCCCGCAGCAGCCGGGCGAGGTTCTTGCGCGGCTCGACGTTGCCCAGGTAGAGCACGAACGGGCGCTCCCGCAGCGGCCGCGGGTCGGCGCGGCCGGCCGGGCCCTCGGCCGCCCCGACGGCCTCGGTGACCGCCAGCGGCGTCACCACCACCTTCTCCGGGGGCACGTCGCACAGCGCCACCAGCTCGTCCTTGGTGAACTGCGACGGCGTCAGCAGCACGTCCGAGCGCGCCACCTGCCAGCGCAGCGCCCGCCGCGACGCCGCGAGGTTGATCCGCGAGAACACCTGCGGCAGCCGCAGGAACGCCACGTCGTGCACGGTGCTGACCACGCGGGTGCCCCGCGGCAGCGCCGGCAGCCGCTCGAAGTACGTGCAGTGCACGAGGTCGGCCCGGAGCCCGAACGCGCTCGCCGGAACCAGCGGCGCGTACGCCGCCAGCCCGTTGAACGCCTTGCGGGGCACCGGCCCGGCGCCCCGCACGCCCACACCCGCGGGGGACGCCGCGAGCCCGTCGGGTCCGTCGCCGATGACCAGCACCTGCACCTCGAGGTCCCCGGTCTCGGGGTGGCCGGCGGTCGCGGCGAGCGCGGCGGCCAGGTGCCACACGTACTGCCCGACGCCCGACAGGTGCCCGCGCAGCGGGCGCCCGTCGACCAGCACGCGGGGCCGCCCCGCCGCAGCGCTCACCGGGCGATCACCGCAGCGCGGTGGAGCGGGGACGCCTCGGCGACGGTGCCGCGGGGAGCGACCGGTACACGCGGGAGTACGCCTCCGCCACGCCCGCGGGGGCGAAGCGGTGCAGGCCGTCGCGGCCGCGGCGGACGAGGTCGGCGCGGTGGGCGTCGTCGTCGAGCACCCGGCGCAGCGCGCTCGCCCACGCGTCGACGTCCCCGGCGGGCACCACGTCCCCGGCGCGGCCGTCGTCCAGGGCCTCCCGCAGGCCGCCCAGGTCGGAGGCCACCACGGGGGCGCCGGCGGCGCGCGCCTCCACCGCCACCAGCCCGAACGGCTCGTCGCGGGAGGGGATGGCCACCACGCGGCCCGCGGCCATCGCCGCGCGCGGGGAGCGGGTGAACCCGCACAGGTGCACGTGCCCGGAGGCCACCAGCGGGGCCGCCAGCTCCTCCAGCCACGGCTGGTCGCGGTTGCCGTACGCGAACAGCTGCACCGGGTCGCCGTCCTCGACGAGCCTCCCGACGGCCTCCACCAGCACGTCCACGCCCTTGCGGTGGTGGAGCCCGCCCACGTAGACCACCGAGCGCTCCGGCAGCACCGGGCCGGGGCCCGAGGGCGCCACGTCGAGGTCGACCGCGTTGTGGATGACCCGCAGCCGCCGCGCCGCCCACGGCGCGGTCCGGCGGAAGCGCTCGCGGGCGGCGCCGGAGATGCACACCACCGCCGCGCACGAGCCCATGAGCGCGCTCGAGCGCTGGAAGACGTTGTGCACCGTCGCGACGCTGCGACGGCGCAGCTCCCGCGGGCCGAGCGCCACCGCGAGGGCCGCGCGCCCGGTGTGCACGTGCACGACGTCCGCGTCGCCTGCCGCCAGGCGGGCGGCCAGCCGGACGCCCGTCCGGCGGGCCTCCAGCGGCGTGGCCACCCTGTCGATGCGCTCGAAGCGCACGCCGAGGGCGGAGAGCTCGTCGTGGTAGCTGGAGGCGGCGACCTCCGAGGCGATGCTCACCTCCAGCCCGGCGGCGCGCTGCGCCACGGCGAGCACCCGCAGCATGTTGGTGATGCCGGTGCCGTTGTCCTGGAAGTCGTTGGTGACGTGGAGGACGCGCATCCTCACCTCGACGGGGTGGCGCTGGCTGGGGTGGCGCAGGCCGCGCCCGACGGCGCCGCGCGCAGCGGGGTGGCGGGTCGCGCGGCGGCGCTGGGCGGGAGGTGGACCTGCTGGCGCTGGGCCGGCACGGGCGCCGTGCCGAGCACGCCGTCCACCACGGCCTGCATCTGGAAGGCGAAGCTGGTCCGCGAGAACCCCTCGGCGTGCCGGCGCACTCGCGCCGGGTCGAAGGCGGCCGGGTCGAACGCCGCCAGCGCCTGCGCCCAGGCGTCCACCTCCCCGTCCGGCCCCGCGGGCGGCACGAGCACGCCGGACAGGCCCGGCACCACGGTGTCGAGCGCGCCGCCCTCGCCGGCGGCGATGACGGGCGCGCCGCAGGCCATGGCCTCCACCGGCACGATCCCGAAGTCCTCCACCCCCGGCATGAGCAGCGCGCGGCAGCGGCGGAACAGGTCGCGCAGCCCGGCGTCGCTGACCCGTCCGACGAACTCCGTGCGCGGCCCCGCGAGCGCCTCCACCTCCGCGCGCGAGCGTCCCTCGCCGGCCACCACCAGCCGCACACCCGCGCGGGCGGCGGCCTTCACGGCCAGGTCGGGCCGCTTGTACGGCACCATCCGGCCGGCCAGGAGGAAGAAGTCCTCCCGGGGCCCGGCCGGGGCGGGACTGAAGTAGCCGGTGTTGACCGGCGGGGCCACCACGTGCGCCTCGCGGCCCCACCAGCGGCGGATCCTCTCCGCCACGAACGTCGAGTTGGCCACGAGCGTGTGCACCCGCTGCGCGGCGCGCACGTCGAACGGCTTGAACACCGCGGAGAACGCCGCCAGGCCCGCGACCCCCGGCCCGCTGCCCTCGCTCGTGCGCATCGACGCCTCCCACACCCAGCGGGCGGGCGTGTGCACGTAGGCCACCACCGGCACCCGGCTGCCGCTGCTGCTCAGCGCCACCTGCGTGGCGAACGCGTGGTGGGAGGCGACGACGACGTCGGCGTCCGGCAGCCGCAGCGACCGCATCGCCACCGGCAGCGCGGGCAGGAGGTGGGCGTACCCGCTGCCGCGCAGCAGCCGCGACAGGCGCGTGCTGCTCAGCCGGGCCTCGAGGTCCGCCGGGAGCACCCCGGGGGCGGCGACCGGGGCGAGCAGGGGAGCGGCCGGCCACTGCCGCGCGAGCGCCTCGACCACGGCCTCGGACCCCGCGTACTCGGTGAACCGCTCGTGGACGATCGTGACGCGCGGCTGGGTCATCGGGGGGTGGCCTTCCGGGGCTCGGGAGCGTGGGGCAGCGGGCCCGCGGGCGCCCCCGGCGCCGCAGCAGCGGACCGAGGGCCGCGTCGCCCGTCGTCACCCACCCGAGCGGGATCGGCGACCCGTCCAGCATGGACCATGAGCGAGGCCCCCATCGCGGAACGCGGCCAACGGGTCGGGCCCCCCGTGAGGACAGCGCTGGACACGAGCGCGGCGCCCGCCGCCGGCTCAGCCGCGGCGGAGGACGGCGCGGACGGTGTCCTCGGCGACGTCGTCCCAGGTCCGCGCCGGCTGCGGGGACGAGGCCGGTGCCGAGCGCCCCCGGCCCGGGGCGTCGAGGTGCAGGTGGTCGGCCACGGCGCGGGCCCAGCCGTCCACGTCGAGCGCGGGCACGTGCTGCGCGCGGTCACCGCTGACCTCCACCAGCGCCGCGTCCGTGCTCGTCACGAGCGGGGCGCCCAGGTCGAGCGCCTCCACCGCGGGCAGGCCGAACCCCTCCACGAGGCTGGGGGCCAGCACCACGGCGGCGTTCTCGTAGCACCAGCGCAGGCTCGCGTCGTCGACGCCCTGCAGCTGCACCACGTGGCCGGAGGCCGCCAGCGCGGCGTGGTCGGGCCCGTAGGCCTCGGTGCCCCACGCGGGCGGGCCGACCAGCGCGAGCACCGCGTCGGCGTGCTCGGGGTGCGCGCGCAGCGCCCGCGCCCACGCCGAGACCGCCGTCGCCACGTTCTTGCGCTGCGTCGTGTCACCGACCACCAGCCCGAAGCGGCGCCCGGCGAGCACCTCAACGGGCGTCGGGTGCGCCTGCAGCAGCGCGGGGCTGGTGGCCGACAGCACCACCGACGTGCGGCCGGCCACCTGCGGGTGGTGGGCCAGCAGCCGGTCGCGCGTGGCCGCGCTGACGCAGATCACCGAGTCCGCCTGCCGGATCGAGGCGGCGTACGGGCGCTGCAGCAGCACGCGCTTGGCGGCGGGGAAGTCCGCGGGCCGGTCGGCGAGGATCATGTCGTGCACGGTGAGCACCGTGCGGGCGGTGAAGCCCGGCGCGCGCTGCGGCACGAGGTGCTTGGACCCGTGGACGACGTCGAAGCCGCCCCGCAGCCGCCACCCCAGCACGAACCTCTCGTACGGCGGCAGCAGCGGACCGGCGCGCCCGTCGAGCACGGCCGGCACGGCGTGCACGCGCGCGGGCCCGCCCACCAGCTCGGCCAGCGGACCGGCGGCAGCGGCGGACGTCAGCAGGTGCACCTCGACGTCGTCGCGGCGCTGCAGCGCCCGCGCCACCTCCACCGTGTACCTCACGATGCCGCCCAGGCGCCCCGACGCGGGGACGTGCGTGGCCATGACGAGCCAGCGGGGCCTGCGCGTCCGGGGAGTCGAGGTCACGGGGGCTGCCTACCACGAGGCCTTCTGCGCCCGCTTGGCCCGCTCGCGGTGACCTCCGCGGACGTAGGGTGACCGGCCATGGAGTTCCGGCGCATCCAGGGCCTGCCCCCGTACGTCTTCACCATCATCGACGGGCTCAAGCAGCAGGCGCGCCGAGCCGGCCGCGACGTCGTCGACCTGGGGTTCGGCAACCCCGACCTGCCCTCCCCGGCCACCGCCGTGGAGAAGCTCGCCGAGGCCGCGCACAACTCCCGCAACCACCGCTACTCCTCCTCGCGCGGGCTGCCCAAGCTCCGCGAGGCGGTCGCCGGGCTGTACCAGCGGCGCTTCGGGGTGCACCTCGACCCCGACACCGAGGTCATCAGCACCATCGGCGCCAAGGAGGGGTTCTCCCACCTCATGTGGGTGCTGCTCCAGGCGGGGGACGCCGCGCTCGTGCCGTCGCCGTCCTACCCGATCCACATCTGGGGCCCGTACTTCGCCGGCGCCGACGCCCGGCAGGTGCCGATCGGCCCGAAGGACGCCAACGGCGTCGCCCACGACTACGTCGAGAACGTCATGGAGGCGTGGGAGTACGGCTGGCCGAAGCCCCGCGTCGTCGTCCTGTCGTTCCCGCACAACCCGACGACGGCGATCGCGTCCAAGGAGGACCTGCAGCGCCTGGTCGACTGGGCGCGCGAGCGCGACGTGGTGCTCGTGCACGACTTCGCCTACGCCGACACCACCTTCGACGGCTGGAAGCCCCCGTCGATCCTCGAGTGCGAGGGCGCCAAGGAGGTGGCCGTCGAGCTGTACTCGATGACCAAGTCGTACTCGATGGCCGGCTGGCGCGTGGCGTTCCTCGTGGGCAACCGCGAGGTGGTGGCGGCCCTCGCCAAGCTCAAGAGCTACCTCGACTACGGCACGTTCCAGCCCATCCAGATCGCGGCGACCGTGACCCTCAACGAGGAGCTCGAGTACCCGCAGTGGACCTCCTCGGTGTACGAGTCGCGCCGCAACGCGCTGGTCGAGGGCCTGGAGCGCGCGGGCTGGGCGCTGCCGAAGCCCCGGGGGACGATGTTCGCCTGGGCGCGCATCCCCGAGCCGTACGCGGAGCTGAAGTCGATCGAGTTCGCCAAGCTCATCGTCAACGAGTGCGACGTGGCGGTCTCCCCGGGCGTCGGGTTCGGGCCGCAGGGCGACGACTACGTGCGCTTCGCGCTCATCGAGAACGAGCAGCGCATCGCGCAGGCCGCCCGCCAGCTCAAGCGCGGCCTGACCAAGCTCGGCTGACGCCGTCCCACCCCTGCACAGCCGGGCGCCTGGCTGCGGTCCGGAGCGCTTCGGGAACCGCAGCCGGGCGACCGCTCGCGGTCCCAGGGGGCGACGCGCCGGGGCGCAGCCTCCCGCGGTGACGCGCTACCTGCTGCGAGGGTCGGAGCATGCGGAGGTCTGCGCTGGCCGCGGTGCTCGCCGCCGCGGCGCTGGTGACCCCGCTCGCCGGAGCGCAGGCCGCCGGCCCGACCACCACCGCGACGGCGTCGAGCGGCGAGGCCGCCGCCCTGTCCGACGGGGCTCCGGCCTCCGCGCGCCTGGGCGCCGAGTGGTCCGCGAGCAGCGGTGACACCGCCCCGTGGGCGCAGCTGACCTTCCCCAGCGCCCGCCGCACCGCCAGCGTGCAGGTGTTCGGCTCCACCGCCGACGCCTCCGACCCCGCGCAGTCCACCGCCGCCGCCCTCTACGGCACGCTCCGCTTCTCCGACGGCTCCTCCGTGGACGTGCCCGGCATCGCCGCCGGCGCTGGCATGCCCACCACCGTCGCCTTCACCCCGCGCTGGGTGACCTGGGTGCGCCTGGAGCTGCGCCGCCAGATCGCCTCCGCGCCCGTGGCGCTGCGCGAGCTCACCGCCTACGACGCCGGCACCACCCCGCCGCAGTGGGCGGCCCCCGCGGGCTCACCCACCTACGCGGTGACCCCCGCGACCGCCAGCTGCCCGAGCTCGGCCGCGCCCGTGGCACCGGCGCTCGCGGGCCGCCTGACCCTGGCCTGCCCGACGCCGGGGTCGAGCGTGGACGCCGCGGCGACCGTCGTCGTCGGCGCCCCCGCGGGCAGCCAGCTCACGGCGTGGCTGTCGGTGCCCAGCGGCAACGCCCTCGACCTGCCGCTGCGGCGCGCGGCCACGGCCACCGCCGACGCCAGCGGACGCGCGGTGCTCACCGCCGACGTGCGGCGGCTGCCGCAGGGCCCGTTCGCGCTCAAGGTCACCGGGACGACGACGGCGGGCGCCGCGCTCGACCCGCTCTACGCCCAGCTGTTCCGCTCCGGCGGACAGGCGGCCTCCACGCCGTCGGCGCCGGCCGGCTCCAGCCCGCCGGCGGGCATGACGCTGCAGTACAGCGACGACTTCGACGCGCCGCTGTCCGTCAGCGCCTCCGGCTGGGGCACCCGGTACGCCGCGGTGAAGCCCGAGCCGTGGGGCGGCTCGCAGTTCGGCGACGCCCTCTTCGCCGACCCGGCCTGGGGCGCCGGCACCCTCGCGACGCTGCCCGGCGGCTACCTGCGCGTGCGCGCGCAGCCGATCGGTGTGCTCGCGCCGAAGCAGACCTGGGGCCAGGCGCACGCCGCGGGGATCCTCTCGTCCCAGCGCTGGGGCGGGTCCGGCTTCAGCGCCCAGCACGGCTACTTCGAGGCGCGCATGCTCGGCGCCCCCGGGCCCGGCTCCTGGCCGGCGTTCTGGATGCTCAACAGCTCCAGCGGCACCGGCCGCGCCGACGGCAGCGCCGCCGAGGTCGACGCGGTGGAGCTGTACGGCCACGACACCGACGCCGCCTGCCACACCACCCACAGCTGGGGCCCGGTCAAGGGCGGCCAGAAGGCCTGCCAGGGCTACCCGATGGACTGGGCGGCCGAGTGGCACACGTACGGCGTCGAGGTCGGCGACGGCGACGCGCAGTTCTACCTCGACGGACGCCGCGTGGCGTCGCTGGGAGAGCTGTCGCACACCGACGAGCCGTTCTTCTTCATGCTCGACCTCGCCACCGGCGGCGGCTGGCCCGTCGACCTCGCGGCGACGGGCCAGACCACCGACCTCTACGTGGACTGGGTCCGCGTCTACACCTGAGCCGGGGACGAGCCGCGGTGCTGCTCGTCGTCGTCCTCAGGCGTTGGGGCGGCCCAGGGCGCGGTAGGTGAAGCCGGCCGCGCGCCAGGCGGCGGCGTCCAGCACGTTGCGGCCGTCGATGACCTGGCGCCCGCGCGCCAGGGACGCGACGTGGGCGGGGTCGAGCTGGACGTACTGGGGCCACTCGGTGAGCAGCAGGACGACGTCGGCACCGCGCAGCGCCTCGTCGGTGTCCACCGCGTAGGTCAGGTCGCCCCACAGGCGCTGGGCGTTGGCGACGCCCTCGGGGTCGGTGACCACCACGTCGGCGCCCTGCAGGCGGGCCATGGCGGCGATGGAGATGGCGGGGGAGTCGCGCACGTCGTCGCTGTGGGGCTTGAACGCGGCGCCCAGCACGGCGATCTTGCGGCCGATGAAGGAGCCGCCGCAGGCCTCGCGGGCCAGGTCGACCACCTTGGCGCGGCGGCGCATGTTGATGCTGTCGACCTCGCGCAGGAAGGTGAGGGCCTGGTCGGCGCCGAGCTCCCCGGCGCGGGCCATGAAGGCGCGGATGTCCTTGGGCAGGCAGCCGCCGCCGAAGCCGACGCCGGCGTTGAGGAACTTGCGCCCGATGCGGTCGTCGTGGCCGATGGCGTCGGCCAGGACCTTCACGTCGCCGCCGGCGGCCTCGCAGACCTCGGCCATCGCGTTGATGAAGGAGATCTTGGTGGCGAGGAAGGCGTTGGCGGCGGTCTTGACCAGCTCGGCGGTGGGGTAGTCGGCGACCAGCACGGGGGTGCCGTTGGCGATGGGCCGGGCGTAGACGCGGCGCAGGAGCGCCTCGGCGCGCTCGCTGGTCACCCCCAGCACGAACCGGTCGGGGGCGAGGGTGTCGGTGACGGCGTGGCCCTCGCGCAGGAACTCGGGGTTCCACGCCAGCTCCAGGTGGCCGGCGCGGTGGGCCAGGTCGTCGGCGAGGCGGGCTGCGGTGCCGACCGGGACGGTGGACTTGCCCACCAGCAGGGCCGGGCCCTCCACGACGTCGGCCAGGGACTCGAAGGCGCGCTGGACGTAGGTGGTGTCGGCGGCCAGCTCGCCCTTGCGCTGGGGGGTGCCCACGCAGACGAAGACGACCTCGCAGGCCTTGAGGTCGGCCACCTCGGTGGTGAAGGCGATGGACCCGTCCGCCTCGCCGGAGGTGACGCGGGTGAGCAGCTCGGGAAGGCCGGGCTCGAAGAAGGGGGCGCGGCCGGCGGCGAGGGCGTCGAGCTTGGCCTGGTCGATGTCGTAGCCGACGACCTCGTGGCCGAGCTCGGCCATGCAGGCCGCGTGCACGGCGCCGAGGTAGCCCAGGCCCACCACTCCGACGCGCAGAGGGGCCAGACCTTCAGCGGTGCTCTCGACCGAGGAGGGGGAAGTCGTCATGCGGCCATGATGCTCGTCGCGCACGGGGCGGTGGGGGCGCTCGGGAGAAGGCACCCTTCCGGACGGCACGACCGGCGCGGAGATCACCCCACCGGGCCACAGGCCGGCGGCCCCGCGGGACGGGGCCGCTGACCTGCGGCGACGCGGGTGGGTCAGACCTGCTGGTAGCCGTAGCCGGGGGCGAACCCGGCCACGGCCCCGCCGCGCGGGGCGCCGTGGGCGTTGGGCAGCGGGTCGGACGGCGTGCACAGCGCGACGAGCAGCAGCACCGGCCCGGCCAGCGGGATGAAGCTCATGAAGTAGTACGCGCCGGAGCGGCCCGAGTCGTGCAGGCGACGCACCGTCACCGCGAGCATGGGAACGACCGACGCCGCGATGACCAGGAAGGTCAGCGGCGTCACCGGGACGCCCAGCACCCCGACGAAGAGCGCGGAGTCGATGGCGGAGGCGGTGATCGCGGCGGCGGAGTAGGCGCCGACGAACCACCACAGCTCCGACCGGGAGGCTCGACCGCTGAAGACGGCGTACTGGCGGAGGGCGGACGTGACGGCCTGGACGGGGGACATGGCTTCTCCTGAGGGGGTCTCGTGAGCTGCGGGACGCAGGTGGTCGGGTCGGTCGGGCTGACCGGCGAAGGGCGGTGAGCGCTGGTCAGGCGCTCACCGCGGGGTCACGGCTGCAGGCCGTCGTAGAGGCAGCCCTCCACGCCCTCGTCGACGCCGTGCTGGAAGAAGGCGATCCGCTCCTCGGCGCTGCCGTGCGAGGTGGTGTCGGTCCAGCCGGTCTCGTCGGCGACGGCCTGCAGGCCCACGGCCAGCTCCTCCTCGTCGCCCTCGTCCCACGACAGCAGGCCCTGGTCGGTGGCCTCGGCGAGGGTGGCGCCGGCGATGCAGTCGGCCTGCAGCTCCGTCCAGGGGGCGGTCCAGCCCGGCTGGCGCTGCTGGATGGCGTGGGCCCACTCGTGCGCCACCACCGCGTAGACGAAGGCGTCGCCGATCTGAGCCGTGCCCTCGTGGAGGAGGTCGTCGCTCATGGCGATCCAGTCCTCGCCGACGGGCTCGGCGCAGTGCAGCGCGTTGGAGGGCACCAGGCCCTCCTCGCCGCCGCAGGCGTAGCTGTCGACGCCGGAGGTGTACATGCCCTGCACGCCCTCGGAGCCGGTGTAGACCAGCGGCGCGGTGTACTCCTCGCCGAAGTACCACTCGTAGTTGTCGGTCCAGTACTGGTCCACCACCGTGAGGGCGTCGGTGAGCTCCTGCTCGGGGGTGACGTCCTCCGCGGCCGGCGTCGCGGCCGCGGGGACCGCGGCGGCGATGACGGCGCCTGCGGCGGCCAGGGCCGCGGCGAAGCCCCGGCGGGCGGTGCGGCGGGAGCCCCGCGCGGTCGTCCGGGAGGCGGTGCGGGGGGAGGTGGCGGACATGGCGGAGGGGTTCCTTCCTCACAGGGCCCCGGGCTTCTCCCGTGGGCCGTCTGGGTGACGAGGAGGAACCTGGCGGTGTCCGCTTGCGCCCGGGTTGCAAGCGCCTTGCGGCGTCCGGAGAGCTCGTGCAGAGATCGCAGAACCGCCCTCTGACCTGGAGAGATAACGGGAAGGACACGACGGGTCACGGTGTGGACACGACACGCTCGCGACACGCCGCAGGCCGTTCCGCCGCGGGGTCGCGCGCGCCGAACATCTCAGCGTGATCCTCCTCGCCGTCGCGCTGCTGGCCCTCGTCGTCGTCGGTGTCCTCGGGGTGGTCGTGCTGGGCGTCTGGGAGTCGCGGACGTCCGCCGCCGCGCCCGCGCGCCCCGCCCTCATGGAGGTGCTCGACGAGGTCCTCGCGGACCGCCCCGAGGCTGCCGAGGCCCCCCGCCCGGTGCGCGCGCTGCGCGCCGTGCTCGCCGCCGCCTGACGGCTCCCGCTCGCCGACGGCCCGCGGCCCGCGCGCAGACAGCGTCGTCTGCTCGCGGACCACGGGCCGTCGTCGCACCATGCGGGGGTGAGCCCACGCCCCGTCCCCGAGCCCGCCGGCCCCGGCCAGGAGTCGGTCTGGGACTACCCGCGCCCCCCGGCCGTCTCACCGTCGTCGAAGCGGGTGGTGGTGGCCTTCTCCGACGACGACGGCGGGGGCGTCCTCGCCGACACCACCGGCGCCGTGCGCGTGCTGGAGACCAGCCACCCGCCCACCTGGTACGTGCCCCGGGCCGACGTCGACGCCTCTCGGCTGCGCCCCAGCGCCGCGCCGCAGACCTCGTGCGAGTTCAAGGGCCGCGCCACCTACTGGGACGTCGTGACCCCGCGCGGTGAGGTGCTCGAGGCGGCGGCGTGGAGCTACGAGACGCCCTCGCGCGGCTTCGAGGCGGTCGCGGGGATGCTGTCGCTGCGCCCGGCCCGGCTCGTGTGCTCCGTGGACGGCGAGGTGGCGCGCCCCCAGGAGGGCGGCTTCTACGCCGGCTGGATCACCGACGACGTGGTCGGCCCCTTCAAGGGAGCCCCCGGCACCTGGGGCTGGTGACCGCCGCTCCGGAGGTGGCCGACCGCCCATGACCACGGACGACCTTGCGTGATCATGGGGGTTCGGCCACCTCGGTCACCTCGGCCGCTCCGCGGTGCTCCGGGCGGGCGACGTCTGTCCCGCGGTGCCCGCTGGTGATCACACTGCGTTCCGCTCAGAAGGTCACGACTGCGTCACGGGGCCTTGCCAGGTGGTGCCAGCTGCCCCTACCTTCCTCGTCATCGATCCGTATCGACGACGACGCGGACGCGAGCAGCGAAGGAGGTGCTCTGGTGCCCACCAGCCGTGACGTGGCCAAGCTGGCCGGCGTCTCCCAGAGCACCGTCTCCTACGTGCTGTCCGGCAAGCGCCCCATCTCCCCGGAGACGCGCAAGCGCGTCGAGGGCGCCATCGCCCAGCTGACGTTCCAGCCCAACGCCGGCGCCCGCGCCCTGGCCAGCCAGCGCACGCAGGTCATCGGCCTGGTCGCGCCGTTCGGCGTGACGTCGGACCACTCCGGGCTGCTGCCCTTCATCGAGACGATCGCCCGCAGCGTCCGCGACCACGACCACGACCTGCTGCTCGTCACCAACGACGAGGGGGCCGACGGCCTGGTGCGCGTGGCCGGCCGCCGCATCGTGGACGCCCTCGTGGTCATGGAGGTCGAGGCGCGCGACGAGCGCATCCCCGTGGCCGCCGGCCTCGACGTCCCCGTGATCCTCATCGGCGTCCCCGACGAGCGCGCCGGGCTGCCCTGCGTCGACCTCGACTTCCACGCCGCCGGAGCCCTCGCCGTCGCCGAGCTGGCCGCGGTCGGCTGCCGCAGCGCGGCGGTGCTCGGCTACTCCTCCGCGGAGATCGACAGGGGCATCAACTACGTCCCCCGGTTCCTCGAGGGCGTCCACGCCGGGGCCGCACGGCTCGGGCTGCCGCTGACCGTGGTGTCGCCCGTGGAGCTCGAGAGGGCGTCGGTCGACGCCGCGCTCGACGAGGTGCTCTCGGTGGAGAGCGACGAGGGCGAGCTGCCGGGCCTCGTGCTGCCGCACACCGAGGGGGTTGCGGGCGTGCTGCGGGCCCTGGCGGACCGCGGCCTCGTGCCCGGCCGGCACCTCGGTGTGGTGGCCATGAGCACCGACGCCGCGGCGGAGGAGTTCACCACCCCGCTGACCAACGTCTCCCTGGAGCCGCGCGACGTGTCGCGCCGCGCGGTGGAGACCCTGTTCCGCCTGCTCGAGGCGCCCGCGGACGCAGAGGCGCCCGGCATCGAGCTGGTCCAGCCCCGGCTGACGCGCCGCGCCAGCACCGCCCTGCCCCCGGCCCTCGCGGCCGCCCAGCTCACGGCCTGACCCCTGCGGGGGAGGAGGCCCCGCATCGACCGGACCGTCATCGATACGCATCGACCACCGCGAGTGCCCCAGCACTCACTGCACGTCAGAAACCGGTACGGCTGGGACCCCAGCCGCAGACGAACCCCGCGATGACGCGGGGAGGAACGGATGACCACCATGGCTCGACGTCGAGTTCTCACCACCGCGCTGGCCGCTGGCGCGGCGGTGCTGCTGCCCTTCTCCCTCGCCGCCTGCGGCGGCGGCTCCAGCGACGAGGGCTCCACCGGATCTGGCGGCTCGGCGAAGCTGACCATCCAGGACTACTACAACGACGACCCGGGCAAGACCGTCTGGGAGGGCGTCTACAAGGCCTGCGCGCAGACCGCGGGCGTCGAGATCGACATCGTGCACATCCCCGGCTCCGACCTCATCGCCAAGGTGCTCCAGCAGGCGCAGTCGAAGACCATGCCCGACGTCCTCATGCTCGACAACCCCGACCTGCAGCAGATCGCCGCCTCCGGCGCCCTGGCCGACCTGTCGCAGTTCGACGTCTCCACCGACGGCTACGCCGACGGCATCGTCAAGGCCAGCACCTACGACGGCAAGCTCTACGGCCTGCAGCCGATCACCAACTCCATCGCGCTCTTCTACAACAAGAAGACGCTCGCCGACGCCGGCATCCAGCCCCCGCAGACCTGGGACGAGCTGAAGACCGCCTCCGCCGCGCTCACCAAGGACGGCAAGTACGGCCTGGCGCTGTCGGCCATCAACACCTACGAGGGCACCTGGCAGTTCCTGCCCTTCTTCTGGTCCGCCGGCGGCGACGAGAAGGACATCAACACCCCCGAGGCCGCCAAGGCCCTGCAGCTGTGGGTGGACATGTTCAAGGCGGGCTCCATCTCCCAGTCCGCCGTCAACTGGACCCAGGCCGACGTCAACGACCAGTTCAAGGCCGGCAACGCCGCGATGATGGTCAACGGCCCCTGGCAGTTCCCCAGCCTGGCCGAGTCCGGCATCGACTACGGCGTCGTCCCGATCCCGGCCCCGCAGGCCGGCGAGCCCACCGTCTCCCCGCTGGGCGGCGAGACCTGGACCGTCCCCGAGACGGGGAACAAGGACAAGCAGGCCAAGGCCGCCGAGATCGTCAAGTGCATCAACTCCGACGACAACCAGAAGCTGCTGGCCGAGAAGAACAACACCGTCCCCACCAAGACGGCGATCGCCGAGGAGTACGGAGCCACCAACCCGGCCGTCAAGGGCTTCGCCGACCTGGTGCCCGACCTGCGGGCCCGCACCGGTGAGCTCGGTGACAAGTGGCCCGACGCCGCCACCAAGATCTACACCGCCATGCAGGAGGCCATCGTGGGCGGCAAGACGCCCGAGCAGGCCCTGGCCGACGCGCAGAACGGCTGAGAGGGAACCTCATGTCCACCCGAGCAGACGCGGGCACGCTCGCGTCCGCGAGCGGCGCGGCTGCTCGGCAGTCCCGGGACGGCGGCGCCACGCCGCCGTCCCGGGACGGCCGGTCCGGCCGGTCGTCCGCCCGCACCAAGGCCCGGATCGCGGAGCTGGCCTTCCTGGTCCCCGCCCTGGTCTACCTGGTCCTGTTCTTCGGCTACCCGGTGGTCAAGAACGTGCTCATGGGGTTCCAGGAGTACACGACCAAGACCTTCTTCACCGGTGAGGCGCCCTTCGTCGGGCTGGACAACTACTCCGCCGTCCTCAGCTCCTCGCTGTTCGACAAGGCGCTGCTCAACACGGTCCTCTTCACCGCCGGCTCGATCCTGGGCCAGTTCGTCCTCGGTCTGGCCATCGCGGTGTTCTTCCGCAGGTCCTTCCCGCTGAACAACGTGCTGCGCGCGCTGCTCCTGCTGCCGTGGCTGGTGCCGCTCATCGCCTCCGCGGCGGTGTGGCGCTGGATCCTCGACACCGACTACGGCGCGCTCAACCGCTTCCTGGGCGCCCTGCCGTTCGTGGACGGCAACCCGGCGTGGCTGACCAGCACCTCCCTGGCCCTCATCGCCGTCATCGGCGTCAACATCTGGCTGGGGATCCCGTTCAACGCCACCATCCTCTACGGCGGCCTGCAGGAGATCCCCGAGGAGCTCTACGAGGCCGGCGCCCTGGACGGCGCCACCGGCTGGCGCGCCTTCCGCCACATCACCTGGCCGCTGCTGCGCCCGGTGGTCACCGTGGTGCTGGTGCTGGGCGTGGTCTACACGCTGAAGGTGCTCGACATCATCCTGGGCCTGACCAACGGCGGCCCCGCCAACAGCACCCAGACCATCGCCACCTACAGCTACTTCACGTCCTTCAAGGAGTTCGACTTCGGCCAGGGCGCTGCGCTCGGCAACGTGCTCGTGCTCCTGTCGCTGCTGTTCGCCGTCATCTACCTGCGGCTCAACCGGAAGGCGGTCGACGAGTGAGCGCCGTCCCGATCTCCACCACGACCACCGACGGCGACGGCGGCGCACCCGTCACCAGCGCCGCCAAGGTCAGCCGTCCATCAGCGCACCGGTGGGTCTCCACGGCCGCGGGCGTGGTCATCATCGCGGTGATGCTGTTCCCGCTGTACTGGATGGTCAACGTCTCCCTCCAGAGCGGCGGCGGCGCCGTGGCCACCCCGTGGTTCCCGGCGGCGCCCTCGCTGGACGGGTACGTGCGAGCCTTCAACGACCAGGGCCACAACCTCGTGACCTCGCTGGTCGTGAGCCTCGGGTCCGTCGTCCTCAGCCTCGTCATCGCCGCCCCGGCGGCCTACGCGCTGGCGCAGTTCCGGATCCGCTGGGCGACCTGGGTGCTCTTCGGCGTGCTCATCACGCAGATGATCCCCGGCATCGTCGTCGCCAACGCCCTCTACAGCGCCTTCAGCGACCTCGGCCTGCTCAACTCGATCCCGGGCCTGATCCTCGCGGACTCCACCGCCGGCGTGCCGTTCGCGATCATCGTGATGCGGGCGTTCATGGGCAGCATCCCGCCGTCCATCGTCGAGGCCGCCCGCGTCGACGGCGCCGGCCAGCTCCGCGCGTTCGTCTCCGTGGTCCTGCCGATGAGCCGCAACGCCCTCATCACCGCCGGGCTGTTCACGTTCCTCTTCGCCTGGGGCGACTTCCTGTTCGCCCTGACCCTGACGACGACGGAGGACGTGCGCCCGGTGACCCTGGGCCTCTACCAGTACATCGGCACCTACGTCAGCGACTGGTCGCCGATCATGGCCACCGCGGTCCTGTCGTCGCTGCCCGCCATCGTCCTGCTCCTCGTGGCCCAGCGGTACGTCGCCGCCGGCGTCACGGGGGGTGCTGTCAAGTGACCACCCCCATGAACAGCCCCACGAACAGCGCAGGGAGCACCACCCCCATGACAGACATGCAGACCGGCGACCACGGCGAAGAGGGCGGACGCCGCTTCGCGGTGACCGGCCCCGACCGCGGCACCGACACCAGCGTCGCCGCCACCGGCCGGCCGATCCGCGTCACCGTGTGGGGCGAGAACGTCCACGAGCGCAACGAGCCGGAGGTCGCCGAGCGCTACCCGACCGGCATGCACGGCGCGGTGGCCGAGGGCATCGAGGCGCACCTGGGGGAGCGGGCCGTGGTCCGCACCGCCACCCTCGACTCGGGCGCCGACCACGGCCTGTCCGAGGAGGTGCTGCGCGAGACCGACGTGCTCACCTGGTGGGGTCACGCCGCCCACGACCAGGTCAGCGACGAGGTCGTCGAGCGCGTGCACCGCCACGTGCTCGAGGGCATGGGCCTGATCGTGCTGCACTCCGGCCACTGGTCGAAGATCTTCACCAAGCTCATGGGCACCACGTGCACGCTGCGGTGGCGCTCCGAGCACGACCGCGAGCTCATCTGGACGGTCGACCCCACGCACCCCATCGCGCAGGGGATCCCGCACCCGATGGTCATCGACGAGGACGAGATGTACGGCGAGTTCTTCGACGTGCCCGCCCCCGACGAGCTGGTCTTCCTCTCCACCTTCTCCGGAGGTGAGGTGTTCCGCTCCGGCATGACCTACAAGCGCGGCCACGGGAAGATCTTCTACTTCCGCCCCGGAGACCAGGACTACCCCACGTACTTCCACCCGGGCGTCCGCAGGGTCATCGCCAACGCCGTGGAGTGGGCCGTCACGCTGCGCGCCCGCCGCGAGTACCCCGTGCTCCTGCGCCACGACACCGAGGACTTCTACCGCGGCTTCGACTACACCGGCGCTCTCGACCCGTCTGCGAGGGTGGGCTCGTGATCGGGACGGGTTCCACCGGGCGCGCGGACGCCCTCAAGGTCGTGCAGGTCGGCGCGGGCGCCATGGGTGGCGCCTGGCTGTCGATGGTCGCCGAGTCGGCCGACGTCGAGCTGGTGGGCCTGGTCGACCTCGACCTCGACGCCGCGCGCCGCCAGCTCGCCGAGCGCGGGCACGCCGACGTCGCCGTGGGCACCGACGCGGTGGCGCTGGCCGAGCAGACCGGCGCCACCGCCGTCCTCGACATCACCGTGCCCGGCGCGCACCACCCCGTGACCACGGCGGCGCTGTTCGCGGGGCTGCCCGTGCTGGGGGAGAAGCCGTGCGCGGCCACCCTCGCGCAGTCCCTGTCGCTGGTGGCGGCCGCCGAGGTCACCGACCAGCTGTTCATGGTCAGCCAGTCGCGCCGGTGGAACCCCCAGCTGTGGGCCTACCGCGACCTGCTGCGCGGCCTCGGCGCCGTCGGCCTGCTGCAGACCGACTTCTTCAAGGCCCCCCACTTCGGCGGGTTCCGCGACGAGATGGCGCACCCGCTGCTGGTCGACATGGCCATCCACCAGTTCGACATGGCCCGCTTCCTGCTCGGCGCCGAGCCCGTTTCGGTGACCTGCGAGGAGTGGAACCCCACCTGGAGCTGGTACGCCGGGGACGCCTCCGCCACCGCCGTCTTCGAGTTCGCCGGCGGCGCCCGCTACGTCTTCAACGGCTCCTGGTGCGCACCGGGCGCCGAGACGTCGTGGAACGGCGCCTGGCGCGCGGGCGGCGAGAAGGGCAGCGCCCTGTGGGACGGCGACCACGAGCCGACCGTCGACGTCGCCGACGAGGGGACCGCCGTGCCCGAGCCCGGAGCGCGCCTCCCGCACGACGGCATCGCCGGCGCGCTCGCGGTCTTCGTCGAGGCGCTGCGCACCCGCACCACGCCCCAGAGCGAGGTGCACGAGAACGTGCTCAGCCAGGCGATGGTGGAGGCCGCTGTCGAGTCGGCTGCCGTCGGGCACCGCGTCCAGCTGGACGACGTGCTCACCCGCGCCTGGGAGCAGGCGGTGGCCGAGGAGCGCCGCGAGGACGTGCGCGAGCAGCTGCGCTCGTGGACGTCGGTGCGCACCGCCCTCGGCGGCTGACCTCCGCCTTCCTCCGCTCCACCCGCACCCCCTCCCCACCCGGCGGCGATCGAGGGAGCGGCGCACGTCCCGCGTGCCCGGCTCCCTTGATCGCCGCAGGTCAGAGGGGGTGCGGTACGTTGACCGGCCTCAGCGCGCGGCAACGGGGGTGCGTCGGTGAGATCTCGTCCAAGGTCACGGGTGGTGGGGCTCGTGGCGCCCTTCGGCCCGCGGTCCGACCACGTGGGCATGCTGCCCTTCGTCGAGACGGTCGCCCGGAGCCTGCGCGAGCGCGACCACGACCTCCTGCTCGTCACCGCTGACGAGGGAGCCGCCGGCCTGCAGCGCCTCGCCGACCGCGGCGTCGTCGACGCCGTCGTCGTCATGGAGGTGGCGGCCCACGACGAGCGCATCGCGGTGGCCCGTCAGCTCGACCTGCCGGTGGTCTTCATCGGCGTCCCCGAGGACCCCACCGGCGTGAACTGCATCGACGTCGACTTCGCCGCCGGCGGCGCCCTGGGTGTGGCGGAGCTGGTCGCGTCCGGCTGCCGCTCCGCGGCCCTGCTCGGGCACCCGCGCAGCACGAACGAGCGCGGGATCGGCTACGTGCGCCGCTTCCAGCGCGGAGCGCTGCAGGAGGCGCGCACCCGCGGCCTGCCGCTGCAGGTGGTCTCGCCGGTCGAGCTGGAGCGCACCTCGGTGGACACCGCCCTCGACGTCGTCCTGTCCGAGGAGGACGAGCAGGGCGTGCTGCCCGGCCTGCTGCTCTCCCACGACGAAGCGCTCCCGGGGGTGCTGCGGGCGCTCGAGGACCGCGGGCTGGAACCCGGCGTGCACCTCGCCGTGGTGGCGCTGTGCACCGACGAGCTCGCCGCGTCCCTGGCTCCACCGCTGACGAGCGTGTCCCAGGAGCCGCGCGAGGTCTCCGAGCGCGCCGTGGCCGCCGTGTTCCGGCTGATGGACGCCACCGAGGACGACGACGCGCGGCCTCGCGTCGAGCTGGTGCAGCCGCGGCTCACGCGCCGCGCGAGCACTCCCGCGACGCGGATCGTCTGGTAGTCAGCGAGTCAGCGGGTCAGCGGGTCAGCGGGTCAGCGGGCGCGGCGGCGCTTGCGCTCCTGCGCCGACAGGCCGAGCACGCCCGCCAGCAGGGCACCGCCGACCAGCAGCGGGGCCAGGATCCCGGCGAGGTCCTGCACCGACGTCCGCGCCGACTGCGCGTCCACCGGGCCCAGCGTCTGCGCGCCCTCCGCCACGAGCTTCGCGGCCTCCGGCAGCACCGGGGCGGCCTGGGCGAGCTGCCCGGCAGCGCCGAGGTCGTCCACGGTCACCGCGTCGGACAGCGGCACCACCGACGGGGCCGACGCGGCGGACGAGGCTGCGCTGGGGAGCAGCGAGGCCAGCGACGGCGCGGACGACGCCGCCCTCGGAGCCGCGGCCGCGGGCGCCCGCGACGGACGCGGCGCGGCCGGCGGCGTGGTCGAGGCCGGTACCGGGACCGGTGCGGCGCTCGACGGCAGAGCCGTGGCCGGGGCGGTGGTGGCGGGCGGGGCCGTGGTCGGGGGTGCCGTGGTGGGGGGAGCGGTCGTCGGAGGAGCCGTGGTGGGCGGCGCGGTGACCGGGGGCGCCGTGGTGGGCGGCGGCGTCGCCGTGCCGGTGCCGGTCTCCGTGCCGCCGGACCCCGTTCCCGTGCCGCCGGTGCCGGTGCCGGTGCCGGTGCCGGTGCCCGTTCCGCCGGTACCAGTGCCGCCGGTGCCGCCCGTTCCGGACCCGATGGTCCCGGTTCCGCCCGTGGTCGTGCCGGTGCCCGCACCACCCGTGCCGGTGCCCGCACCACCCGTGCTGGTGCCCGACCCGCCGGTGCTACCCGTTCCGGATCCGACGGTTCCGGTCCCGCCCGTGGTCGTGCCGGTGCCCGCACCACCCGCGCTGCTGCCCGACCCGCCGGCACCGCCGGTGCTCGTCCCGGAGCCGTTGGAGCCGGAGCCGCTGGTGCTGCCCGCGCCGCCTGCCCCTGCGCCCGTGCTGGTGGACGACGAGCCCGCGTCAGCGCCGGCGGCCGCCCCGACGGTGCCGGTCTCGCCGGAGGTGGCGGCGAGGGCGGTGCCGGGGGCGAGCAGGACGGCGGTCGCGACCAGCGCGCCGACACCCGCCGCGCGCACGCGGCGCGCCGTGGGGCGGGCGTCAGGTCCGGTGTGCTGCAGGCCCTCCACGGCCGTTCCCCTCTCGTCGCGCTGCGAGGACCGTGCGGGCCGCGCAGCACCCCATCGTGCGACGAAGCGGACGAACGGGGGAAGTCCGACCGGCGCGCCGTGACGTCGCTGTGACACTCGTCGCGGCACGTCAGCGACTCTTCGTCACCTCCGGTGTACGCGTCGTGACGTCTCGCTGCCCGCCGGGGCAGCGTCGCTCAGCGCAGCGCGCGCCGCCCGCGCCCGCGGGCCACGGCAGCGCGCACCCGCTGCCGGCGCGCCGTCTCCAGCACCGTCCCCGCCAGGGCCAGCGCAGCGCCCGCGGTGGTCAGCAGGAGCAGCGTGTCGGGCGAGCCCACCGCCGCGGTCCGCTGGGCAGCGGCGGTGGTCGACAGCAGCGACGTCCCGCCGCCCGCCGGAGCCGCCAGCGCGCCGAGGGAGGTCCCGGGGGCCGCGTCGGCGGAGTCCTGGCCGTCACCGGCGCCGCCCACCACCGCCGAGAGCAGCTGCACCGTGTCGACGGGGCCGGTCGCGCGGTGGTGCGCCCTGCCCTGCTGGAGCTCGGCGCCCTCCCGCAGCGCGTCGACCAGCGCCGACCCGTCCACGTGGCGGCCGGAGGCCGTGGCGAGCACCCCGGCTGTGGACGACGGCGACGCCGAAGGCGGCCCGGACACCGCGCCCGCGCCAGAGGCTGCAGAGCCCGCACCCGGAGCGGCAGAGCCCGTGGTGGACGCGCTCGCCCAGGACCCGTCGGACGTCGCGGTCCACCGCGGCTGCCAGGCGGTCTGGGGAGGCACCACTGACTGCGCCGGGCTGGGCACCTGGGGCGGGGCCGACGAGGGCGTCCGCGCAGGCGTGCTCGAAGGGGGCGTCGACGAGGGCGGTCCGTAGACGGCCCCGGTGCCCGGCGACGCTGCGGGCGCCTCCGACGGCGAGGACCAGCTCGGCGAGCTGGACCCGGAGGGCGCCGGGGAGCTGGACGGCGAGGCGTCGGACGGCGAGCTGGACGACGACGGCGGACCGGTCACCGGCGCGCTCGACCCGCTGCCGGAGGGCGTCGTCGGACCCGAGGGGGGAGAGGGGCTCGCGCCCGGCCCGGCCACGCCCTGCGTGGTGGTCGCTGACGGCGTCGTCGCCGACGCGCTGGGCGAGCTCGCCGCGGTCGGCTGCTCCGACGCCGACCCCGAGGGCGATCCCGTGGACGACGGCGAACCGGACCCGGTGCTGTCCGCGCTCGCCGTCGCGCCGGGCGACGCCGCCGACGAGGGGCTGGTGGTGGCCTCGGGGGTGCTCGACTCCCCGCCAGGGGCCTCGGAGGCCGACGGGGGCGTCGTCGTCGTCGCGCAGGTGGACGTGACCGCCTGCTCCGCGGGGGCGCACTCGGACGCCGTCACCGCCGGGGTCTGGTCGGCGTGGGCGACGGCCGGGACCGCGAGCACGCCCAGACCCGACAGGCCGATGACGCCGAGGGCACGGGCTCCGCGCACCACGGCCGTCACCGGAGGTCTCCAGGGCAGGGGCGCACGGGCGGGCTCCTCAGCGGGGTCCGTCGGCGCAGACCCGCGCCGAGAGGGCACCGCAGGGGGGACGGCGCGGGCTCAGGATGCCCGATCCCTCCCGGTTCGTGAAGTCCGGTGCGGCACCCCGGCGATCACGAGGCGCGGGCGCGGCGCTTCCTCATGACGCCCTCCGCGCCGCCCAGGGCGGCCACCAGGCCCAGGCCGATGCCCATCGGGACCAGCCACCCCTCGCTGCCGCCCTGCTCCTCGCCGCCGGTGGGAGCGGTGCCCAGCGCGGTCGGCCCGCTGGCCACGGCCACCGGGCCGAGGCGGGTGCCGACGCCGGAGCTCTCACCCGCACCCGACCCCGCCACCGGGGCGCCCTGCACGTACGTGCCGCTGCCGCTGGCGAGCGCGTCCGTCCCGCTGTCCGCGGTCGTGCCGGTGCTCGCACCGGAGTCGGCGGCGGCGGGCAGCAGCTCGGCCACCGGCGCCACCGGGCCCTGCACGCGGTGCTTGGCGGGGGTGGTGCGCACGGAGCGCGACGCGCTGTCCGGCTGCGCGGCCGCAGCGCGGCGGCCGCTGGCCTTCTGCTCCGGAGCGGGAGCCTCGGCCGGGGCCTGGAAGGTGGCCACGGCGGGGACCGCCACCGCGACGGGCGCCGGAGCGGGCTCGGTCACCGTCGCGGCGAGCGCCACGACAGCCGCCGCCGCCACCGGGGCCGGCTGCTGCTGTGCGGCAGGCTGTTCGGCGGCCGGCTGCTGCTCGGAAACCGGCTGCTCGGCGGCCGGCTGCTCGGCGGCCGGCTGCTGCCCGGAAGCCGGCTGCTCGGCGGCCGGCTGCTGGTCGTCACCGTGCTGGTCGCTGTGGTGGTCGCCGCCCTCGTCGGGGTGCCACACCTCGACGGGCTGGGTGGGCTGGCTCGGCTCGGACCACTCGCCGTCGGTGCTGCCGCCGTCGCCGTGGTGGCCGTCGTCGGGGGTGGGCGGCTCAGGCTCGCACCGCTGGTCGTCGGAGTGGTCCTGGGGCTGCTCCTCGGACCCACCCTCCGCGTGGTCGTCCGAGTGGTCCTCGGCGTGGTCGTCGTCGGAGTGGTCGTCGACCACCTCGGGCGCGGTCTCCTCGTGCTCGGTCGCACCGTCGCCGTCGTGAGCGCCGTCCGTCGCGTGCTCGTCGTCCGAGCCCTGGTCGGAGCCCTGGTCCGAGTCCTGCTCGGCGTCGTCGTCGGCGCGGTGCGCGCCGCGCGAGCCGCCGGGGCCCTTGTCCGTCCCGTCGGACGAGCCGGCCGAGGAGCCGTCACCGCCCTCGGAGGCCGCGGAGCTGCTGTCGGACGGCTGCGTCGCGTCCTCGGAGGCGTGCGCAGCACTGGGCTCGGGGGTGTCCGTCGAGGCCAGTGCCGTGAGCGGTGCGGCCACCACGCTCACTCCGACGAGGCCGAGCACGCCCGCAGCGCGCAGCGCGCCCTTGCGGACCGCAGGTGCGGCGTCGTCCGGAGCGAGGGGGCTCTCGGGGTGGCGCGGCATGAACGGGTCCTCTCGACGTCCGGCGCGACCCCTCTGGGCGCGCCGATCGTCATGCTGCCCGCTGCACAGCGCTGTGCGCAGGCAAACCCACCGATCGTGACACGCCTCCCCCGGAAGGGGGTGTGCGACACGCCGTGGAGGGGCTGCGTCCTCAGTCCCTCCCGCCGCGTCGCGCCAGCCGCCGCCGCAGACCGGACGAGCCGGTCAGCGCGACCAGCAGCGCCCCGCCCACGAGCAGCGGCATGCCGTACGTGCCGAGGTCGTCCAGCCAGCTCACGGCCTCGGTGGCCACGGGGGTCGCGGGAGCGCTCGCCGCGTCCTGCGTGGCTGCGGGAACGGGCTCGGCGCCGAGCAGCAGCGACTCGTCAGGCGTCGGCGCCGTGAGCGCGGGGTCCGTGGCCACGAGCAGCGTCGCGGTGGGGACGGGCAGCGGGACCCGCTGCCCCGGGAGCGCGCCCGACAGCGACGCGACCGCCACGGCCACCGACACCCCTCGGCCCGCCGTCGAGGAGCGCCGGTCGCCGCTGAGCGCGACCGTCTGCGCGCGCCGTGGCGCGACCGGCGTCACCGACACCGCGGGGCCGACCGGGCCGCTGGACGCCGTCGGCGCCGCCGTCGGCACCTCGGCGGGGGAGGTGGCCGAGGCGCTCGGCGCGGGGGAGGCGGCGCACGTCGGCGACGGCGTCGCGACGGCGGGTGCGGTGGTGGTGCTGGTGCTCGGTGTGCCGCTGGGAGCCGGGGCGGTCGCCTCGGTCGGGCTCGCCGTCGCCGACGCGCTCGGGGTCGCCGCCGGGGCGGCCGCTGACGAGGACGACGACGGCGCCGACGAGGACGGCGCTGCTGCCGACGACGGCGACGGGCACGAGGGGCTGCCCGTCGGGCTGGTGCTCGGGTCCGCCGCGGGAGTGGTGGGGCCGCTGGTCGGCGCGTCCGACGGCGTCGCCGACGCGCTCGGCGCCCCAGACGGGGTCGGGGTCCCCGAGGTGCCGGGGGTCGCCGTGGTGCCCGGGGTCGGCGACGCCCCGGAGGGGGTGCCCGAGGGGACGCTCGACGAGGGGGGCGGCGCGGCGCTCGTGCTGCTCGAGCCCGCCGTCGCCGAGCCCGAGCCCGCCGTCGCCGAGCCCGAGCCCGCCGCCGTCGACGACGCGGGGGACGCACCGTCGCCGGGCGGCGTGACGAACACGTCCAGGGGGCTCGCGGGCGCAGCGGACGGCGAGGCGCCCGCGCTCGTCGTCGTCGTCCCCTCCGGGAGCAGCGCCGCCTGCGCGGGGGCGGCGAGGAGCAGGACCCCCGCGGTCAGGGCGGCGGTGGCGAGCGCGCACCGCGCCGCTGCCTGCGGCGAGGCGGGGCTCGTCATCGGTGCTCCACGGCTCGCTGGACCCGGCCGCGCAGGCGGCGGGACGCCGGCAGACCCGGCACCCGGCCAGCGTGCCGCGCGAGGCCCCTCCGCCGTGGGATGTTCGCGGACCTCGGCGTGTCGGCGCTCACTACGCTCGTGCCATGACCCACGTCCTGTCCGCCGTCGCCTGGCCGTACGCCAACGGCCCGCGCCACATCGGCCACGTCGCCGGTTTCGGCGTCCCCTCCGACGTCTACAGCCGCTACATGCGGATGGCGGGTCACGACGTGCTCATGGTCTCCGGCACCGACGAGCACGGGACGCCGATCCTCGTGCAGGCGGAGAAGGAGGGCGTCACGCCGCAGGAGCTGGTGGACAGGAACAACCGGATCATCGTCGAGGACCTGGTGGCCCTCGGCCTGTCCTACGACCTCTTCACCCGCACCACCACGCGCAACCACTACGCCGTGGCGCAGGAGCTGTTCGCCACCGTCCACCGCAACGGGTACATGGTCGAGCAGACGACGATGGGCGCGATCTCCCCGTCGACCGGGCGCACCCTGCCCGACCGCTACATCGAGGGCACCTGCCCCATCTGCGGCTACGGCTCCGCCCGCGGCGACCAGTGCGACAACTGCGGCAACCAGCTCGACCCGGTGGACCTCGTCGACCCGCGCTCGCGGATCAACGGCGAGACGCCGCGGTTCGTCGAGAGCCAGCACTTCTTCCTCGACCTGCCGGCGCTGGCGGAGGCGCTGGGGGAGTGGCTGCACGGGCGCGACGAGGCCGGCGCGTGGCGGCCCAACGTGCTCAAGTTCTCGCTCAACCTCCTCGACGACGTGCGCCCCCGCGCCATGACCCGCGACATCGACTGGGGCATCCCGGTGCCGCTCGACGGGTGGCGCGACCAGCCGAACAAGCGGCTCTACGTCTGGTTCGACGCCGTCATCGGGTACCTGTCGGCGTCGGTGGAGTGGGCGCGCCGCTCCGGGGACCCGGAGGCGTGGCGGAAGTGGTGGTCGACGCCCGAGGCGCGGTCCGCCTACTTCATGGGCAAGGACAACATCACCTTCCACTCCCAGATCTGGCCGGCGGAGCTGCTCGGCTACGACGGCCGGGGCTCGCGCGGCGGTCAGCCCGGGGAGTACGGCGCGCTGGAGCTGCCCACCGAGGTGGTCTCCTCGGAGTTCCTCACCATGGAGGGCGGCAAGTTCTCGTCCTCGCGCGGCGTGGTCATCTACGTGCGCGACTTCCTCGCCCGCTACCAGCCCGACGCGCTGCGCTACTACATCGCGGTGGCCGGCCCGGAGAACCAGGACTCCGACTTCACGTGGGAGGCGTTCGTCCGGCGCACCAACGACGAGCTGGTCTCCACGTGGGGCAACCTCGTCAACCGGACCGCGTCGATGATCGCCAAGAACGTGGGCTCGATCCCCGCCGCAGGACCGCTCACCGACGACGACGAGGCGCTGCTCGCGGCGGTGCGCGGCGGCTTCGCCTCCGTGGGCGGGCTCATCCAGGGGCACCGCCAGAAGGCGGCCATCACCGAGGCGATGCGGCTGGCCGGCGATGCCAACCGCTACCTGGCCGCGCAGGCGCCGTGGCAGCTCAAGAAGACCGACCCGGCGCGCATGGAGACGGTGCTCCACGTGGCGGCGCAGGCCGTGGTGGACCTCAACACGCTGCTGTCGCCGTTCCTGCCGCACTCCTCCTCCCTCGTGCACCGCGCGCTGGGCGGGTCGGGGGAGTTCCAGCCGATGCCGGTCATCGCCGAGGTCGAGGACCTCGACGGCGGCCCCGGCTACCCGGTCATCACCGGCGACTACTCGGCCGCGCCGGCGTGGGCGCCGCGCGACGTGGTGCCCGGCACCCCGGTGGCGGCGCCGTCGCCGATCTTCACCAAGCTCGACGAGTCGGTGGTCGAGGAGGAGCTGGCCCGCCTGCGCGGCGACGCCTGATCCCTCCTCGGGATCACTCGGGCGCGCTGGCACGAGGGGTGCAGTCCGTCCGCCTCGGCGTCCTCGGCGCCTGAGGGGAGGTTTCGGTACGAGGTCCGCCCCTTCCTGTAGATCCACGCCCCTTGCCGCGAGTTCCTGCCCCATGAAGGGCTTCCACGGGGCGGGAACTCGTGGCAAGGGGCGGAAGCTCGGGGCATGGCATGCGGACCTCTGTCCACAGGCAGTGCCTCGGACCCAGCGAGCGGACTCTCGGCTGCGCCACGGTGCACGGGTGCCTCACGTCAGGACCCCGCTCCCGGCCCAGCTGCGCCAGCGCCCGTTCACCGTGGCCGAGGCGCGGAAGCTGGGGGTGAGCGACAAGCGGATGAGGTCATCCGACCTCCGCGCGCCGTACCGAGGAGTACGAGTCAGCACCGGACTGGGGTGGTCACTGCTGCTGCGCGCGCACTGCGCGCTGCTCACGGCGCCTCCGGGGAGCGTGGTCACCGGAGCGGACGCCGTCGAGATCCTCGGACTGCCGACGCCCTTCGGGGCGCGGCCGGCGATGGACCGGGACGTGACGATCGCCGTCCCTGCTGGGACCCGCGGTCCTGAACGGCTGGGCGTGACGGTGCGAGCCCGCCCCCTCCACCCGGCCGCCCGCCGCTGGATCATCGGTGATGTCGGGCTTCCGGCGCTCGAGGACCTCTGGGCGGACCGGTGCGCCGACCTCGACACCGAGAGCGCCATCGCCCTCGGTGACGCCGTGCTCAGGCGGCTCAAGGACGACCGCGCTGCGATGTCCGCCGCTGTCGAGAGGCTTCCCCTGAGCCAGCAGCCCCAGGCGCGCCGAGTCCTCGCCCAGGTCCGCTACGAGGTGTGCTCACCCGTCGAGACGCGAGCGCGCCTCGTGCTCCTCGCTGCCGGTGTGCCCGAGGCGAGCCACTTCGGTGCGGCACTGCCTCGTGAGGGCGCGGCGAAGATCTGGCCCGACCTGCAGTGGGAGTCCGTGAAGGTCGCTCTCGAGATCGATGGACCCCACCACGCTGCCGACCTCCAGCACGAGAGCGACATCCGCCGCAACCGGCGGACCGGCGAGCACGGGTGGACCCAGGTGGTCGTCTCCTCGCGCGAGGTGATGGCACAGCCGGACGACGTCGTGCGCTGGGTCAGCGACGAGCTGCGGAAGGCAGGTCTCCGCTGGTGAGCCTCGTCCCGCCCCATCGCCCGGATGCGCGCCCCTTGGCTCGGAGAGTCGCCCCATCGTCCGGCTCGATGGGGCCGAACGCCGACCCATGGGGCGGTCGTCCGCGTCATGGGGCGCAACATCGGGGTGAGGGCGGCGTGGGGCAGGGTGGACGGCGTGCTGGAGAGCCGTGACGTGACGGAGCTGCCCGAGCTGCCGGAGGGGTACCCGCCGGTCCCGGAGCCGCTGTCCCTCGCGGGCGGCGCGGGGGTGGTCGACGACCACACCCACCTCGACCACCTCGACGACGACGACGTCGAGCGCCTCCTCGCCGCCGCCGCGGCCGCGGGCGTGCCGCGCGCGGTGCAGATCGGCTGCGACGCCGCCGCGCGCACCTGGACCGACCGCGCCGTCCGCCGCTGGCCGCAGCTGCTCGGCGGCGTGGCCGTCCACCCGAACGAGGCGCCCGAGCTGGCCCGCCGCGGCCAGCTCGACGCGGCGCTCGAGGAGGTCGAGCGCCTCGTCACCACCAACGACCGGATCCGCGTGGTGGGGGAGACCGGCCTGGACTCCTTCCGCACCGACTGGGACGACGACGCCGCCCGCCGCGCGCAGCTGGACAGCTTCGCCGCGCACGTCGCGATCGCCAAGCGCACGGGGGCGACCCTGCAGATCCACGACCGCGACGCCCACGCGGAGGTCATCGACGTGCTTCGCGCCGAGGGCGCCCCGGAGCGGGTGGTGTTCCACTGCTTCTCCGGCGACGCCGCCATGGCGCGCGTGTGCGCCGAGAACGGCTGGTACCTGAGCATCGCCGGGACGGTCACCTTCAAGAACAACCACGTCCTCCGGGAGGCGGTCGCCGCGGTGCCGCCCGTCATCCTCCAGGTGGAGACCGACGCCCCCTACCTCACCCCGGTGCCGCACCGCGGACGGCCGAACGGGAGCCACCTCGTGCCGCTCACGGTCCGCGCTGTGGCGGGCGTGACGCGACACGACGAAGAGGAACTGGTGGGAATCCTGAGCCTGAGCAGTGAATTCCTCTACGGTCAGTGGTGATGTCCACACAGACCGTCACCCTTCCCCCCGGGTGCGCCACTGAAGAGGCGTGGGAAGGTCAAGAAACCTTCAACATTCCGCGTCCGCGCAGGCGAGGTCTGGACGAATCGGGCACGTCCACCTACGGTCGTACCCCGACAGCCGGGATCGGAAACGTCCCGGACGACGACTCCCTCAGCGAGACCGCCCCGCTTCCCAGCCACCGCGGGCGTCGCCGGGCCGAGCCGCCGGCGCGCGCACCTCGCCGCCAGGCAGCTGCACGTGAGCGCCGTCCGGTTCCTGTGCCCGGGGACACCGAAGCTAGGGAACTCGTGCGCCTCATCCCCTCCGGCCGGGCGACCCGCATCGCGGGCCAGGCCGTCGTCGTCACCGCCCTCGTCGCAGGGACCGCCGCCTGGGCCGCCAACGACACGACCGTCAACCTGGACGTCGACGGGCGCACCCAGCAGGTCCGCATGTTCGGCACCACCGTCGACGCGGCCCTGTCCGCCGCGGACGTGGAGCTGGGCAGCCGCGACGCGGTCTCCCTGCCCGAGACCGCCAAGGTCGGCGACGGCGACACGATCGTCGTGCGGCACGCCCGCCCGATCACGCTGACGGTGGACGGCAAGACCCAGACCCGCTGGACCACGGCCCTGACCGTGGGCGACGCGCTCTCCGACCTCCAGGTGCGCGCCGACGGCGCCGCCGTCTCCGCCTCCCGCTCCGCGCCGCTCGGCCGCGCCGGCATGGCGCTGACGGTGAGCACCCCCAAGACCGTGCAGGTCACCGTCGACGGCGCCACCACGCCCGTGACGTCCACCGGCGCCACCTACGCCGACCTGCTCCAGGCCGCCGGCGTCACCCTCGGCCCCGACGACGAGGCCTCCGCGCCGCTGACCGACACCGTCGTCGACGGCGCCGCGCTGCAGGTCTTCCGCATCGTCAAGCAGAAGGTCACCGAGGACTCGGCGATCCCCTTCGAGACGCAGAGCACCGAGTCGGGTGACCTGTACAAGGGCGACACCGACATCACCACCAAGGGCGTCAAGGGCGTCCAGCAGACCACCTTCGAGGTGGTCACCAAGGACGGCCAGCAGGTCTCGAAGAACCAGGTCGGCGCCCCGAAGGTCACCACGCCCCCCGTGACGCAGGTGCAGGTCACCGGCACCAAGGAGAAGCCCGCCCCGGCGGCGGCTCCCGCGGTCGGTGGCGGCTCGGTGTGGGACGCCATCGCCAAGTGCGAGTCCGGCGGCAACTGGTCGATCAACACCGGCAACGGCTACTACGGCGGGCTGCAGTTCTCCCAGGGCACGTGGCGCGCCTACGGCGGGGCCGGCTCGGCGAGCTCGGCCAGCCGCGAGGAGCAGATCGCCGTGGCCCAGAAGGTCCAGGCCGCGCAGGGGTGGGGCGCCTGGCCGTCCTGCACCCGCAAGCTCGGCCTGCGCTGACGCCCCGCCCACCGGCGATCGTCTAGCCTCGACACCCTGAACACGCTTCCAGCTGACGACGGCCTGCTGGGACCCGCTGACGTGCGGGCCCTGGCGGGCCGTCTCGGCGTGCGCCCGACCAAGCAGCTCGGCCAGAACTTCGTCCACGACGCCGGCACCGTGCGCCGCATCGCCGCCAAGGCGGGCGTGCAGCCGGGCGACGTGGTGCTGGAGGTCGGCCCCGGGCTGGGCTCCCTGACGCTGGCGCTGCTCGCGGCGGGAGCCCGCGTCGTCGTCGTCGAGATCGACGAGCGGCTGGCCGCCGAGCTCCCGGCCACCGTGGCGGCCCGCCGCCCCGACCTCGCCGCCGACCCCGACGGCCGCCTGGCCGCGCACCTGCAGGTGGTGCGCTCCGACGCCCTCGACGTGCACGACCTCCCCGCGCTGGCCGGCGGGGCGGGCGCCGCTGCCGGCGCCCCCACCAAGCTGGTGGCAAACCTGCCGTACAACGTGGCCGTCCCCGTGATCCTGACGCTGCTGGCGCGGATGCCGCAGCTGGAGCAGGTGCTGGTCATGGTGCAGACCGAGGTGGCCGAGCGGCTCGCCGCCGTCCCCGGGAGCAAGGTCTACGGCGTGCCCAGCGTCAAGGCGGCCTGGTACGCCGAGGCGTCGATGGCCGGCGCGGTGGGCCGGCAGGTGTTCTGGCCGGTGCCGAACGTCGACAGCGCCCTCGTGCGGCTCGTCCGCCGTGACCCGCCGAGCACGACGGCCTCGCGGGAGGACGTCTTCGCCGTGGTCGACGCCGCCTTCGGGCAGCGACGCAAGACGCTGCGCGCCGCGCTGGCGGGGTGGGCGGGCTCACCCGCCCGCGCCGAGGAGGTGCTGCGCGCGGCCGGGGTCGACCCGACCCTGCGCGGGGAGCGGCTGGACGTCACCGCCTTCGCCCGCATCGCCGAGGCGCGCGCGGCGGGTGCCTGAGGCGGGTCGTCCCTCGCCGGGGGAAGTGGTGATGGGCAAATCCGGAGTAATCCGGTCACGCGCTGTGCCCATCCAGTAGAAGTAGTGCAGGGCTCGATGACGATGCGTCCTGGGCTCGGCTCCGCTGCGCCCCCGGCGCCTCCACGACAGGGGATCGCATGACGCTGGACGTCCATCCGGTGGCGGACACCGCGTTCGCCCTCCCCGGTCGCATCAACCGGGTCGCCAGGCCCAGCACCCACTGGGCGCCGGCGTACCAGCGCCGCGTGGTGGCCGCCGACCTCCTCGCGATCCTCGGGGCGACGCTGCTGGCGTACCTGCTGCGCTTCGGCTCCGCCCACTCCCACCCGCTGCAGAGCCTGGGGATGCTGGCCATCATCCCCGTGGCGTGGTTCGCGGCGCTGTTCGTCTTCCGCGCCTACGAGGCGCGCTTCATGGGCCTGGGCAGCGAGGAGTACGACAGGGTGCTCCGCGCGAGCATCTTCACCCTCGCCGCCGTCGGGACGACGTCGTGGGCGTTCCAGCTGGACATCGCCCGCGGCTACGTGATCATCGCCATCCCGCTCGGCACCCTCCTCGTGCTGGTGCTGCGGTACGCGACGCGCCAGTGGCTGCACGCCCAGCGCGACCGCGGCAACCACATGCAGTCGGTGCTCGTGGTGGGCCACCGCGAGGGCGTGCTCGCGATGGTCCGCCAGATCAGCCGCGCCAGCTACCACGGCATGCGGGTGGCCGGCGTCTGCCTGCCCCCCACCGCTTCCGGGCGGCCCGACGCCGAGGAGAAGGCGCTCGCGCTGCTCGGCGTCCCGGTGCTGGGGACCCTGGACGACGCCGCGGACGTCAGCGTGGCCGAGGGCGTCGACGCCGTGGCCGTGCTCCCCACCCCCGAGGTCGACGGCGCGTTCCTGCGCCGCCTGGGCTGGGTGCTGGAGGACACGCACGCCGAGCTGTACGTGGCGCCCGCCATCACCGAGGTGGTCGGACCGCGCGTGGCGATCCGCCCGGTGTGCGGCCTGCCGCTGCTGCACCTGGAGCGCCCCGAGCTCACCGGGTTCCGCCGCCTCGTGAAGGGCACCTTCGACAGGGTCGCCTCCGGCCTGGGCGTGCTCGTGCTGGCGCCCGTGCTCGTGGGCATCGCGCTGGCCATCAAGCTGGACAGCCGCGGGCCGGTCTTCTTCCGCCAGGAGCGCGTGGGCCTGGAGGGCCGCACCTTCGGGATGCTGAAGTTCCGCAGCATGGTGGTGGACGCCGAGGCGCGCCTGCGCGACCTCGCCGCCTCCAGCGAGGGCAACGCGGTGCTGTTCAAGATGAAGGAGGACCCGCGCGTCACGCGCGTGGGCCGGGTGCTGCGCCGCCTGTCGCTGGACGAGCTGCCCCAGCTGTTCAACGTGCTCCTCGGCCACATGTCGCTCGTGGGTCCGCGCCCGCCGCTGGCGCGCGAGGTGGCCGTCTACGGCGACGACGCTCGCCGCAAGCTGCTGGTCAAGCCGGGCCTGACGGGTCTGTGGCAGATCAACGGCCGCTCCGACCTGGACTGGGACGAGTCGGTGCGCCTGGACCTGCGCTACGTGGAGAACTGGTCGTTCGGGTTCGACTTCATGATCCTGTGGAAGACCTTCGGCGCCGTCGTCCGGAGCCGCGGCGCCTACTGACCCGCTCTCGGGTGAGGGGGCGAGCGCGGAGTCCCGTAGGGTTCGCCGGGTGACGGCACCGGGGGAGCGGGTGGTCGTCCGGGCCCCTGCCAAGATCAACCTCGCGCTGCGCGTCGGCGCGCTCGAGGACGACGGCTACCACGACGTGGTGAGCGTCTACCAGGCCGTCTCGGTCTTCGAGGAGGTCAGCGCCTCCCTCCCGCGCGACGGGGTGACGGGCGTGACGGTCTCGGTCCGCGGCACGGGCGCCGCCTCGACCCCGCTCGACGGCTCCAACCTCGCCGTCCGCGCCGCCCACCTCCTGGCCGAGCGCGCGGGCGTGCCCGCCGACGTCGCCCTCTCCATCCGCAAGAGCGCCCCCGTGGCCGGCGGCATGGCGGGCGGCTCCGCCGACGCCGCTGCCGCGCTGCTGGCCTGCGACCTGCTGTGGGGCACCGGCGCCGGTCGCGACGAGCTGGAGCGCATGGGCGCCGAGCTGGGCGCTGACGTGCCGTTCGCGCTCATGGGCGGCACAGCGCTGGGCGTGGGCCGCGGTGACCAGCTGACGCCGGTGCTGGCGCGCGGGGAGTTCCACTGGGTGCTGGCCCTCGCCGACGAGGGCCTGTCCACCCCGGCGGTGTACCGCGAGCGCGACCGGCTGCTCGCCGACGCCGGCGAGCAGGCCCCCGCGCTCGACGCGGAGGTGCCGGGCGGGCTGGCGCAGGCGCTGCGCAGCGGTGACGCCGCCGCGCTGGGCGCCGCGCTGGTCAACGACCTGCAGGACGCCGCCTGCTCCCTGCGCCCGGCGCTGCGCCGCGTGCTCGACCTCGGCCGCGACCACGGCACGCTCGGCTCGCTGGTCTCCGGGTCGGGGCCCACGGTGGCGCTGCTGGTGCCCGACAGGTCCGCGGCGCTGGAGCTGGCGGTGGCGCTGACGGCGTCCGGGCTGACCTCCGACGTGCGCCGGGTCACCGGGCCGGTGCACGGCGCCCGCCAGGTCGACGCCGTGGCGCCCTCCCCGTTCCACCCCTCCACGGGAGCGAACCCCACGGTGAGGTGACGGTGCGCTGAGCGCGCGACGGGCCCACCTGCGCGGTCGGGGAGGATGGGGGGTGTGGCCCACCTCCTGAACCTCGAGGGCGCGACCGTCGTCCACGGCGCCCGCACCGTGCTGGACGGCGTCTCCCTCGGACTCGACGACGGCGCGCGGGTCGGCGTGGTCGGCCGCAACGGTGACGGCAAGTCGACGCTGCTGCGCGTGCTGGCCGGCACGCAGGTGCTCGACGGCGGCCGCGCCACGCGCAGCCGCGGCACGACGATGGGCGTGCTGTCGCAGACCGACGACCTCGACCCCTCGCACACCGTGCGCCGCGCGGTGGTGGGCGACGTGCCCGACCACGTGTGGGCCTCCGACGCGCGGATCCGGTCCGTGCTCGACGGCCTCCTCGGCGACATGCTGGAGGGCCCGGCCGCCGCACCCGGTGGCGCGGAGGCCCTGGTGGGCCAGCTCTCCGGCGGTCAGCGGCGCCGCGTCGCGCTCGCGCGGCTCATGGCCGGCGACGACGACGTGCTGCTCCTCGACGAGCCCACCAACCACCTCGACGTCGAGGGCGTCGCGTGGCTCGCGGAGCACCTGCGCACCCGCTGGCAGCCCTCGCAGGGCGCGCTGGTGGTCGTCACGCACGACCGGTGGTTCCTGGACGCCGTGGTCGAGAGGACGTGGGAGGTGCACGACGGCGTGGTCGACTCCTACGACGGCGGGTACGCCGCGTACGTGCTGGCCCGTGCCGAGCGCGCCCGCATCGCCTCGGTGACCGCCGAGCGGCGCGACAACCTGCTCCGCAAGGAGCTGGCGTGGCTGCGCCGCGGCGCACCGGCGCGCACGAGCAAGCCCCGCTTCCGCATCGAGGCGGCCAACGCCCTCATCGCCGCCGAGCCGCCGCCGCGCGACTCCTTCGCGCTGGCGCGCACCGCGACGGCCCGGCTGGGCAAGGACGTCGTCGACGTCGAGGGCGCGTCCCTGGCCGTGGGCGAGGGCGACGAGCGACGGGTGCTCCTCGACGACGTCACCTGGCGCCTCGGGCCGGGGGACCGGATCGGGGTCGTCGGGGTGAACGGCTCGGGCAAGACCACCCTGCTCAAGCTGCTGCTGCAGCAGGTCCAGCCCGACGCCGGGCGCGTGAAGCTCGGCAAGACGGTCGTGACCGGCGTCCTCAGCCAGGACCTGCGCGAGCTCGACGCCGTGGCCGACCAGCGCGTCCTGGAGACGGTGGAGCGCGAGGCCACCAGCGTGCTCGACGTCGCCACCGGCAAGGAGCTCACCGCCTCCTCGGTGGTGGAGCGGCTCGGGTTCCCCGCGGCGCGCGCCTGGACGCACGTGCACGACCTGTCCGGTGGCGAGCGCCGCCGCCTGCAGCTCGCGCGGCTGCTGGTGCGCGGGCCCAACCTGCTGCTGCTCGACGAGCCCACCAACGACCTCGACACCGACACCCTCGCCGCCGTCGAGGACGTGCTCGACGGCTTCGCCGGCACCCTCGTGGTGGTCAGCCACGACCGCTACCTCCTGGAGCGGACCACCGACCGCCAGGTGGCGCTGCTCGGCGACGGCGCGATCCGCGACCTCCCGGGCGGGGTGGAGGAGTACTTGCGCCTGCGCCACGCCGGCGCGGGGGTCGCGGGCGCAGCCGCCACCTCCGTGGCCACCGCGTCGTCGTCCTCCCGTGACGACCGGGGCGGTTCGACGCAGCCCACCGGGGCCAGCGCTGCCGACGCCCGCGCCGCGCGCAAGGAGGTGGCGCGCCTGGAGCGGCAGCTGGCCAAGCTCTCCGAGAAGGAGGCGAAGCTCCACGACGCGCTCGCCGCCAGCGCCGCTGACTACGCTGCGGCGGCCAAGCTCGACGCCGAGCTGCGCGAGCTGCTCTCCGAGAAGGAGGCGCTGGAGGAGGAGTGGCTGGAGGCCGCCGAGGCCGCTGGGTAGACCTCCCCGCTAGAGGTCCAGGCCGCTGGGGCGGAACTTCTCCTCGAGGAAGCGCGACTGCGCCTGCTGGCGCGCCACGTCGGAGCGCAGCACCGCCTCCTGCAGCTGCTCGCACCCCGTGAGGAGCAGGTCGAGCTGGGTGCGCAGCTCCTCCAGGGGCGTGCGCCCCGCCGAGTTGCGGCTGGTGCGGACGTGCTCGGCGGGCAGCGCGAGGTAGGCGTCCACGCTGTCGGGCAGGTGCTCGGTGGCGATCTTCTCGACGTCCTGGCGGACCAGCGGGTCGGCGTCCGGTTCGGCCACCTTCGCGAGCAGCGGGAAGAGCACGTCGGCGAGCTCGCTGACGAGCACCGCGTCGCGCCGCTCGAAGCGCTCGGAGGTCTCCACCCGGCGCAGCGTCCGCGACAGCGCGCGCTCGGCGGGGCTTGCTGACAGCGACGGCGCCGGCTCGGTCGGGGCCTGCCGCTCGGAGGTCGCCGGACCGGGGGCCGCAGGGGCGCTGGCCAGCGCCGCGGGGACCTCGCTGGGGGAGACCGCCGCGGCAGCGCCGCTGCCCGCGGGGAGACCGCCGCGCGCGGCGATGTGCGCCTGGATCTGGCGCTTGCGCTCGCGCCGCAGCACCTGCCGGTGCTTCGCGTAGGCGCCGTTCGCGGCGACCCACGCGAACATCACCACGAGCGCCGCGGCCGTCCACCCCGCTGCGAACAGCGCGATCCACACGCCCAGCCACGTGAAGCGCACGACGTTGACGACCACCTCGGGAACGAACCTCCCGCTCGGCGTGGTCAGCCCGATCGGTGTGAGGGTGCGCTCGTCGATGCCGTAGCGCTCGATGTCGCGCGCCTCGGCCTCGGCGGCCTTGTCGTCGTCCTTGTCCTCCTTGCTCACGCCGCTCCTCCGCTCACGAGTCCAGGTCCAGGTCCGAGCGGCGGACCTTCTCGCCGAGGAAGGCCGCCTGCACGCGCAGCTCGCGGGCGTCGTGCTCGTGCACCCTCTCAGCCACCTCCGCGAGCAGGTCCACCATCGACCGCAGCTGCGCCAGCAGCGCCTCGGCGGGCGTGGGGCCGCCGGCTGCGGTGTCGGGCACGTAGCCGGGCGGCAGCGCCAGGTACTGCCCGAGCGCGGCGGGCAGGTGCTCGCCCACCACGGCCTCCACCTCGTACAGGTCGAGCGCCGGCACCGGCCGGCCGCGGCTGGCGGCCCGGGCCAGCAGCGGCAGGGCGGCGTCGTGCACCTCGCGCACCAGGGGCAGCACCGCGGGCGGCAGGGCCGTGCCGGCGCGCGCGGCCACCTCCACCAGCTCCTCCAGCCTGAGCTGGTGCAGGGCCGCCCGCTCGGCCGGGTCCGCGGTGACCGCTCCGCCCGCCCCCGCCAGGAGGGCTGAGGACGACGACGCCCCGGTCAGCGGCGGCAGCCACGGGGCCGAGGGGTTGGGCGACAGCGCCGCGCTGGTGCGCAGCCACCGGGGGTTCGCGACCAGGCCGTGGACCACGCCGGCGCCCCAGCCGCCACCGGCGACGAGCACGCCCAGGACGGTCGTCCACCACTCGCCGGCGGTCAGCGCGGTGACCGCCCCCGCCGACACCCCCAGGTGCACCGCCGCGGCACCGGCCCACTGCGGGCGGCGGGCCTTCCACCCGATGTACCCGAACCCCACCCACGGCAGCCCCGCCACCGGCAGCAGCAGCCACGCCGACTTCCGCGCCCGCCACCCCTGGCGGCGCGCGGCCGTGCCGACCTGTCGGCCGACGTCCTGGCCGACCCGGCGCGCCACCTCCGCCGAGCGCGCGCGCAGCTCGGCGAGCTCCGGGCGCTCGGTGCGCGCCTGCTGGCCCGCAGGACCGGCGCCGTCAGCGCTGCCGGTGCTGCGGGTGCTGTCCGTGCCGTCAGGCGGCGTGCTCACGGACGGCCCCCGCCCTGGGCCGCGGCCTGGAGCCCGGAGGTGTCGACGGCGTCCACCGCGGCGAGCACCTCCTCGACGGCGCGGTGCAGCGCCTCCACGTCCACCGCGGAGCTGAGGGCGCCGACCTGGTCGAGCACCCGCTGCTGCCGCGACAGCGCCTGCGCCACGACGACGGCGGTGCGCAGCGCCGCCACCGTGGTGGTCTGCGCCCTGTCGACCCCCTCGATGAGCTCGGCGTTGGTGCGGCGCACGAGGTCGAGCGCGAGGTGGCCCTGGGCGCTGACCGCGAGCTGCGCCTGCAGGTCCTGGTGGCGCCGCCGGACGGGGAAGAGCGCTGCGCCGGCGAGCGCGTCGGCGGCCTCCGGGTCGGTGAGCGACAGCTCGGCGACCTTCTCCTGGACGGCGGCGTCCAGGGCCCTGGCCAGCACCGCGTGCCGCGTGAGCCTGCTCCTCACGACCCGCAGCTCGGCCTCCTCCTGCTCGATGGCGGCGTTGTCGCGCCGCAGCGCGTCCTGGCCGGTGGCCAGGGCGCGGACGATCCCGTCGAGCTGGCGCTGCGCGTCCTGGTGGTACTCGGCAGGGCGGGTGACCTGCTTCGCCCCGGGCAGCAGCCCCAGGAGGCGGCGGGGGCCGCGCGGGTCGGCACGGCCCGGGTCGAGGTCGGTGATGGTGCGGCGCAGGGCGGCCAGGGCGTCTGCCACCTGCTCCTGGGCGTCGGTCGCTGCCCCCCCGGGGCGGGACGAGGGGCGCTGCAGCAGCCGGTGGGAGACCTGGGAGGCGGCGCGCACGTCGCGCTGGCCCAGGCGGGCGACGTCGTCCAGCGTGCGCTGGAACTGAGGGCTGCGGGGGTCCGTCCTCGCGAGGTCGTCCACGAACGCGCGGGCCCGTTCGACCAGCGCCGCGCGGGTGGCGGGGTCGAGCGGGACCAGGCCAGCGGCCTCGTCCTCCGGGACGACCTCCACGGGGGCCGCGCCCAGGTCCAGCAGGCGGTCCGACGGGTCGGGCATCCGGAGCGACTCCTCCTCCTGCGGCGGTGGGCGGCCTGCCCCCATTGTGGACGCTGCTGGCCGCAGGCACCGAACCGACGCTCTGCCGCGCCTGGGGCCGCTCGACCCGTCCGGGCGCCGACCAGAGGAGTGGAGCTCGCCCCCGACCACCCTCTGCGCCGCTACGGTCATCGACTGTGAAGGGGATCATCCTGGCGGGCGGATCGGGGACGCGGCTGCACCCGCTGACGCTGGGGACGAGCAAGCAGCTGGTGCCGGTCTACGACAAGCCGATGGTCTACTACCCGCTGTCCACGCTGATCGCGGCGGGCATCCGCGACGTGCTGGTGATCACCACCCCGCACGACGCGCCGGCGTTCCAGCGGCTGCTGGGCGACGGCTCGCAGTTCGGCGTGGCCATCAGCTACAAGGTGCAGGCCGAGCCCAACGGGCTGGCCCAGGCCTTCGTGCTGGGCGCCGACTTCGTGGGCGGTGACACGGTGGCGCTGGTGCTGGGCGACAACATCTTCTACGGCCCGGGCCTGGGCACCCAGCTCTCGCGGTTCGTCGACATCGACGGCGCCTCGATCTTCGGGTACTGGGTGGCCGACCCCACGGCGTACGGCGTCATCGAGTTCGACGCCGCCGGCCGGGCGGTGTCCCTGGAGGAGAAGCCGGCCGCGCCGCGGTCCAACTTCGCGGTGCCGGGCCTGTACTTCTACGACAACGACGTCGTGGCCATCGCCCGAGACCTGCAGCCCTCGCCGCGCGGGGAGTACGAGATCACCGACGTGAACCGCACCTACCTGGAGCAGGGGCGGCTGTGGGTGGAGGTGCTGCCGCGCGGCACGGCGTGGCTGGACACCGGCACGGTCGACTCCCTGCTGGACGCCGGCACCTACATCCGCACCATCGAGCAGCGGCAGGGCCTGAAGATCGGGGCGCCCGAGGAGGTCGCCTGGCACCAGGGCTTCCTGTCCGACGACGAGCTGCGCGAGCGCGCGCAGCCGCTGGTGAAGTCCGGGTACGGGACCTACCTGCTGGAGCTGCTGGAGCGCCGCCACACCGGTGGGCCCAGCGCGGTGACCAGCACGACGACGAGCACGGGAGACGCGCTGTGAGCGAGATCCGCACGCTGCTGGTGACCGGCGGGGCCGGCTTCATCGGCGCCAACTTCGTCCACGCCACGGTGCGCGAGCGCCCCGACGTCGAGGTCGTCGTCCTCGACAAGCTGACCTACGCCGGTGACCGCGCCACGCTGCACGACGTCGCCAGCCGGATCACCTTCGTCGAGGGCGACATCGCCGACACCGCGCTCGTGCGGAAGCTGGTGGGGGACCTCGGTCCCGGCGGAGCGGTGGTGCACTTCGCGGCGGAGTCGCACAACGACAACTCCCTGCACGACCCGTGGCCCTTCGTGCACACCAACCTCATCGGCACGTACTCGCTGCTGGAGGCGGTGCGCGCCCACGGCGTGCGCTACCACCACGTCTCCACCGACGAGGTCTACGGCGACCTGCCGCTGTCCGAGCCCGCGGACGACCCCGCGCGGGAGAAGTTCACGCCCGACACCCCGTACAACCCGTCCTCGCCGTACTCGGCCACCAAGGCCGGGTCTGACCTGCTGGTGCGGGCGTGGGCGCGCTCGTTCGGCATCGAGGCGACCATCTCCAACTGCTCCAACAACTACGGGCCCTGGCAGCACGTGGAGAAGTTCATCCCGCGCCAGATCACCAACATCCTCGACGGGGTGCGGCCCAAGGTCTACGGCGCCGGCACCAACGTGCGCGACTGGATCCACGTCGACGACCACAACCGCGCGGTGTGGGCGGTGCTCGGCCGCGGCCGCACGGGCGAGACCTACCTCATCGGTGCCGACGGCGAGGCGAACAACCTCCGCGTGGTGCGGGCGCTGCTGGAGATCGCGGGTCAGGACGCCGACGCGTACGACCTCGTGGCCGACCGCCCCGGCCACGACCTGCGGTACGCCATCGACGCCTCCCTGCTGCGGGACGAGCTCGGCTGGCGCCCCCTGCACTCCGACCTCGAGTCCGGTCTGAAGGCGACCTTCGACTGGTACAGGGACAACGAGGCGTGGTGGCGGCCCCGCAAGGCCGCCACCGAGGCCAAGTACGCCCAGCTCGGGCGCTGACACGGCTGACCGGCCGCTGACCGGCCGCTGAGCCCAGCACGACGAGAGCCCCCGGCCGGCCGGCCGGGGGCTCTCGTCGTGCCGGGGGGCTCGCCAGCTACCTGACGCTGTCACCGAGCCCGGCGTCCGGGTGGGCCGCCTCCCAGGCAGCGAGGTCGTCGGCCTTGACCGCCGTCCACAGCTCGGCGCCCGCGGCAGGGTCGAGGTAGACCACGGACTGCGAGCCCTCGCGCCCGGTGGCCGGTGAGGCCAGCGGAGCCTGCAGGAACGCCACGTCGTCGGTGCGCAGGTCGCGGTGGTCCAGCGCCAGGGAGAGCAGCTGCGGCTCGCCGAGGGCGTCGTCGGTGCGCACGGACGCCGCCAGCTCGCGCACCACGGCGGTGAGCTTCACGGGGTCGCTGAGCAGGTCGCGGTCCGTCGCGCCGGCGATGACCGAGCGCACCCAGTTCTGCTGGCGGCGCTCCCTGTCGAAGTCGCCGCCGGGCAGCGTCTTGCGCTGCCGCACGTACGTGAGGGCCTGCTGGCCGTCCATCACCTGGCATCCCGCCGCCACGGTGCCCAGGTGGTCGGAGACGGCCTGCGGCACGCAGATGCGCACGCCGCCGAGCGCGTCGGTGACGCGGGCGAACCCGGAGAAGTCGATCGCCACCACGTGGTCGATGCGGACGCCGGTCAGCTGCTCCACGGTGCGCACGGCGAGCGGCGCGCCCCCGTAGGCGAACGCGGCGTTGATCTTGGTGGTGCCGTAGCCGGGCACCGGCACCCAGGAGTCGCGGGGGATGGAGACCATCGCCGCGCTGCGGCCGTCGGCGGACAGGTGGAGCACGGCGAGCGCGTCGCTGCGCTGCCCGCCGCGGGTCCAGTCCGCCTCCTGACCGGCGGGGACACCAGCGGAACCGTCCGGACCGTCCTCGTCGGAGCCGTCGCCGTTGGCGCGGCTGTCGGACCCGATGAGCAGGATGTTCTGCGCCGTCCCGGCCGCGGCGTCCACCGACGGCCGCTCCGCGGCGGGGATGGTGGAGAACGGGTCACCGAGGTGACCGACCTCCGGCGCCGCGCGCCACAGCGCCACCGCGCCGGCCGCCAGCGCCACCACCAGCAGGCCCGCCACCACCAGCACCAGCCGGGCCCAGCGCCGCCGGCGCGGGGCCCGGGGCGCGTCCGGACGCGGGGCCAGCACCCGGTCCACCGCGTCGGGGTCGTCCTCGACGATGCTCACGGGCGGCTCCCTGCAGGCGTGCGGGAGCACCTGGTGGCGCTCCCTCCGGCAGGCACGCTAGGTCAGCGGGGGAGCCGGCCGACAGACCGTGACCGAGAGGTCACCCGACGGCGCGGCTCGCCGTGACCCGACCGGCCCACCGCTCTCAGCCGCTCTCAGCCGCCGAGGACGGCGGGGGCGGCGGCCTCCCAGCGCTCCGCCCAGTCACCGATGGGCTCCACACCCGCCGCCACGAGCGCCTCGTGCCCCAGCACCGACCACGCCGGCCGCGGCGCCGGCCGCGCGAACGCCTCGCTCGTCGTCGGGCTCGCCGCCGCCGGGTCCACCCCCGCCGAGGCCAGCACCGCCTGCGTGAACCCGTACCAGCTGGTCCGCCCGCTCGAGGTCGCGTGGTAGGTCCCCGCGGGTGCCCCGACCTCCAGCAGGTCCGCCACGACGCGCGCGACGTCCGCGGTCCACGTCGGCTGGCCCACCTGGTCGTCGACCACGCTCACCGCGCCGCGCTCGCGGGCGGCCCGGGCGATGGTCGTGGGGAAGCACCCCTTGCCCGCGCCGTACAGCCAGGCCGTCCGCACCACCAGGGTGTCGGGCTGGGCCCGGCGCGCCGCCCGCTCGCCGTCGGCCTTCGTGCGCCCGTAGACCGAGCGCGGCGCCACCGGCGCGTCCTCGGCGTACGGCAGCGGTCGCCCGTCGTCGTCGAGGTCGGCCCGCCCGGAGAAGACGTAGTCGGTGGAGACGTGCACGAGCCGCGCGCCCGCGGCCGCGCAGGCCTCCCCGAGCAGCCCGGGGGCGGTGGTGTTGAGCAGCTCGGCGGCCTCGACGTCGGTCTCGGCGGCGTCGACGGCGGTGTGCGCGGTGCAGTTGACCACCGCGTCGTGGCCCGGCACCGCCGCGCGCAGCGCGGCGGCGTCGGTGACGTCGACGTCGGAGCGGCCCGCCGCGGTCACCTCGTGCCCGCGCTCGCGCAGGAGGGCCACGACGTCCTGGCCGAGCATGCCGGCGGCGCCGGTGACGAGGACCTTCACGCGCGGGCCGCCTCGTCGTCGTCGCCCTGCACCGAGGGGGCGTCGGCCGGACCGGCGTAGGCGCGAGCGGTCTCCCACACGGGCAGCAGACCCGCCTCGCGCGCCTGCGCCAGGGTCGGCGCGGCCTCGTCCTTGGTGGACAGCTCGTAGACCAGCGGCTGGCCGTCGCGCCCGTGGGTGGGCCAGGCGATGCCGATCTCCGGGTCGAGCGGGTGCACGCCGTGCTCGCCCGTGGGGTTGTAGCCGGTGGAGCACAGGTAGGTGACGGTGGAGCCGTCGGCCAGGGAGACGAAGGCGTGGCCGAGGCCCTCGGCGATGTAGACGGCGCGCCGGTCGACGTCGTCGAGGAGCACCGAGGTCCACTGCCCGTAGGTGGGGGAGCCGACCCGGACGTCGACGATGACGTCGAGCACCGCACCGACGGTGCAGGTGACGTACTTGGCCTGGCCGGGGGGCACGTCGGCGAAGTGCACGCCGCGCACCACGCCCGCGGCCGACACCGAGCAGTTCACCTGCGCGACGGTCAGCGGGTGGCCGATGACGTCGGCGAGGGCGTCGTTCTTGAAGGCCTCGAGGAAGGTGCCGCGGTCGTCCCCGAACTGCTTCGGGGTGATGGACCAGGCGCCGCGGAGGGGAAGGGGCTCGATCAGCACGCCAGCGACGGTAGCGGCGGCCTGCCCCCGCGGGCGCGGACTGCGCCCGGCCGGGTCAGCGGGGACCCTCGAACGGCGCCAGGAGCCGCCGCAGAAGGTCCGCGAGCTGCGCGGACCGGTCGGGCCCGAGGACGTCGAGCACCGACCGCTCCCGCACGAGCAGGTCCGCCAGGGCCGCGTCCACCCGGCGGGCGCCCTCGTCGGTCAGCCGCACGAGCACCCCGCGCCGGTCCGCCGGGGCGGGGCGGCGCTCCACCAGCCCGCGGGCGGTGAGCCTGTCGATGCGGGTGGTCATCGTGCCGGAGGTGACCAGCGTCGCCGAGGCCAGGGACGACGGCGACAGCTCGTGCGGCGCCCCCGAGCGCCGCAGCGCCGCCAGCACGTCGAACTCCCACTGCACCAGGTCCGTGCCGGCGAACGCCTCGGCGCGGGCCCTGTCGAGGTGGTGCGCCAGCCGCGAGACCCGCGAGAGCACCAGCAGCGGGGAGGCGTCGAGGTCGGGCCGCTCGCGCGCCCAGGCCGTGACGAGGCGGTCGACCTCGTCGTCAGCGCGCGCCTGCAGGTCGTCGTCCACCGCGTCGGCCACGGGCGGTCAGCCCGCGTGCGGCGTGAGCCGCGGGCTGGGCTCCATGCCCGACAGCCCGTTCCACGCCAGGTTGACGATGTGCGCGGCCACCACCGCCTTGTCGGGCTCGCGCGAGCCGAGCCACCACTGGCCGGTCAGCGCGACCATCCCCACGAGCATCTGCGCGTACATGGGGGCGGCGTCGACGCTGAGCCCCAGCCGGCGGAACTCGTCGGCCAGCATCTCCTCGACCTGCGTGGCCACGTCTCCGAGCAGGCTCGCGAACGTGCCCGTCGTCTGGGCGACGGGGGAGTCGCGCACGAGGATGCGGAACCCGTCGGTGTTCTCCTCCACGTACCCGAGCAGCGCGAGCGTGGTCCGCTCCAGCAGCACCCGAGGGTGGGCGCGGGCGTCGAGCGCGGAGCTGAGGGCGTCGAGCAGGGCGCGGACCTCGCGGTCGACGATCACCGCGTACAGGCCCTCCTTGCCACCGAAGTGCTCGTAGACCACCGGCTTGGAGACGCGGGCGCGGGCGGCGACCTCCTCGACGCTGGTGCCGTCGAAGCCCTTCTGCGCGAACAGCCCGCGGCCGACGACGAGCAGCTGCTCGCGCCGCTCAGCGCCGGTCATCCGCGTGCGGCCCACCGGGCCATCGTGCCCTACCCGTCCGAGGGGGGCGGCGCTGCTGCGGACGGGTGAGCCGGGCGCCCGGGTGCTTCCGGGGCTCAGGTCCGGAGATCACCGTGCCGACAACGCCACTGGACGCGCCGTCCCTCGGGCCGGGGTGCGTGAGCGCGTCAGATCTGATCTTGGCTGACCTGGAGGACGAGATGCGCCTGGCTGTGGAGATCCTCGTGGTGTGGCTCGTCGCGAGCCCGGTGGTGGGCGTGCTGCTCGGCGTGGCCATCGCCCGCGCCCGCCGCGCCGCCTCGCACCGCGAGACACCGCTGCGCCTGATCGACGCCGCTCCGGCGGGGGCTCTGACGCCAGGCGCGGCGCTCGCCGTCATCCCCGCGCCCGCCACCTCGCCCGAGGTGCTGCACCTCCGCCTGGCGCCGCCCGCCTGACCTGAGCACCGCCGCTCCTGCCGACCGCGCAGCGACATCAGTGATCACGCGGCGGTGCCACCGTCCCCCGGGTGGAGCAACCCGCCCGGGTGAACAACGCGTGAACCCCTTCATGCTCCTGCGGGGTCTCGCTTCGATCACGACGCAAGGCCCCTCCCCGCCCACCCGACTTGGAGAACCATGACCTCCGTCGTCCCCGTGCCCGGCCGCCTGTCGGAAGCGGTTCCGGTGCAGGACGGCGCAGGTGCCTTCGACGCACCGGGCCGCGTGCGGCGCGTGGCCCCTCCCCGCACGCACTGGACCTCCCACTACCTGCCCCGCGTGGTGGCGGCCGACCTGCTGGCCGTCGCCGTCTCCGTGGTGCTCGCCTACGCGGTGCGGTTCGGAGACGTGAGCACCACCAGCGGCCAGGAGTCGCTGCTGCTGCTCGTGGTGCCGGTCATCTGGTTCTCGGCGCTCGTGGCCAGCCGGGCCTACGAGCGGCGCTTCATGGGCCTGGGCAGCGAGGAGTTCGGACGGGTCGCCCGCGCCAGCATCCTCACCCTGGCCATCGTCGCCACCACCTCGTGGGCCTTCGACCTGGAGATCGCGCGCGGCTACGTGCTGGTGGCGCTGCCCCTCGGGGCGCTGCTGCTGCTGGCCTTCCGCTACCTCACCCGCCAGTGGCTGCACCGCCAGCGCGAGCAGGGCCTCCACATGCAGACGCTGCTCGTGGCCGGCCACCACGAGGGGGTGCTCGCGACGGTCCGCCAGGTGCAGCGCGCCCGCTACCACGGCATGGCCGTCGCGGGCGTCTGCCTGCCCGCCGCCCAGGGCGGCCGCCGCGGCGACGAGGCCTTCGTGCTCACCCAGCTCGCCGAGATGGGCGTGCCGGTGCTCGGGGAGCTCCGCGACGTCGCCGAGATCAGCGTGCGCGCCGGCGTGGACGCCGTGGCCGTGCTGCCCACCGCGGAGACCGACGGACCGTTCCTGCGGCGCCTGGGGTGGGCCCTGGAGGACACCCACGCCGACCTCTTCGTGGCGCCCGCCGTCACCGAGGTGGTGGGCCCGCGCGTGGCCATCCGCCCGGTGTGCGGCCTGCCGCTCATGCACCTGGAGCGCCCCGAGCTCACCGGCGTGCGGCGCATCGCCAAGGGCACCGTCGACGTGGCGGTCGCCGCGCTGGCCCTGCTGCTGCTCTCCCCGGTGATCGCGCTCATCGCGCTCGCGGTGAAGCTGGACAGCCGCGGGCCGGTCTTCTTCCGCCAGGAGCGCATCGGCATGGAGGGGCGCACCTTCACGATGCTCAAGTTCCGCAGCATGGTGGTGGACGCCGAGGCGCGCCTGCGCGAGCTGGTCGGCTCCAGCGAGGGCAACGCCGTGCTGTTCAAGATGAAGCACGACCCGCGCATCACCAGGGTGGGACGCCTGCTGCGCAGGCTCTCCCTGGACGAGCTGCCCCAGCTGTTCAACGTGCTGGTCGGCCAGATGTCGCTGGTGGGCCCGCGCCCGCCGCTGGCCCGCGAGGTGGCCGTCTACGGCCACGACGTCCGCCGCCGCCTCATGGTCAAGCCGGGCCTGACGGGTCTGTGGCAGATCAACGGCCGCTCCGACCTGGACTGGGACGAGTCGGTCCGGCTCGACCTGCGGTACGTGGAGAACTGGTCCTTCGCGTTCGACTTCATGATCATGTGGAAGACGGTGGGGGCCGTCCTCAGGAGCCGCGGCGCCTACTGAGGGGCCCCTCCCGGTGCCCGCCGTGGACACCGCGCAAGGCCGACTCGAGCCGGTCGAACGCGCGCGGCCCTGAGCGGTCGCGGTGGACCGGGTGTCCGTTTTGGCACCCTTCGTCCTCGATCGTGGCTATGGTCCCTCCTCGTGCGACTTCCCCAGCCGCCCCGACGGCCCTTCCTGGAGCTGCCCCTGGGCTCCCTCGTCCTCGCCGTGGCCCTGGTGGCGGCCTTCCTCGTCGAGCCGGGCCAGGGGACGCGCTCCGGCGCCTCCTCCGGCGCGGGCCCTGAGGACCGGTCATCCGTGGTGACCCTCGACGACGCCGTCCCGACGGCCTCGGGTCTCGTGCACCCGGGCATCACCACCAGCTCCGCGCAGCTCGCCTTCGTCAAGCAGAAGGTCGCGGCGCGCGCCGAGCCGTGGTTCGGAGCCTTCGAGCGCGCCCGGACGTCCTCCTTCGGCAGCCTCAGCTACACGCCCCGCCCGGTCGCCTGGGTCGGGTGCGGGTCCGGCAACTCCCCCGACGAGGGCTGCACGGCGGAGATGAACGACGCGCAGGCCGCCTACACCCACGCGCTCCTGTGGGCCTACACCGGTGACAAGCGCTACGCGGCCAAGTCGATCCAGATCCTCAACGCCTGGTCCTCGACCCTCCAGGGCCACCGCTTCGACACCACCACCTACAAGAACGGCCACCTGCAGGCGGCCTGGGCGGGGTCGGTCTTCCCCAAGGCCGCGGAGATCATCCGGCACACCGGCGCGGGCTGGGCGTCGGCGGACGTGGCGCGCTTCGAGGCGGTGCTGCGGAACGCCTTCCTCCCGATGGTGCGCGACGGCTGGGCCGGCGGGGGCGCCAACTGGATGATGTCCATGAGCGAGGCGACCATCAACATCGGCGTCTTCCTCGACGACCGCTCGGTGTTCGACGACGGCGTGAGCGACTGGCGGGCCACGGTCCCCTCCACCATCTACCTCTCCAGCGACGGGGCCAAGCCCGTCCTGCCGCCGGCGCGCGCCGTCAAGAGCACCAACCTCGACGCGTACTGGTACAACCCCACCCGCTACGTCGACGGCCTGCAGGGGGAGACCTGTCGCGACATGGACCACGTGGTCATGGGCCTCGGGGCGACGCTGCAGGCCGCGGAGACCGCGCAGATCCAGGGGGTCGACCTCTTCGGCGAGCAGCAGCGCCGGCTGACGGCCGCCATGGAGTACAACGCCCGCTACCTCAACAACCCCAGCGCCTCGGGCTGGGCGTGCCCCAAGCCCCTGAAGACCATCGGGACGACGGTGCGGCACGGGTGGGAGCTCGGCTACGCCCACTACGCCGGCGACCGGGGCGTGTCGCTGCCGCAGTCGCGGCAGTACATGCAGCAGTTCCGCACCCGGGCCTGGACGGAGCTGCACCTGAACTGGCAGACGCTCACCCACGCCGTGCCCTGACCGGGGGGCGCGCGGGCAGATCGGTCATATGCGCCCGCGGGCGGACGAAGCCACCTAGGTTCGTCATCCATGGCGATCACGCGGCGCGGTGCCCGCGCTCACAGGGCGTCCGCGACCACGAGGTCCCAGCTGCTGGTGGCGGCCGTGGTCGCGGCTCTGGTGGCGGTCCTGCTCGGCACCGCGGTGGCGCAGGCGGCAGGTGACGACGGGACCGGAGCCGCCGAGCCGAGCTCCCCGCTGCTGCTCACCCCGCCCTTCGCCCAGGGCACCGTCACCACCACCAAGGGCACCGAGACGACCTCGCCGGCCCCGGGCCGGCTGGTCGTGGGGGAGGTGCAGCCTGGCGGCAGCTACACGGCGGCCCTGGCCACGGCACCCGTGGCCGACGTCGACGTCACGCACAGCCTGGTGCTCCACCACGTGGACGCGAGCAACCCGGGCCTGTACGAGCAGACGCAGGCTCGCGTGCAGCCGGACGGAGACCGCTACGGCTTGACCGTGCTCGTGCGCCACAGCGGCCACGTCGCGCTCCGCGTCGACCGCGTGAGCGGCGGCCAGTACACGGTGCTGAGCCGCACGGGCAAGGTCGCCGTGCTGGCGGAGGACGCGCCGCTGCTCGTGCAGGTGCGAGTGGTGGGCAGCTCGCCCGTCGTGCTCCAGGCCCGCGTGTGGCGGATGGGCGCTGAGCGCCCCGACTGGCAGGTGACCGTCCGCGACGAGGACCCCGAGCGCCTCCAGGCGCCGGGTGCCGTGGCGCTGCAGGGGTACCTCTCGCGCAAGGCCGAGCCCCTCCGGCTGACCCTCGCCGACGTGTCCGTGGCCGGGTTCGGCCAGGAGGGCGCTGCCGCCGGTGGTGGAGCGGTCGCTGAGCCCGCGACGGCGCCGAACGGCTCCTCGGGTGGTGCGCCGGCCACCGGACCGACCACCACGTCGCCGGACCCCGCGACGGCCCCGTCCACCGACCCGTCGGCAGGACCGTCCGTCGAGCCCTCGACGACGCCGTCCTCGAGCCCGCCTCCGGTCGACCCGAGCACGGAGCCGACCAGCGAGCCCGCCTCGAGCCCCTCCCCGAGCGCGTCAGCCAGCACGGGGGGCAGCCAGACGTCACCGGCGGGCTTCGTCCATCCCGGCATCATGACCAGCGCCTCCCAGCTCGCCGCCGTCCGTGCGAAGGTCGCCGCCGGTGAGGAGCCGTGGGCCAGCGCCTTCGCCAAGGCGAAGGGCTCGAGCTGGGCGAACCTGTCCTGGCAGCCCCAGCCGGTGCCCGTGGTCATGTGCGGGGCGTACAACCGCATCGACATCGGCTGCACCGCCGAGACCAAGGACGCGCAGGCGGCGTACACGATGGCGCTGATCTACACCTACACCGGTGACGAGCGCTACGCCCGCAAGGCCGTCGAGATCCTCGACGCGTGGTCAGGGGTCCTGCAGAGCCACAGCTTCGACACCACCACCTACGTCAACGGGCGCCTGCAGGCCGCCTGGGCCGGTTCGGTCTTCCCCAAGGCCGCCGAGCTCATCCGCTACAGCGACGCCGGGTGGAGCCCCGACCGGGTGCAGCGCTTCGAGGGCATGCTCCGCACCGCCTTCCTGCCGATGGTCCGCGACGGCTGGGTCGGGGGCAACGCCAACTGGCAGATGTCGATGGCCGAGGCCACGGTCAACATCGGGATCTTCCTCGACGACCGGTCCGTCTTCGACGACGGCGTGGGCGACTGGCGCGCCCAGGTGGTGTCCTCCGTCTACCTCACCTCGGACGGTGCCAAGCCGGTCCTCCCCGCCGGCACCTCCATCACCGCGGGGCGCGTCGACAGCTACTGGTTCTCGCCCGAGCGCTACGTCGACGGCCTGCAGGGGGAGACCTGCCGGGACGCCGACCACATGATGATGGGGATGGCCGCCGCCCTCGACGTCGCCGAGACCGCCGGCATCCAGGGGGTCGACCTCTACCGCGAGCAGCAGCGACGGCTCGTCGCCGGCCTCGAGTACAACGCCCGCTACCTCAACGACCCCTCCGCCCCCGGGTGGGTCTGCCCGGCGCCGCTGAAGAAGATCGGCACCGCGTCCAACCAGGGCTGGGAGGTCGGGTACGCCCACTACGCGGGCGAGGGCGTCTCGCTGCCCCAGACGCAGCAGCTCGTGCGCTCGCTGCGCCCCCGCAACGGCACCGAGCTCTTCATGAACTGGTCGACGCTCACCCACGCGAGGTCCTGACCCCGCGGCGGGCGGGGCGCCCGCTGCGGCTGCGGCGTTCGGATGACCGCAGCCGCACGGGCGTCAAGGTGGAGGTGGAACTCCCGATGGCAGGTGTGGACCCACCCGCCACCTGAGGAGCTCCGGTGACTGACCTGGACGTGCAGCGCGACGCTGCCGCGCACGAGCGCGCGCGGCCGCTGTCGATCGCCCTGGTGGGGACGCGCGGCGTACCCGCCCACTACGGAGGTTTCGAGACCTGCGTCGAGGAGGTCGGCGCCCGGCTCGCCGACCGCGGCCACACCGTCCGCGTCTACTGCCGGCGCGTCGACGGCGACGACGGCGAGCTGCTCGAGAGCCACCGCGGCATGGAGCTGGTGCACCTGCCCGCGCTGCGCTCGCGGACCCTGGAGACGCTGTCGCACACCGGAGGCTCGGTGGCCCACCTCGTGCGGCACCGCACCGACGTCGCCGTCGTCTTCAACGCTGCCAACGCCCCGTACCTCCCGCTGCTGCGGGCCCGCGGCATCCCGGTGGCCACGCACGTCGACGGCCTGGAGTGGAAGCGCTCCAAGTGGGGCGCGACCGGCCAGCGCTACTACCGCCAGGCCGAGGCCCTGGCCGTGCGCTTCTCCGACGACCTCATCGCCGACGCGGTGGGCATCCAGGACTACTACACGGAGCGGTTCGGCGTGCCGACCACGCTCATCACGTACGGCGCCCCCGTCGTCGAGGGGGGCGGTGACCCCGCCCGCCTCGCTGAGCTGGGCCTCACCCCCCGCGGCTACCACCTCGTGGTGGCGCGCTTCGAGCCGGAGAACCACGTCGACGTCATCGTCGAGGGCTACACCGCGAGCCGGGCCTCGCTGCCGCTGGTCGTGGTGGGCAGCGCGCCCTACTCCGACGAGTACACGCGCCGGGTGCACGCCCTCGCGGACGACCGCACCACCTTCCTCGGCGGCGTGTGGGACCAGGACCTGCTGGACCAGCTCTACGCCGGCTCGCTGACCTACCTGCACGGGCACTCGGTGGGAGGCACCAACCCCTCCCTGCTGCGCGCCATCGGCGCCGGCGCGGCCGTGAGCGCCTACGACGTCTCCTTCAACCGCGAGGTGCTCGAGGACGCCGGGCTGTTCTGGTCCGACGCCGCCTCGGTGGCCCGGGTGGTGCAGCAGGCGGAGGACGACGGCGAGGGCGCACGTGCCCGCGGCGTCCTCGCCCGCGGGCGGGCGGCCCTCTACGACTGGGACGTGGTGGCCGACGGCTACGAGGCGCTCTGCCTGCGGCTGGCCCGCCGCCGGGGCCGGCTGCTGGGCCGTCAGGGCGCTGCCCAGAAGGCCCAGCAGCCCGAGCGCGGGACGGCGGACCGCCCCGCACCGACGACAGGAGCCTGACGTGGGAGTGACCAGCAAGCGCCCGTCCCGTCGTACCGCGGCCGCCGCGGCCGCCGCAGCAGCGGTGGTCCTCTGCGTGGGCGTGCTCGTGTCGTGCACCTCGTCGAGCTCCGACGGCACGGCCCCGACCGCCTCGCCCACGACGTCCAGCGCCGGTGGTCCGACTCCGCCGTCGTCCACCGCGACGGGGCCGGCGGCCAGCACCCCCAGCCCGCCACCGTCCAGCACCTACGCGGGGCCACCCCCGGCCACCGCGCCGGTCGTCGGGGCCACCACCCTGCCGCCCGTCCCGACCGGGAGCCCGGCCGCCTTCGGCGACGGGCTCGTGGCCACCGTGTCCGCCGTGCGCGAGGCCCAGGCCTCGGGGAGCGTCCCCGGCGACGTCGCGGGGCCGGCGGTCGCGGTGAGCGTCAGGGTCGAGAACGGGTCCGACGCGCCGGTCGACCTCGGCGGTCTGACCGTCACGGCCACCTACGGCGCCGACGCCGTCCCCGCGACCCTGCTCACCGGAGCTCCGAGCGCTCCGGCCGAGGGCGTCCTCGCGCCCAGGAAGAGCGCCGAGGGCGTGTGGGCCTTCACCGTCCCCAGCGGCCAGGCGTCGTCCCTGGTGCTGACCATCAGCTCGATCAGCTCGGGGACGACCGTGGTCGTCAGGGGCTGACGGCAGCCGCACGGGTGCCGGTGCGGTCCTCCCGGTCAAGGTGCACGGCGCACGCGCCGATGCCTCCGAGGTGAGCCTGCACGCACCCGTCGTCCTCCCCGGGGGGCCTGCCGCCCCCCGGGTGGCCGGCCGGCGCGGGCGGCGGCGGGCGCGCCACCTGCCTGCGGCGTGGCCGCTGGTGCTGACGGGCCCCCTCGTCACCCTGGCCTCGGTGGTGCTCGCGGGCCGCACCGGGCCCATGACGGCGGTCCTGCTGGCGCTGGTGGCGACCGGCGCGGTGTCGGTGGTCCTGTGCCGCGACCCCGCGCGGCGCGCCGAGCGCGCACTGGTGTTCAGCGCGGTCATGTGGGCGGCGATGCCGGCCACGCGGATGTCGGGCGGCACCCCCCTGCAGCTGATGATGGTCGGGGGAGCGGGGCTGACCCTCGCCGTGCTCCTCGGGCGCGGCACGGTCAAGGGCTCTCCCTGGGTGGGCGCGGTGCTGGCGCTCTTCGCGGTCATGCTGGCCAGCACCGCGGCCTCGCACGACCAGGGCGCGGGCTTCCGCCTGCTGCTGACCGTGATCGCCGTCCTCCCCGCACTGTCACTCCCCGGGGCGCTCGATGCGCGGGGACGGCGCACCGTGGTGGCCTCGCTGGTGGCGCTCGGCGTCGTCCAGGGGGTCGTGGCCGCGGTCGAGCCGACCCTCTTCCCCGAACACCTGTGGGTCCCCGCTCAGCGGGGCGCCGACGGGCTGCCGGTACCGCTGCTCAACGAGCTCCTCGGCAACGGGGTGGAGCGCAGCCAGGGCACGCTCGGCCACCCGTTGCCGCTGGGCCTCGTGCTCGTGGCGAGCGTCGCGCTCACCGTCCGCGGGATGCCGGGCCTGCGCTGGGGCGTGCGGCTGGTGCTGCTGGTCCCGCTGTTCGCCGGGCTCGTGGCCGCCGGCGCGCGCGCCTCCTTCCTGCTGGCGGTGGTGGTGGTCGTGGTCTTCGGCGGCCGGCGCACCACCGTCGAGCGCGTCTACCTGGCCGTGGCCGCTGCCGCGCTCGGCGGGGTCGCGCTGTCGGCCGCCACGCCACCCTCGCTGGGCGACACCGCGGAGTCCGGGTCCGTCACCCACCGCCTGGGAGCGCTGACCGCAGCGCAGGAGCTGCTCGCGCGCCAAGACCTGGTCCACGTCCTGTTCGGGAACGGCTTCGGCTCCATCGGCAGGATGTTCGACGAGGGCCTCCTCCAGGACGACGGCCTGCGGGCCATCGACAACCAGTTCGTCTCCGTCCTCGTCCAGGGCGGCCTGGCCGCCGTGGTGCTCTTCTCAGCGGTCGTGGTCGCCTCCGTGGCGGCCGCTCCGCCGACGCTGCGTCCCGCCCTCGTCTCCTGCGTCGCGTCGCTGTTCCTCTTCGACGTCCTCGCCTGGCCGGCGGTGGCGTTCGTGATCTTCCTGCTCATGGGGCTCGCCACCACCCGCGCCGCCGACGACGGAGCGGTCCCCGTCCCGTCGAGCGGTCCGCCGGCGGACCCGCCGTCCACCGGACCGGCCGTCCACCGGTCCCCCCACCGCCTCGGAGGCGTCGAGTGACCCTGCACGAGCTCGTCCAGGTGCTGCGCAAGCGCTGGCTGATGGTCGGCATCATCACGCTGCTCGCCGTCGGGGCGGCGACGGCCCGCTCCGTGACCACGCCTCCCACCTACCAGGCCACGGCCGGCACCTTCGTCACGGCCTCGGCCGGGGCGCAGACCGGCATCGCCTCCCAGGGGTCGCAGTTCGCGCTCCAGCGAGTGGCCTCGTACGTGGCGGTGGCCTCGAGCACCCTCGTGCTCGAGCCCGTCGCGGAGGAGCTCGGCGGCACCACCACCGCGCGGTCCCTGCGGTCGGCCGTGAGCGCCTCGAACCCCAACGGCACCGTGATGATCGACATCACGGCCACCTCCGGCGACCCCGAGGTGGCGGCTCGCACGGCCAACGCCGTCGCTCAGAGCTTCTCCCGCGCGGTCGAGCGGCTGGAGCGCACCGACGCGTCGCAGCCCTCGCCCGTGATGGTCACCGTCATCGAGCCCGCCACTGTTCCGCGCTTCCGCATCGCGCCGCGGACCACCGTCGACGTCGTCGTCGCCGCGGTCGTCGGGCTCTTCGTCGGGACCGGCGCCGCCCTGCTCCGCCACCACCTCGACACCAGGCTCAGGACCGCCCTCGACGTCCGCGCCACCACCGGGAGGGCGCCGCTCACCGCCACCGTGCGCGACAAGCGCGCCGCCGTGGTCGAGGTCGACCCGACGCGGCAGACGCACTGGTCCGAGGCCCACCGCGGGCTGCGCGACAAGCTCGCCCTGCTCGACGTGGACGACCCGCCCCGCAGCTTCGTCGTGACCTCGGCCAACCCCGCCGAGGGCAAGTCGACCTCCTCGGTGGGGCTGGCGGTGGCCATGGCGCAGTCGGGGGCCCGCGTGGTGCTCGTGGACGGAGACCTGCGCTCGCCGTCCGTGGCCGAGCGGCTGGGTCTGGAGGGAGGGGTGGGCCTCGTGGACGTCCTGGCGGGGCGCCTCTCCGTGCAGGACGCGCTGCAGGAGTCGGTCCACCCCTCGCTGCGGGTGCTCTGCGCGGGGCCGGTGCCGCCGGACCCCGGGGCCCTGCTGGGCTCTCGCCGCATGCGCGAGCTCCTCGAGCGGCTCCGCGAGGACTTCGACGCGGTCGTGATCGACGCCCCACCGGTGCTGCCCGTGCCCGACGCCCTCGTCATGGCGGCGCTGGTGGACGGCGTCCTCCTCGTGGCGCGGAGCGGCCGGACCCGGAGCCAGGACCTCACCTCGGCGGTGGACCAGCTGGCGACGGCCCGCGGCAGGGTGCTCGGCGTGCTGCTGGCGGCGGTGCCGCGCCGCGAGACGGAGGAGCGGTACTACGGCGCTCCCGTCGTGCGGAGGCGGAGGGGCCTGGGCAGCGGGCGGCGGGGGCTCGCCAGCGGCGCCGCCCGCTGAGGGCGGGGACGATCCTCCGATGAGGTGACCTGCGACGACCCTGCGTGATCCCGTCCTGCCCCTGCCCTGCATCCCGACGAGACCCCGGTGCGGTCCTCGGACCCCGCCCGGGGACGGGCTGCGGTGGGCGGCCGCAGATCGGGAGTGCGGATGACACGTCGCACGAAGCGCAGCCCGGCGCTGTCGGCGGCTTCGGCCGTCGTCGCCAGTCCGCTGGTGCCTTTCAGCGGGACCGCTCTCGCCGCCACCGGTGATCCCGCTGCGGCTGGGCCGGTGCGGCGACCACCACCGCGAAGTCGGCGTTCCGGGACCACGAGCGCCCGACGCTGGTCGACCGGGTCGACCGGGTCGACCGGGTCGACCGGGTCGACCTCGGCCGACTCCGACGGCACGGTGGCCTCCTGCGCGTGGGACCTCGGTGACGGAGCCGCGGGCACCGGCAGGACCGCGTCGCACGCCGACGCCGCTGCAGGCGCCGGGCTCGGTGGGGGTGCAGGGCCTCCTGTCCGCCTCCTCCACCCACGCCCCGGTGGCCCTGCGGGTCGACGACCTCAGCGCCAACACCCCCCGATGAGCGCTCGGTGACCACCCTCTGACCGTCTGTTGACAGCGCGCGGGTGATGACCGTGCACCTGACCGAGTGACGATCGGTCACAGGGCGTGGTTCTCGTGCTCCTGATCTCTACGTTCCTCCTGAGCGCACGGCCCGGCTTCGGGAGCTGTGTGGGGGAGGCCGCCGGTGGGTGGCCGCAGATCGGGAGTGTGGATGACACGTCGCATGAAGCGCAGCCTGGCGCTGTCGGTGGCTTCGGCCGTCGTGGCCAGTTCGCTGGTGCCTTTCGGTGGGGCCGCTTTCGCCGCCGCCGGTGACCCCGCTGCGGCTGGGCCGGTGCTGCCGCCGACGGTGAGCGCTGATGCGCTGCCGACGGTGCAGATCAACGGTGTGGTCTGGGCGCAGCTGGTGGTCGGCAACACCGTGTACGTCACCGGTGACTTCACCAGCGCGCGTCCGGCGGGGGCGGCTGCTGGGACGAACGAGACGGCGCGGCGCAACATCCTGGCCTACGACATCCGCACGGGGAACCTCATCACGTCGTGGGCCCCGACGCTGAACTCCACGGGGCTGGCGCTGGCGGCCTCTGCTGATGGCCGCACGATCTACGTGGGCGGCAACTTCACCAGCTCCAGCGGTGTGGCCAGCAGCCGCATCGTGGCCCTGGACGCCACCACGGGTGCTGTCGTGCGCAGCTTCAGCGCCGCTGGGGCCAACGACAAGGTGCGTGCGCTGGCCGTGGTCGGTGACACCGTCTACGCGGGTGGGACCTTCACCGCTGCCGGTCCGGCCGGTCAGCAGACGGCGCGTTCCCGCCTGGCCGCGTTCAAGGCCTCTGACGGGTCGCTGACCGACTGGGCGCCGCAGGCGGACGCCGAGGTGCTGGCGATGGTGGCGCCGTCGTCCACGCCGGAGATCGTCATCGGTGGTCGCTTCGCCGCCGTCAACGGCGCGCAGGCGCTGGGCACCGCGGCGGTGGACCTCACCAGCGGTGCCTCCCTGCCGTGGGAGATCAACAAGACCGTCTACGAGTACGGGGCGAAGTCGGCGATCTGGAGCCTGTCCACGGACGGCACGTCCGTGTACGGCACCGGTTACGACACCGACCGCATCGGCAACCTCGAGAACGCCTTCGCCGCTGACGCGAACGGGGGCGGCATCCGGTGGGTCAACGGCTGCCTGGGTGACAGCTACAGCTCCTTCCCCATGAACGGGGTGCTGTACACGGTGGGGCACACCCACGAGTGCGAGTCCCTGCCGGACGGCATCGTGGACAAGGCGCCGCGGGCCTACCAGAACGCGATCGCCATGACCACGGCGAACTTCGGCAACGTCAACAAGACCAACGCCTACGGCTGGTCCGGTGGGCTGCCGGGGCCCTCGCTGCTGCACTGGCTGCCGACGCTGACCAGTGGGACGTACACCACGAGCAAGCAGGCGGCGTGGTCGCTGGCGGGCAACAGCCAGTACCTGGTGATGGGTGGGGAGTTCCCCACCGTCAACGGCACCGCCCAGCAGGGCCTCACCCGCTTCGCCGTCCGCTCCCAGGCGCCGATGAAGCAGGGCCCCCAGCAGGCGTCCACGATGGCCGTGGACGTGGCGAACACCGGACCCGGCCAGGTCAGCGCCTCCTTCCTGGCAGCGTGGGACCGCGACGACGAGTCGCTGACCTACGAGCTGCTGCGCGGTCCGGCTGCCAGCCCGACGGTGGTGGCGACCGCCACCGCGAAGTCGGCGTTCTGGGACCGCAAGCGCCTGACGCTCGTCGACCCCTCGCCGGTCGTGGGGACGCTGACCTCCTACCGGGTGCGCACCACTGACGGTTCGGGCAACGTGCAGGTCAGCCCGCCGCAGGCGATCACGGCGACGGCGACGATGCCCAGCACCGCCTACGACGACGCCGTGCGCGCCGACGCCCCCGACCACTACTGGAGCCTGGGTGAGGCCTCCGGGGCTGCGGGCTTCGACACCTCCGGCAGCGCGGTGACGCAGTCGCTGTCGGTGGACCCCAGCGCCACGCGCGGCGCTGAGGGCCAGGTGGCGGGCACGACGGCCACCACCTTCACCGGCACCGTCGAGGTGCCGATCCCCGGCGCCGGGATCGGGGCGAAGACCGAGGTGATCGCTCACGCGACCACGACGCAGCCGGTCGTGGCGCCGCAGACCTACTCCACCGAGGCGTGGTTCAAGACCACCAGCACCTCCGGCGGGGAGATCATCAGCTTCGGCAACCGCCGTGAGGACTTCCGCAGCTCCGCCTACGACCGCAGCACCTACCTCACCGATGACGGGTCGGTCATCGGGGGCGTCTACGACGGCCGGGTGCGCACGATCCAGTCCAAGCCCGGTTACAACGACGGCCAGTGGCACCACGTCGTGCAGACCAAGGGGGCCGGCGGGCTGGCGATGTACGTCGACGGCGTGCTGGTCGGCCGTGATGCCGGTGTGTCCGGCATCCAGGACTACGAGGGCTACTGGCGCCTCGGGGGTGACAACCTGGGCGGCTGGCCGGGGCAGGTCTCCAGCAGCGCGCTCGCCGGCTCGGTCGAGGACGTCGCGGTGTACGGCACGGCGCTGACCAGCGCGCAGGTGGCCAACCACTACCGCGCCAGCGGCCGCACCCCCGCCGGGGCCGTCCGTCCGGCGGACTCCTACGGGCAGGCCGTCTACGACCTCGGCCCGGACAGCTTCTGGCGCCTGCAGGACGCCGCCGGTGCCACCAGCGCCGCCGACTCCGGCCCCGCGGGTGTGGGCGCCACCTACCTCGGGGGAGCCACCCCCGGTGCGGCCGGCGTGCCCGGCATCGCCGGCTCGACGGGCGTGCAGCTCGACGGGCAGGACGACGCCATCGTCTCCACCCAGCGGGTCGAGAGCCCCCGCACGTACTCGATGGAGCTGTGGTTCAACACCACGACCACCCGCGGTGGGCGCCTCATCGGCTTCGGCGACCGCAACGACGGCCTCAGCAACAACTACGACCGCCACGTCTGGATGCAGGACGACGGCAAGCTCGTCTTCGGCGTCTGGACCGGCCAGGAGAACCGCGCCACCTCGTCGAAGGCCTACAACGACGGCAAGTGGCACCACCTGGTCGCCTCCCAGGGCGCCGCGGGCATGGTGCTGACCGTCGACGGCTCCGTGGTGGGCACCAACTCCCAGCAGGGCTCGCAGGAGTACGCCGGCTACTGGCGCGTGGGCGGTGACCGCGCGTGGGGTGGCAACTCCAGCCAGTACTTCGCCGGCACCGTCGACGACGTCGCGATCTACCCCTCGCAGCTGACCACCGCCCAGGTGGCGGACCACGCGAAGAGGGGCGGGGTCGACACGGCGCCCACGGCCGCGTTCACGTCGGCGGTGAACGGCACGACGGTCTCCGTCGACGCAGGAACCTCGGCGGACCTCGAGGGACCCATCGCCTCGTACGCGTGGACCTTCGGTGACGGAGCCACGGCCGCAGGGGCCACGGCCAGCCACACGTACGCCGCCTCCGGCTCCTACGCCGTGACCCTCACGGTCACCGACTCAGCCGGCCAGACGTCGACGAGCACCAACCAGGTGGTCATCCGCCCGGCTGCTCCCGCTGACGCCTACGGCGCGGCCGTGTACGCCGACGCGCCCGACGTCTACTACCGGATGGACGGCGCCGCCGGCAGCACCAGCGTCGCCAACAGCAGCCAGCCCGGCAACCCCGGTCTCCTGCGCGGCGGAGCGGTCACCGGCGTGCCGGGTGCTCTCGGCGGGGGTCTGCGCCTCAACGGCAGCGACGGCTACCTCGTCGAGGACCAGGGCCAGCAGCGCCCGTCGACCTACTCCGCGGAGCTGTGGTTCAACACGACCACCACGCGCGGCGGCAAGCTGATCGGCACCGGCAACGCCAAGGACGGGACCAGCTGGTCGAACGACCGCAACGTCACGATGCAGGACGACGGCCGGCTGTCGGTCAACGTCTGGACCGGTCAGGAGAACCGCTACACGACCGACGCATCCTACAACGACGGCACCTGGCACCACGTCGTCCTCACCCAGGGCGCTGCGGGCCTCCGTCTCTACGTCGACGGCGCCGTCGTGCTCAGCAACGCTCAGACCGGCAACGAGAGCGGGTACGGCTACTGGCGCGTGGGTGGTGACACCACGTGGCGGGGCACGAGCAGCAGCTTCTACCTGGACGGCACCGTCGACGAGGTGGCGATCTACGACCGCGCACTCAGCGCGGAGACCGTCGCGAACCACTACAAGGTCTCCGGACTCGTGAAGAACGCGGCTCCGACGGCGTCGTTCACCTCCCAGGTGAGTGACCTGGGGGTGGCGCTGGACGCCTCGGCCTCTGCCGACTCCGACGGGACGGTGGCCTCCTACGCCTGGGACTTCGGTGACGGGGCCACGGGCACGGGGGCGACGACGTCGCACACCTACACCGCTGCGGGCACGTACACGGTGAAGCTGGTGGTGACCGACGACAAGGGCGCCACGGGCGAGGTCACGCGCAGCGTGACGGTGGCGCCGAGGCCGAACGCGGCTCCGACGGCGTCGTTCACCTCCCAGGTGAGCGACCTGGGGGTGGCGCTGGACGGGTCGGGCTCTGCGGACTCCGACGGGACGGTGGCCTCCTACGCCTGGGACTTCGGTGACCAGAGCACCGGCACGGGCAGGACCACGTCGCACACGTACACCGCGGCGGGCACGTACACGGTGAAGCTGGTGGTGACCGACGACAAGGGCGCCACCGGCACGGTCTCGCGCAGCGTGACGGTCACCGCTCCGGTGGTGGCCCCGACCGGGCTGCTGACCGACACCTTCACCCGCACCGCGACCAGCGGGTGGGGCACGGCCGACGCCGGCGGCGCGTGGACGCCGACCAGCGGCGCGGCGAACTTCTCGGTGGACGGCAGCACCGGCCTGCTGGTCATCCCGGGGGCGTCGAACACGAGGTCGATCTACGCCTCGTCGCTGTCGAGCACCAACGTGGACCTGGTCTCCACGCTGGCGCTGGACAAGCTGCCCACCGGTACCGGGACCACGGTGTCGCTGCTGGGGCGGCGCATCTCGGCGACCACCGACTACCGGGTGCAGGCCCGCATCAGCTCCACCGGGCAGGTGGTGCTGGGTCTGGGCCAGGTGGTGAACGGGACGTACACCTCCCTGGGCCAGCAGACGGTCTCGGGTCTGAAGTACACCGCGGGGGCGCCGCTGCGGATGCGCCTGCAGGTGGTGGGCACCGGCACCACGGCGCTGCGGGCCAAGGTGTGGGCCGCGGGCACTGCTGAGCCGACGGCGTGGAACCTCAGCGCCACGGACAGTGCGGCGGCGCTGCAGGCGCCGGGTTCGGTGGGGGTGATGGGCTTCCTGTCCGCCTCCTCCACCAACGCCCCGGTGACCCTGCGGGTCGACGACCTCAGCGTCACCACCGCGCAGTGACCTTGCAGTAGCAGCACCGCGCACCGGGAGGTGCGCAGGACCGAGGGGCGCAGGCCCGGGCGAGAACCCGGACCTGCGCCCCTCGGCGCGTGGAAGGCGTCAAGGTGGAGCGCCCACCGGCCGATGGCAGGAGGGTGACCACCGAAGCCCCGGCCTTCTCCGGCCGCACCGCCGCCCGGGCGACGCGGTGGAGCGGCCTCGCCGTGGTCGTGCGCCAGGGCGCGCAGCTGCTCTTCGCCGTGCTGCTCGCCCGCTGGCTGGGACCCGCCGAGTTCGGCGTCGTCAGCCTGGCGACGATCTACGCCACCCTCATGGCGCTCCTGCTGGACCAGGGACTCAGCTCGGCCTACGTGCAGCGGCGCACCCTGCCCGAGGGGGCGGCCGGCGCCGTCGCCGGCGTCAACCTCCTGGCAGCGGTGCTCCTGGGCCTGGCGACCGCCGTGGCCGCCGGCCCCGTGGCCGCGTTCTTCGACGCGCCCGGCCTGGAGGTGGTCCTCCACGTCCTCGCCGCGGGCCTGGTGGTCAAGGGGGCCGCCGTGGCTCCGCGGGCCGTGCTCACGCGCCGCCTCGACTACGGGGCCGTGGCTGCCGGTGACGTCTCGGGCGCGGTGGCGGGCGCCGCCGCCGGCCTGGTGGCCGCTCTGCTGGGCGCCGGGGCGCTGTCCGTGGCCGTGCAGGTGCTCGTCACCGACGCCGTCGTCCTCGTCGTCCTCCTGGCCCGCAGCCGCGGGCCGGTCCCGAGCCTGCGGCTGGCGCCGCTGCGCGAGCTGCTGCCCACCAGCGCCGCGGTCTTCGCCTCCAACGCGGTGGCCCAGCTCTCCCGCAACACCGACAACGTGCTCGTCGGCAAGTTCCTCGGCACCGCTGCCCTGGCGCACTACGCGATGGCCTACCGGGTGCTCGTGGTGCCGGTCCAGTTCATCGGCCTCACCGTCAAGCGCGTCCTGTTCCCGGCCTTCTCGAGGATGGCCGACGACCGCGCCAAGCTCGCGGCCACGCTGGTGAGCGCCACGGAGCTGCTGGCCTTCGCCAGCGTGCCGCTCATGGCGCTGCTCGCCGTGGCCGCGCCGCAGCTGGTCGAGGTGGTGCTCGGCCCGGCCTGGGCCGAGTCGGCACCGCTCATGACCGTGCTGGCCCTGGCCGGAGCGCGCGAGACGATCTTCTACATCACGCCCTCGCTGCTCACCGCGACCGGGCGGGCGGGGTGGACGCTGCGCTTCGAGCTGGTCTCCACCGCCGTCCAGGTGGCGGGCATCCTCGCCGGCCTGCCGTTCGGCATCCTCGGCGTGGCCGTCGGCTACGCCTGCGCCGGGCTCGTGCTCACCCCCGTGCTGCTGGTGGTGCAGCGGCGCACCACCGGCGTGCGCGTCCGCGACCAGCTGGGAGCCATGGCACCGGCGCTGCACGCGAGCGCCTGGGCCGCGCTGGCCTACCTGGCCTGGCGGTGGTCGGGCACCGGCACCTGGACCACGCTGCTGGCAGGCGCGGTCTCCTACGCGGCGGTGCTGGTGGGCGTGCTCCTCCTCGTGCACCGGACGCCCGCCCTGCGCACCGCGCGCCGGCTCGCCGCGGTGGTGCGGCGGTGAGCGCGCGCCGGGTCGTGCTGCTCACGCCCAACTTCGAGAACAACTCCCTGGGCCGCACCTACTGCCTGTGGCTGCTCGCGCGGCACCTGGGCTGGCGCACCGAGGTGCTCGGCGTGCGCGGCGAACGGGTGTGGTCGCCGCTGCAGGGCACGGCGTTCGCCGACGACTGCGTGCTGCCCGACCCCGGGACGAGCGAGGCCCTCCGCGAGCGGGCGGTCGCCGAGCGGGCGCACGGCGCGGACCTGCTGCTGGCCGTGAAGTCCCTGCCCACCAGCTTCGGCGTCGGTCTGCGCCTGGCCGAGCGCAGCGGCACCCCGCTGCTGCTCGACGTCGACGACCCCGACGTCGAGGTGCGCACCACCTGGCAGCCACCGGTCGACCGCCTGAAGGCCCTCGTGCGACACCCGCGCCGCTACCGCGACCTGCTGCGCCTGCGGCGGGCCGCGGCCGACGTCCCCGTGATGGTCAGCAACCCCGTGCTCCAGGAGATGTACGGCGGCGTGCTGGTGCCCCACGTCCGCGACGTCCCCGACCAGCCCCCGCCTCCGGGGGCGGGAGGTCCCCGCCCGGTGGTCAGGTTCGTGGGGTCGCCCCGCGGGCACAAGGGCGTGGAGCAGCTGCGCGAGGCCATCGCGCCGCTCGGCACCGAGGGCTACCGGCTCGAGGTCACCGGGACCGCCCCCGCCGACGCCGCGGCGTGGGAGAGCTGGCTCGGCACCACCACGCTCGCCGAGGGGGCCTCCCTGGTCGCCACCGCCGACGTCATCGCCCTGCCGAGCCTCGCCCGCAGCTGGTCGGGAGCGCAGCTGCCGGTCAAGCTGGTCGACGCCATGGCCGTCGGGCGCCCGGTGGTCGCCTCCGACCTGCCCGTGCTGCGCTGGGCGGTCGGGGACACGGGCGTGCTGGTACCGCCCGCCGACGTCGTCGCCCTGCGCGGTGCGCTGCGCGACCTCGCCGACCCGGACCTCCGCGCGGAGCTGGGCCGGGCGGCCCACCTCCGGGCCCAGCAGCTCTTCTCGCTGCCTGCGGTCGCGCCCGCCTTCGCCGAGCAGGTGCAGCGCGCGCTCGGCAGCTCCGCACCGCCCCCGCCTCCCGGCACGCCCCCGACCCCCGCCTCCGCAGGAGCCCCCTCGTGAACGCCACGCCGACCGCCGCTCCGACCACCGCCGCGTCCCCCGCCGCCGCCACCACGCCGGAGCGGCGCCCGTCGGTGGTGCTCGCGGCCCTGACCTACCGGCGCACCGAGCTGCTGCAGACGCTGGTCGAGGCCCTGGCGGTCCAGGCCGCGTCGGTGCCCGAGGACGTGCGCCTGCTGGTCGTCGACAACAACCCCGGCGGCGACGCCCGCGAGGCCGTCGAGCGGCTGGCCGCCGCCGGGCACCCGGTCCACTACGCGCACGAGCCCGAGCCGGGCATCGCCGCAGGCCGCAACCGCGCCCTGACAGCCGCAGCGGAGGCCGGAGACGACCTGCTGGTCTTCATCGACGACGACGAGCTGCCCTCACCGCAGTGGCTCGCGCACCTCCTGCGCACCTGGCACGAGCACCCCGGTGCCAGCGGCGTGGTCGGCTCGGTGGTGTCCTCCTTCGACGGCGCACCGGAGCCGTGGGTGGCCGCCGGTGACTTCTTCCGCCGCCGCCGCCTGGCCACCGGCACACCGGTGCACGTGGCCGCCACCAACAACCTCCTGGTGGACCTGCACCTCGTGCGCCGCCTGGGTCTGCGCTTCGACGCGCGCTTCGGCATCAGCGGCGGCTCCGACACCCTCTTCACCCGCCAGCTGACCAGCCGCGGTGCGCCGCTGGTGTGGTGCGACGAGGCCGAGGTCACCGACGTCGTCCCCGTGGCGCGCACCACGCGCGCGTGGGTGCTGCAGCGAGCGCTGCGCAGCGGCAACTCCTGGAGCCGCACCAGCCTCGTGCTGGCCGGTCCCGGGCCGCGCTCCCTGCCCGTGCGCGGGCGGCTGCTCGCGGACGGCGGCGTCCGCCTGCTCGGCGGCGCGGTGCGCTGGTCGGCGGGTGTGGCCACCCGCTCCCTGGCCCAGCGCGCCCGCGGGGTGCGCACCCTCGCCCGCGGCACCGGCATGGTGACCGGCGCCTGCGGCTGGACCTACCTGGAGTACCGCCGCAAGCCCACCGCCGGCTGACCGTCTCGCGGCCAGCGGCACCGGGACGCACGAGCCCCCGGCACCCGAACGGGTGCCGGGGGCTCGTGCGTCCCGGTCAGCGGCGCCAGCGGTCCAGCGCGGCGGCCAGCTCCTGCGCCGAGGCGTCCCAGGTGTGCGCCCGCACCTGCGCGAGGGCGAGCTCCGGGTCGTGGGGGAGGGTCCCCTCCAGAGCGCTGTCGAGGAGCCCGGCCAGCACCTGCTCGGCGCCGGGGACGCCCGGGTCGAAGTACGTGCACGCCGGGCCGCCCGCCTCGGGGATGGCGGTGCGGTCGGACGCGAGCACCGGGCAGCCGTGCGCGAGCGCCTCCAGCACCGGGATGCCCCACCCCTCGCCGAGGCTGGGGAAGACCAGCGCGGAGGCCGTGCGGTACAGCTCCTCCAGGTGCTCGGGTGAGACGGAGCCGAGGTGCTCGACGCCCTCGGTCTCCTCCAGCGCGCGCAGCACCTCCGGCGACTCGCCGTCAGGGCTGCCCACGACCAGGAGGCGACCTCCGCTCGACCCGCGGGCGGCGAAGGCCCGCAGCAGCAGCGCGGTGTTCTTGCGCGGCTCCAGCCGGCCCACCGACAGGACGAACGGGGTCTGCTCGTCGCGGGCGCGCGTCACCTCGTCCGGGGGCAGCGAGGCGCCGTTGTGCACGACGCACACCTCCTCGGCCGGGATCCCGTACGCCGAGGCGATGGCCCTCCGCGAGTACTCCGAGACCGTCAGCACCTGCGCGGCCCGCCGCGCCGAGAGGCGCACGAGCAGTCGGTTGCGCCAGCGCGTGCGCGGGGGGAAGAACTCCGGGAAGTCCTCGAAGAGCACGTCGTGGACCACCACCACCTGGCGGCGCGCCGGCACCGGGGGGCAGAAGTACTGGGTCAGCAGCGCGTCGAGGCGGTCGCGCCGCACCGCCCAGGGCCAGAACGCGAGCAGGCGGACGACGGCGGGCACGTGGGGCAGCGCACGCAGCTCGACGTTCGGCGCGGGGTAGGTGCCCCGGAGCTCCTCGACGTCGCTGGTGTAGACGACGAAGTCCACGTCGGGGCGCAGGTGCGGCACCCGCAGCAGCAGCTCGTGCAGCCACGTCCGCGTGCCCTGCCTCTTGCCGGTCAGGATGTGGCCGTCGACCCCGATCCGGGTGCGGCGCACCCCGGAGGCCGGGCTCACGCCGGCGCGTCGAGGGCGGCGGCGTCCCGGTACCACTTGACCATCGAGGCCGCGGAGACCAGGGCGTTGCCGGCGAACAGCAGCCCGTAGACCCACGGGAAGCCCTCGGACCAGCCCCACAGGGCGACGACGACGCACAGGACACCGTAGTCGACCGGCATCGACGCCACGGAGCGCAGCCGGGAGTGCTGGCGGGCCTCGCCCGCGGCGACGACCGCCTGGCCGTCGCGCGTGCCGGCCAGGCGGCGCAGGTGGTCGTTGAGGATGATCGTGAAGAACCAGGTGCTCGCCACCACCGCGAAGCCGAGGGGCACCAGCAGGAACCACGCGCCCGGCGACGCCGCAGAGTCCAGCTGCCGGTACAGGCCGACGGCCACCGCCAGGTGCAGCGACGGCGTCTTGGCCGCGTCGACCACGTGGTCGAGCCACTCCCCGGACTTCGACCCGCCACCGCGCAGGCGGGCGAGCTGCCCGTCAGCGGCGTCGAGGGCGTACCCCAGCACCAGCAGCGCCGCGGCCAGCAGGCCCGTCCACCACTGCACCGGGGCCACGGCGAGGGTGAGGATCCCCAGGCCCGTGCAGACGCCCGAGGCCGCCGTGACCTGGTTGGGCGTGCGGCCCGCCACGTGCGCGAGCGCGGCCAGGCGGCGGCCCAGCGGCCGGTTGACGTAGCGGCTGTAGGCCGGAGCCCCCTTGGCGCTCTTCTGGCGGCTCGCCAGCTCGGCCACGGACGCCGCGTAGGTGGGCCGCGCGGAGGTCGCGCCGGTCGGGTCCGGCCGCTGTGACGGCGGTGCGCTCGTGGGGCTCATGCCTGCTCCTCGGGGAAGGGGCGGCGCCGGGCGCCGCGGGGGCGGTCGGCCGCGGGACCCGGGGTGCCGCACGGAGCGTCCCCGGCCGCCTCGCCGTCCAGCGCACAACGCTAGCGGCGGATGAATCCCCAGGTCAGGGGCCGATCGGGTGAGATCGGCACCCTCGGTGCCCGAGCGCCCCCTCCGGACCGGCTCAAGACGCCGCCCGGCTCTGCCGAAGGGGTGACGACGTCCCCGCTGACCGGCCCCCCACCCGGGCCGCGCTGCGCGGGCGAGAGGAGGACCACCATGACGCTGCGGGACCTCGTCGGCGCGCTGCGCCGCCAGTGGGTCGTGGTGCTCACCGCCGTGGTGCTCGCCACGGCCGCCGCCGGCTGGTCCGCCGCGACCGCGGCGCCCACCTACCGGGCCAGCGCCTCCGCCTTCGTCACCGCGACCGGGCAGTCCGCCGGCACCGCTCTCCAGGGCTCCCAGTTCGCGCTGCAGCAGGTCGGCTCCTACGCCACCCTCGCCACCAGCGCCACCGTGCTCCAGGCCGCCGCGAACGACCGGGCCCTCGGCGAGTCCGTGGCCGACCTGCGGCGCCGCGTCACCGCCTCCAACGCCGACGGCACCGTCCTCGTCACCCTCACCGCCACCGGGCCGACCGCCTCCGACGCCGCCGCGCTGGCCGACCAGGTCGCGGTGAGCTTCGCCGCCGCGGTCGAGGACCTCGGGCAGCAGGGCGGTGCGGGGTCCGCCCCCGTCGCGGTGACCGTCGTCGACCGCGCCGCCGGCACCGCCACCCGCTCGGGCAGCCGCCCGGCCCTGGTCCTCCTGGCCGGCGCGCTCGCGGGGCTCCTGCTCGGCGGTGGGGCCGCCGTGGTCCGCCACCTCCTGGGGCGCCGCCTCGCGACGGCCGAGGAGGTGACCGCGCTGCTCGGCGCCCGCCCCCTCGGTGTGGTCGCGGCCCACCGGCGCGCCGCGGCCGACGTCCCCGCGGGCCTCGCCGAGCCGACCTGGACCGAGGGCTACCGCACCACCCGTGACGCGCTCGGCCTCGTCAGCCCCGACGGGCCGCCGCAGGTGCTCCTCGTGACGTCCGCTGCGCAGGGGGAGGGCAAGTCGACCACGTCCTGCCACCTGGCCCTGGCGATGGCCGCGGCCGGCTCGCGGGTGCTGCTGGTGGACGCGGACCTGCGCCGCCCGGTCGTCGCCAGCCGCCTCGGGCTCGAGGCGTCGGTGGGCCTGGTGGACGTCCTGGCCGGCCGACTGGAGCTCCAGGACGCCGTGCAGCCGTCCCTGCACCCCGGCCTGTCCGTGCTCGCCGCCGGCCGCACGCCGCCGGACCCCGGCGCCCTGCTCGGCTCCCGCCAGATGCGCGTCCTGCTGGACGCGGCCCGGCAGCAGCACGACGTCGTCGTCGTCGACGCGCCCCCGGTGCTGCCCGTCACGGACGCGGGCGTGCTGGTCGGGGCCACCGACGGCGCGCTGCTGGTGGTCCGCGCCGGTCGCACCGCCCGCGCCGAGGTGCTCGAGGCGCAGGAGCGCCTGGAACAGGGGTCGGGGCGGGTGCTGGGCACCGTGCTGGTCGCCGCCCACCCCCGGGACGTCCCGCACGGCCAGCTCGCCGGAGCGGGCCGGGACCAGGGCGTCCAGCGGGGCTGGCCGCCGGCGCCGCGGCGCGCGCCGCGTGCGGCGACCGGTGCGGCGCCCCAGCGGGCGGACACCGCCCCCGCCGAGATCAGCCCTGGGCGGTGAGCAGGCCGCGCAGCAGGGTGCTCGACGTCGAGTGCGTGTAGGGCAGGTAGACCACGCGCGCGCCGACCAGGGCCATGCTCGCCTCGAGCTGGTCGCCCTTGGGCGTGCCGCGCCAGTCGTCGCCCTTGAACAGCGCGTCGAAGTGCAGCCGCTCCCACATCGGCAGCTTGTCGCTGCCGCAGTCGTCCGCGACCACCCTGTCCACGATGCCGACGCTGGACAGGATCTCCATGCGCTCGGTGAGGGGCACCACGGGCCGCTTGCCCTTGGTCAGCTCCACCACCTCGTCGGTCACCGCGCCGACCACCAGCACGTCGCAGTCCTCGCGAGCGCGCCGCAGGATGTTGAGGTGCCCGATGTGGAACATGTCGTACACGCCGGGCACGTATCCCATGACGCTCACGTGTGGCCTCCGCAGGGGGGTGGGGTCGTCGTCCCTGACGACTCTGGGCAGACCGGCGGGCCCTGTCAGGACCCGCGGGTGCGCTCCACCCACCCGGAGCGCACGCGATCACCCGCACGGCCCAGCGCGTGCTGCCTATCCTCACGGAGTGCACACGGCCGCTGAGCTGCTCACCCTCGTGACCGTCGTCCACGAGGGCGCGCTGCCGCTCCTGGAGCTGCAGGCCCGGTCGCTGGCCCGGCACCTCGACCCGGACGCCGTGCTCGACGTCGTCGTCGTGGACAACGGCACCCCCCGACTCGGCGCGCGCGCCGCGGAGGAGCTCCGGGCCCTGTACGGCCCGGTCGCCCCCCGCGTGCGGGTGCTGCGCGCCCGCGACGTCGCCCGAGTCCCGCTCACCACCGGGTGGCGCAGCCAGCAGGTGCTCAAGCTCGAGGTCGCCCGGCAGGTGCGCACCTCCCAGTACGTGGTGCTGGACGCCAAGAACGTCTTCGTGGCCCCCGTCGACCCCGCCTTCTTCCGCGCGCCCGACGGCCGCCCCCGCTCGATGCGCACCGTCTACGCGCAGCACCGCCTGCGGCCCGACCTCGAGCGCACCCTGCGCTACCTCGGCGTCGACCCCGCCACCGCCACCTCCGCCGCCGGGTTCACCGCCACCACCACCCCCTTCGTCCTCGACACCGCCACCGCGACCGCTCTCCTCGACGACGTCGAGCGGCGCTCCGGGCGACCCTTCGCCCGCGAGTTCGTCGCCCGCGGAGTGCTGGAGTTCTTCCTCTACACGGGGTGGGTGCTGTCCACCGGGCGCTCCTTGGACGAGGCCTTCGACGTCTCCATGCCCACCTGCCCCGTGCTGTGGCCGAAGGCCGCCGACGCCGCCGGAGCGCGCGAGGCCGTCGAGCGCTCCCGCACCAGCGGCACCCCCCTCTTCACCGTCCACCAGGGAGCGCTCGAGCGCCTCGACGCACCGGCGCGCGCCGTGGTGGCCGCCTACTGGGCCGAGCGCGGCGTCTTCCCCGACCAGGCCGCGGCCTCCGCCGCCCTCGACCACGTGCAGGCCCGCATCGCCCGCGCCTCCCGCCCGCGGCGCCTCGCCGAGGTGCCGCTGCGCGGCCTCGCCCGAGCACGCCGCCTCGCCGACCGCGGCCACCCGCTGCCGGGACGCCCGGCGGCCTGACGGCTGCCGGGCCGCTACCGTCGGCCGCGTGGCGCTCCACCTCCTCGTCGTCTGCACCGGCAACGTCTGCCGGTCCCCCCTCGCCGAGGTCGTCCTCCGCTCCGGCCTGCAGCACAGCGGAGACAGCGGCGTCCAGGTCACCAGCGCCGGCACCGGCGCCCTCGTCGGCGCCCCCATGCCCGACGAGGCCGTGGAGCTGGCGGTCAAGGCCGGTGGCAGCGCCCGCCTCGCCGCCCAGCACCGCGCCCGAGCCCTCACCCCCGGCGACCTCGCCTCCGCCGACCTCGTCCTCACCGCCACCCGGCAGCACCGCGCCGACGTCGTGGCCCAGCGCCCCGCGCTCCTGCGCCGCACCTTCACCCTCCGCGAGGTCGGACGCCTCGCCCCCATGGTCTCCGGCTGGGTCGAGGGGCACCTGCCCGAGCAGCGCCTCGCCTCCCTGGTCGGCCAGCTCCCCACCGCCCGCGGCCGCTGGCCCGTCACCGGCGGCGAGGACGACCTCGTCGACCCCTACCGCCAGGGCGCCGCCGTCTGGCGCCGCTGCGAGCAGGAGGCCCTGCCCGCGCTCGCGGCGCTGCTCGACGTGGTGGCGCCCCGCTCCTAGCGCTCCGCCCGGGCTGTCGGTGGTCACCCCCATGATCGCCGTGTGGACGACGACGCACGCGACCGCAGGTCAGGGGCCGGTGGGCGGCCGTACGCGGCAGAGCTGCGGGTCCGTGCGGCCGAGCTGCGCCGCGACGGCGTCGGGAGCCGGCAGGTCGCGGAGCAGCTGGGTGTCAGCCGCGCCACGGTGTGCCGGTGGTTCCGCGAGGATGGCGTGCTGCCGCTCGACCTCGAGCGGCACGAGCGGGCGAAGGTCTGGGCCGCGGAGCAGGCCGCACGTCGGGCGCTGGACCCTGCGCGCTCCTACCCCGGCCACCGCCGGCACGACCCCGAGCTGAGGGAGGCCGCCGCCGAGATGCGGCGCCAAGGCCTGCCTCGCGCGGAGATCGCCCGAGAGCTCGGTGTGGGCTTCTCCACCGTGGCCCGATGGTTCCGCGAGGACGAGGTCTCCTCCGGGACCGACCTCCGGACCACCTTGCAGAAGCGCCGCGACTCCTACGGGCGCACCGTGGAGGAGCGCCGGGCCGTCGAGGACCGCGAGATGACTCGCTGGGCGGCCGAGGTGGGAGACCTCTCGGAGCGCGACCTGCGCATCATCGCTGCCGTCCTCTACTGGGCCGAGGGGTCGAAGTCGAAGCCGTGGCGTCGCAGCCACCGCGTCATCTTCGTCAACAGCGACCCCGACATGGTGCGGCTCTTCCTGCGGTGCCTGGCCGTCCTGGGGATCGAGCGCAGCCGCATCACGTGCCGGCTGTCCATCCACGAGTCAGCGGACGTGGAAGCCGCGACGCACGGGTGGCGGCGCGACGTGGGGGACGACCTCGTCTTCGCCCGTCCCACCCTGAAACGGCACAACCCCGTCACCGTGAGGCTCAACACGGGCGAGGACTACCGCGGGTGCCTCGTCATCACCGTCGCCGAGAGTGCGAGCCTGTACCGACGGCTTGCGGGTACGTGGAATGGTGTGGTTGCCTCAGCGGAGGCAAGGTTCAGTTGACGAATCTTCCCCTGTGGTGTAACGGTCAGCACGGATTACTTTGACTAATTCGGACGAGGTTCGATTCCTCGCGGGGGAGCCGACGATCGGGGTTCGACACCGTCTGGGCTCGTGCTCTGGCCGCGGTCGGGGCCTGGCGCTGCCACGTCGTCGTCCCAGGTAGTGTCCGGGGACGTACCCCACCCCCTCGCCAGGGAGCGCGTGCGCGTGAGCTCGACCCGCCCGGCCGTCGTCGTCGTCCTCGCCGCAGGGGAGGGCACCCGGATGCGGTCCGCGACCCCCAAGGTGCTCCACGCGATCGGGGGTCGCACCCTGCTGGGGCACGCGCTGGCGGCGGCCCGCGGTGCGCAGCCCGAGCGCCTCGTCGTGGTCGTGCGGCACGAGCGCGAGCGCGTCGCGGCGCACGCGCTCGAGGTGGACGCCGACGTCCTCGTCGCCGACCAGGACGACGTGCCCGGCACCGGCCGCGCGGTCCAGTGCGGGCTCGACGCGCTGGTGCGCGAGCGCGGCGAGGGCGCGGAGCCGCTGGCGGGAACCGTGGTGGTGACCTTCGGCGACGTACCGCTGCTGCGCGCGCAGACCCTCGTCGACCTGGTCGCGGCGCACGAGGGCGAGCGGAACGGCGTGACGGTGCTGTCCGCCGTCCTGGCAGACCCGACCGGCTACGGGCGCATCCTGCGCGACGACGACGGCGCCGTGGCCTCGATCGTCGAGCAGAAGGACGCCACGGACGCGCAGCGCGCGGTCACCGAGGTGAACACGGGCATCTGGGCGTTCGACGCCGCCGTGCTGACCGCCGCCCTGCCGCAGGTCGGCCGCACCAACGCGCAGGGCGAGGTCTACCTCACCGACGTGCTCGCGCTGGCCCGCGCGCAGGGCCACCGCGTGGCCGCCCGCCCGGTGGCCGACACCGCCGAGGTGGAGGGCGTCAACGACCGCGTGCAGCTGGCCGCGCTGGGCGCCGCGCTGAACCGGCGGACGCTCGAGGCGCACATGCGCGCCGGCACCACCGTGGTCGACCCGTCGACCACGTGGGTGGACGTCCACGTCGACCTCGGGCGCGACGTGGTCCTGCTGCCCGGCACCCAGCTGCTCGGCGCCACCAGCGTGGCCGCCGGCGCCGTCGTCGGGCCGGACACCACCCTCACCGACTGCGAGGTGGGGGAGGGGGCCGTGGTGCAGCGCACGCACGGCACGCTCGCCGTGGTCGGTGGCGGCGCCACCGTGGGGCCGTTCTCGTTCCTGCGGCCGGGCACCCGCCTCGGCGCGGACGGCAAGATCGGCGCCTTCGTGGAGACCAAGAACGCCGTCATCGGCGCGCACAGCAAGGTGCCGCACCTGTCCTACGTCGGCGACGCCGAGATCGGGGAGCGCGCCAACATCGGCGCCGCCACGATCTTCGCGAACTACGACGGCCAGACCAAGAGCCGCACGGTGGTGGGCGACGCCGCCTTCGTGGGCAGCGACAGCGTGCTGGTGGCCCCCGTGACGATCGGTGCGGGCGCCTACACGGCGGCGGGCTCGGTCATCACCGAGGACGTGCCGGCCGGGGCGATCGGCGTCGGCCGCGGCCGGCAGAAGAACATCGACGGCTGGACGGAGCGCAAGCGCCCCGGCAGCGCGTCGGCCCGCGCGGCGGCAGCCGCGCGAACCGCACCCGCGGACGCGCCCGCGGGTGCGCGGGACGAGCAGGAGGAGAAGGCATGACCGGCATCACCACCACGGGGGAGAAGCGCCTCGTTCTCATCAGCGGGCGGGCCCACCCCCAGCTGGCCGAGGAGGTCTCCGCCGAGATGGGTGCGGCCCTCGTGCCGACCTCGGCCTACGACTTCGCCAACGGCGAGACGTACGTGCGCTTCGAGGAGAGCGTGCGCGGCTGCGACGCGTTCGTGCTGCAGAGCCACTGCGCCCCCATCAACCAGTGGATCATGGAGCAGCTCATCATGGTCGACGCGCTCAAGCGCGCGTCGGCCAAGCGCATCACCGTGGTCGCCCCGTTCTACGGCTACGCCCGGCAGGACAAGAAGCACCGCGGCCGCGAGCCGATCTCCGCCCGCCTCATGGCCGACCTGTTCAAGACCGCCGGCGCCAACCGCCTCATGTCGGTGGACCTCCACACGGCGCAGATCCAGGGCTTCTTCGACGGCCCGGTCGACCACCTGTGGGCGCTGCCGCTCCTCGCCGACTACGTGCGCGGCCGTGTGGCGGACACGGGCAGCATCACCGTGGTGTCCCCGGACGCCGGGCGGGTGCGCCTGGCCGACGTGTGGTCGGACCGCCTCGGCGCCCCGCTGGCGATCATCCACAAGCGGCGCGACCCCAACCGCCCCAACCAGGTGCAGGTGCACGAGCTGGTCGGTGACGTCGCGGGGCGCACCTGCGTGCTCGTCGACGACATGATCGACACCGGCGGCACCATCGTCCAGGCCGCGCAGGCGCTCAAGGACAACGGCGCCAAGGAGATCATCGTCGCGGCGACCCACCCGATCCTCTCGGGCCCCGCGGCCGCGCGCCTCAAGGACAGCCCGATCTCCGAGGTCGTGGTCACCAACACGCTGCCCATCCCCCCGGCGCACCAGTTCCCCAGCCTCAAGGTGCTCTCCATCGCCCCGCTCATCGCCCGGGCGATCCGCGAGGTCTTCGACGACGGCTCGGTCACCAGCCTCTTCGACGGCAACAGCTGACCCTCGCCCGGTCGGCCCCTCGACGCGGTCGCCGCGCAGCCCGCGCGGTTACCGTGTCGTCGTGCCTGACGCGGTGAGCAGAGACCTCGTGCGCCGGGCCCTCATGGGCCTGGCGGTCGTCGGCGTGCTGTCCGTGCTCGCCCTCGCGGTGGTGGTCGGCGACCACCGCTTCCAGGGGCCGGTGGTGCTGCCGCTGACCTGGAGCCACGGGCTCCACCTCGGTGACGGGCTGGTCGGGCTGGCCTGGTTGCTCTGCGTCGGGATGGTCGCCCGGCTCGTCGTCGCACCCGCCGCGAGCCGGTAGGCTGTCGGCGCTCCTCGGCGAGGGAGGCGCCCGCGAACCGGGTGCGCTCCGTGATCGACGCGGCGGCCGGTCCTCCGGCCCGCACCTCGGTCCGCCCCGAGGCAGCGGAGACCGTCGAGGAACCAGGAGACCCCCCATGGCCAAGAGCACCGGCACGCAGCTCGCTGCCGCCGCCCGCACCGAGTTCGGCAAGGGCGCTGCCCGCCGCATCCGCCGGGCCCACCAGATCCCCGCGGTCGTCTACGGCCACGGCCAGGAGCCGCTCCACGTGACCCTCCCGGGCCACGAGACGATGCTGCTCATCAAGAACCCCAACGCCCTCGTCGACCTGCAGCTCGACGGCGGCGCGACGCAGCTCGCCGTGGTCAAGGCGATCCAGGTCGACCCGGTGCGCCGCGCGATCGAGCACGTCGACCTCGTCGTCGTGCGCCGCGGCGAGCGCATCGAGGTGCAGGTCCCGGTGCGCACCACCGGTGAGGCCGCCCCGCAGACCGTCGTCTCCGTCGAGTCCGGCACCCTGGCCGTCACCGCCGAGGCGACCCACCTGCCCGAGGTCATCGAGGTGGACGTCGAGGGCCTCCAGGCCGGCACGCTCATCACCGCCGGTGACGTGAAGCTCCCGCAGGGCGTGGAGCTGGCCGTCGACGCCGAGGCCGGCGTGGTCAACGTCTCCGCCGCCCCGACCGCCGAGGAGCTGGACGCCGAGCTCGCCGAGGCCGAGGCCGAGGCCGGCATCGAGAAGGACGCCCCTGAGGACGAGGCCGCCGAGGGCGCTGAGGCGTCCGAAGGTGGCGAGGAGTCCTCGAAGGAGTGAGCAGCTCCTCGAGCGCCGCGCCCGGCGGCGGGGGCACCACCCCCGCCGCCGGGCGCGAGCTCGTCGACGGGCCCTGGCTCGTCGTCGGGCTCGGCAACCCCGGGCCCGAGCACGCCGCCGACCGGCACACGGTGGGCGCGATGGTCCTCGACGAGCTCGCCTCCCGCCTGCGCACCGGCTTCAAGGCCTCCAAGCAGCGCGCGGCCGTCGCCGAGGTGCGCCTCGGCCCGCCCGGCCCCACCAGCCAGCGGGTGGTGCTGGCCAAGCCGACGTCGTGGATGAACGAGTCCGGCGGTCCGACCGCGGGGCTGGCGCGCTTCTACGGGGTCGACCCGCTGCGCGTGGTCGCCGTCCACGACGAGCTCGACATCGACGCCGGCGCCGTGCGCCTCAAGCGCGGCGGGGGCGAGGGCGGCCACAACGGCCTCCGCGACATCAGCAAGGCCCTCGGGACCAAGGACTACGTCCGGGTCCGCGTGGGCATCGGCCGACCTCCCGGCCGGATGGACCCCGCCGACTTCGTGCTGCGGGGCTTCTCCGCCACCGAGCGCAAGGAGCTCCCCTTCCTGCTGTCCGACGCCGCCGACGCGGTGGAGGCCGTCATCACCGACGGCCTGGAAGCGGCTCAGCAGCGCTTCCACGGACCGCGATGAGCGCCCCCGAGGCCGGTGGCCCCGCCGCCGCTGCCGCGGAGCCCGGGCCGTCCGTGCTGGTGGTCTGCACCGGCAACATCTGCCGCTCACCCGTCGCGGAGCGGGTGCTGCAGGCGGCCCTGGACGCCGTCACCCCGCCGGGCGCCCCCCGCGTGCGGGTGGCCAGCGCCGGGACCGGCGCCGTCGTCGGCCACCCGATGGAGCCGGAGGCGGTCGACGTCGTGCGGCGAGCCGGGTGCCGCGCCGAGGGGCACGTGGCCCGGCACATCACGGCGGATCAGGTCCGCGAGGCCTCTCTCGTGCTGACCGCCACGCGCGAGCACCGCAGCGCCGTCGTCCGCCTCGTGCCGGCGGCCGTCCGGCGCACCTTCACCCTGCGCGAGGCCGGTCGGATCGCCGCCGCGCGCGCACAGGACGTCCGGGGTGCAGACCCCGCGGCGCGGCTCGCGTCGCTGGCGGACGTGCTCGTGCGGTCCCGAGGCGCTCTGGCGTCGCGCGAGGCCGACCAGGACGACGTGGTCGACCCGTTCCGCACCGACGCCGCCACGTGGGAGCTGGCAGAGGCCCAGCTGCTGCCGGCGCTGCACGCCGTCGCCGGGGCGCTCACCCCCGCGGCCGAGCCCGGGGCACCGACCGGCTGACCGTGCGACCGGGCGCACGGACGGCGCCAGCACGTGCAGGAGGGCCCGGGACGGTGCGTCCCGGGCCCTCCTGCACGTGCTCTGCTGACCGGGGGGTCAGGCCTTGCGGTCACCCGCGGCGCCGGGCTGCTGCGCCGGCCGGGGACCGCGCCTGCCACCGGGCTGCGTCTCCTCCCCGACGGGCTGGTAGCGGTAGTAGTACGTCTGGTAGGCGTCGGCGCCCTTGGTGGGCAGCATGGTGACCACGGCGCCCAGCACGCTCGCGCCCACGGCCGACAGGGCCTGCAGGGAGCGGGCCAGCTGCGGGCGGGAGCTGCGGCCGGAGCCGACCACGAGCACGGCTCCGCCCACGGACTCCGCGAGGACCGCGGAGTCCGTCACGGCGAGGAGCGGCGCGCCGTCGAAGATGACCACGTCGAAGCGGTGCTCGAGGTCCTGCAGGAGCTTGGCCATCGGCTCGGACGCGAGCAGCTCGCTGGGGTTCGGCGGCACTCCGCCCGCGGCCAGCACCGACAGCGCGCCGTCCTCGCCCCACGTCTGCAGCACGTCGTCGAGGGACGCTTCGCCCACGAGCACGGTGGTCAGGCCCACGGCCCCCTCCAGGCCGAGGTAGGTGGCCACCATCGGCCGGCGCAGGTCGGCGTCCACGAGGACCACGCGGGTCCCCGCGCCGGCCATGGTCAGCGCCAGGTTGATGGCGGTGGTGCTCTTGCCCTCGCTCTCGATGGAGGAGGTGACCACCAGGGAGCGGGCGCCGTTGGCGGCGGTGGCGAAGGCGAGGTTGGTGCGCAGCTGGCGGAAGCTCTCCGCACGCACGCTGCGCGGGTCCGTCACCACCACCAGCGGGGTCTCTCGCGCCTTGTCGTCGTAGGGCATCCCCGCCAGGACCGGGACGCCGAAGTGGGCGACGTCGTGCTCGCCGCGGACCGTCGTGTCGAGCGTCTCGCGCAGCACGGCGAGCCCCACTCCCACCGCCAGGCCCACGAGCAGGCCCAGCGCGAGGTTGAGCGGCGTGTTGGGGGACGACGGCGCGGCGGGCACCACGGCGGGCTGGGTGGTGGTGAGCTGCACCGGCGTGCTCGTGCCGGTCCCGTTGCCCTCCAGCTGCGCCACGGCCGTGATGAGCGAGGTCCCGACGGCGTTCGCGATGGTCGCGGCCTGCTGCGGAGAGGGGTCGGTGACGGTGATGTTGATGAGCACCGTGTCGAGGGGCGCCTCGGCGGTGATGTGCTGCGCGAGCTGGCCGGGGGTGGTGTCCAGCCCCAGCTCGGAGATCACCGGCTCCAGGACCATCGGCTGGCTGGCGACGTCCGCGTAGGACTGCACCCGCTGCTGCACGAAGGTGTTGCCCTGCTGCAGGTCGGAGTTCGACGACGCCCCGGAGGCCCTGACGAACAGCTTGGTCTGGGCCTGGTACTCCGGCGTCGCCGCGAGCGTGGCCGCCGCAGCGCCGGCGAGGGCCAGCGCTGTGAGGACCACGATCGACAGCCACCTCTTGCGCAGCACGCGCAGGTAGTCGGTGAGCTCCACGCTCTCCCCCCTCGTCCGTGGCGACGATCGTGGCACAGGGTCCGGGCACCGGACACGGCCTCGACCTGCCTCGGCCCTCCTGAGGGGTCCCGGGAGCCCCGGGAGCCCCGCCCGAGGGCGGCGCGCCCCCGAGCGGGGGACGGTCGGGTGACGCTCGCAGGAGGGCTCCGCCCGCCTCCGGGCGGCCTGGGCGCGCCCCCGCGGTGCGCCCCGTGCGCCTCCTGTGCCGGACGCGACCCGTGGGGCGCCGTCAAGGGTCGCCGCGTCGTCGCAGGTGCTGCGGCGTGTCGCGCTCCGGTACGGTGCGCCACACCGCCACTCGATCGGAGGCGGCCAGCACATCGCCGAGGAGACCGACCGTGACGATCACCACCAAGACGACCAAGGGGTCTGAGGACGTCAAGGTGACGTTCTCCCTGTCCGCGGAGGACTACTCCGAGCCCGTCTCCGTCGTGGGCAACTTCAACGACTGGAGCCCCTTCGCCCACGTCATGAAGAAGCGCTCCAACGGGAGCCGCTCGGCCACCGTCACCGTGCCCAAGGGCTCGAGCGTCCACTTCCGCTACCTGGGCACGGACGGCCACTGGTTCGACGACGAGGACGCCGTCGTGGACGACCAGGGCAGCACCTACCAGGTCTGAGACGGGGCCGGTGCGGGCCGTCGGGCCCGCACCCGGGGCCAGCGCATGACCCGACCGGGCGTCGCCCGGTCGGGTCCATCGCTGTCAGTGACGGTCGGCGGCCCCTCCTACAGTGGCCGGGACGCCACCGCTGGCCCCTGAGGAGGACTTCCCGATGACCGCAGCCCAGAGCGCCGAAGGCTCGAGCCAGGGCGTGCAGCCCGCCGACATCCCGGTGGTGATCCTGTGCGGAGGCATGGGCACGCGCCTGCGCGAGGCCAGCGAGCAGCTGCCGAAGGGCCTCGTCGACGTCGGCGGCCGCCCGATCCTGTGGCACATCATGAAGCTGTACTCCGCGCACGGGTTCCGGAAGTTCGTGCTGTGCCTGGGCTACAAGGGCGACATGATCAAGTCCTACTTCCTGGACAGCCGCGTGCGCTCCTCGGACCTCACGCTGCACACCAACGGCGCCAAGCCGCTGGAGTTCCACACGGACACCTCCGACGAGGACTGGGAGATCACCTTCGTCGAGACGGGGCTGACCACGGCCACCGGCGCCCGGATCGCCCGCGCCGCCAAGTACCTTGACGCCCCCCGCTTCGCGCTCACCTACGGTGACGGGATCGGCTCCGTCGACGTCTCCGCCGCGCTCGAGCAGCACGTCGCCTCCGGCCGGACCGGCACCCTGACGGGGGTCCACCCCAGCGGCCGCTACGGCGAGATGCAGGTCGAGGGCGACGCGGTGAAGGAGTTCAACGAGAAGCCCACCACGCAGACCGACTACGTCAACGGCGGCTTCTTCTTCTTCGAGCGCCCCTTCGTGGAGGGCTACCTCGACGCCGACCGCACCGAGGAGATGCTCGAGCACGCCCCGCTGGGGCGCCTGGCCCGGGACGGGCAGCTGGGCGTCTACAAGCACGAGGGCTACTGGCTGGGCATGGACACCTTCCGCGACTGGAAGGAACTCAACGGGCTCTGGGACGCGGGCAGGGCCGAGTGGAAGATCTGGCGGGACTGAGCACGGTGCCCACCGCACCCACGGGCCCCTCGGCGCCAGCGCCGGGGGGCCTGCCCCTGCTGCGGGCCCAGCGCGAGGCCGCCGCGTCCGCGCTGCCGCCCGAGGTGCTCGACTACTACGACGCCGGCGCCGGTGACGAGGTCACGCGCCGCGAGGGCGCCCTGGCGTGGGCCTCCTACCGGCTGCGCCCGCGCGTCCTGCGCGACGTCGGCGCGGTGAGCACCGCCACCACGCTGCTGGGCCAGCAGCTGGCCCACCCGGTGGGCATCGCCCCGATGGCGTTCCACGCCCTGGCGACCGAGGCCGGCGAGCTGGCCACCGCCGCTGCGGCCGGGCGGAACGGCGGCCTGCTCGGGCTGTCGACGCGCTCCTCGCGCTCGCTGGAGGAGGTGGCCGCCGCGGCCGCCGAGCACGGCGCCCCCTGGTGGTTCCAGGTGTACGTCATGAAGGACCGCTCGCTCACCGAGGCGCTCGTGCGGCGTGCGGTGGCCGCGGGCGCTGGCGCCCTGGTGCTCACCGGTGACACGCCCTACGTGGGCCGCAAGCGCCGCGTGACCGGCACCCGCCTGTCGGTCCCCGACGACCACTTCCTCGTCAACCTGGCTCCGCACTTCGGCGAGCGCGTGGCCGCCGGGGCAGCGGCGCTGTCGGTGGCCGAGCAGCGCGCCGCCGCCGAGCAGGACCCGACCATCGACCTGAGCACGATTCGATGGCTCGCGGAGGTCTCCGGGCTGCCCGTCCTCGTCAAGGGCGTGCTGCGCGGAGACGACGCGGTGGCCTGCCTGCAGGCGGGCGCGGCGGGCGTGGTGGTGTCCAACCACGGCGGGCGCCAGCTGGACCGGTCGGTGCCGAGCGCGCTGGCCCTGCCCGAGGTGGCCTCCGCCGTGCGCGAGCACGTGCGCCAGGCCGGACCGCTGCCGTCGGGCCACGCCCCGGTGGTGCTGGTGGACGGCGGCGTCCGCACCGGCACCGACGTGCTGACCGCGCTGGCGCTGGGCGCCGACGGCGTGCTCGTGGGCCGGCCGGTGCTGTGGGCGCTGGCCGCGGGGGGCGCCGAGGCGGCGCAGGCGTGCGTGGCGGAGGTCGTCTCCGACCTGGCGCACGTCATGGCCCTGGCGGGTGCGGCGAGCATCGCCGAGGTGACCCCGGACCTGGTGCACCAGGTCGTCCCGACGGTCTGACCGGCCGGCCCGGGGCCCGGCTTGACCATCTCTTGACCATCTTTTGACCAAGCCTTGACCAGGTCATTCACCGCTCTTGGTGGAGTTCCGCCCGATCGGGTGGTGTGCTGGCGGGCACGGGTGCGCTGCGCGGTCTCGCACTGCGCCCAGCGCTACGTTGGCCCGTGATCGACCGAGCAGGGGGGTGCTCGCTCGCCCACGGGCGCCAGGACGTCTGACACGGATGAGGAGGCACGCTGTGCGCGGCCACGGACACGCGATCCCGCGAGCACGACGGGGCGGGGTCTCCGCTCACACCGAGCACGTCGACGTCGTCGTCGTGGGGGGCGGTTCCGCGGGCAGCGTGGTGGCCGGCCGGCTGGTCGAGCGCGGCGCCGGGTCGGTGCTGGTGCTCGAGGCCGGAGCTCCCGTCCACCCGTGGGACGTCGAGGTGCGCATGCCGCTGGGCATGTACCGCGCCGTCGGCGACCCCCGCTACGACTGGAAGTACACCAGCGAGGAGGAGCCCTGGCTCTTCCGCCGCAAGATCGTGCTGCCGCGCGGCAAGGTGCTGGGCGGCTCCAGCGCCATCAACGGCATGCTCTACCAGCGGGGTCACGCCGCCGACTACGACGGCTGGGCAGCCTTCACCGGTGAGCAGGGCTGGGACTACGCCCACCTGCTGCCCTACTTCCAGCGCGTCGAGGCGGCGCTGACGCCCGCGGCCGGCCCGAGCCGCGGCCGCGCCGGAGCGCACGTGCTCACGCCGGATCCCGCCGACAGCCCGCTGCACCAGGCGTTCTTCGAGGCCGCCCGCCAGGCGGGCCACCCGGTGGCCACCGACCCCAACGACGTGCAGGACGGCGTCGGCCGCTTCGAGAAGGCCGCCCACCGCGGTCGGCGCGTCACTGCCGCGGACGCCTACCTGACCCCCCACCTGCACGGACGCACCGGCCGCGGGGCGCTGCGCGTGCAGACCCGAGCGCTGGTCACCCGCGTCGTCGTCGAGGGTGGCCGCGCCGTCGGGGTGCGCTACCGCGTGCTCGACGCCTCGGGAGCCGCCGGCCCGGAGCAGGAGGTGCGCGCCGGTGAGGTGGTGCTCGCCGCGGGCGCCTTCGAGACCCCGAAGCTCCTGCAGCTGTCCGGCATCGGCGACCGGGACGAGCTCGCCGCGGCAGGTGTCGACGCCGTCCACCACCTCCCGGGCGTGGGCCGCGACCTGCAGGACCACCTGGGCGCCTTCGTCCAGCACCGCTGCAGCCAGCCCGTGAGCATGGCCAGCATCAAGCACAAGCCGAACCTCCTGGCGGCTGCGGCGCAGTGGGTGGCGCTGGGCACCGGGCCCGGGGCCAGCACCCACATCGAGGCCGGCGGCTTCCTGCGGACGAGCCCCGAGCAGGTGGTGCCCGAGGCGACGGTGTTCTTCTCCAGCCTGGTCTGGCCGGTGGCCGGCATGCCCGTGGTCGACGGCCACGGCTACCAGCTGTACGCCTACCCCGGCCGCGTCACCTCCCGCGGCCGGGTCTCGCTGCGCTCGACCGACCCCTCGGCCGCGCCGGTCATCGTCAACAACTACCTGTCCACCGAGAGCGACCGGGAGGCGTGGGTGCGCGTGCTGCGCACCGTGCGCGACGTGCTGTCGCAGCCGGCCTTCGCACCGTACGACGGTGGCGAGGTGGTCCCCGGCACGCACGTGGTGACCGACGAGGAGCTGCTGGCCTTCGTGCAGCGCACCGCCCGCACCGGTCTGCACCCCACCTCGACGGCCCGGATGGGCGTCGACGACGGCGCGGTGCTCGACCCCACCACGCTGCAGGTGCACGGGATCGAGGGCCTGCGGGTGGTGGACGCCTCCGCGATCCCGGTGATGCCCAACGGCAACAGCTACGCGCCGGTCATGGTGCTGGCCGAGAAGGCCGCGGACCTCATCTCCGGCGCGACGCCCCCGGCGCCCGGTGACGTCCCGGCGGCGGCGCGCGCCCTGCCGGGCTCGCTGCCGGTCCTGCCGGAGGCCGCCCCGGTGCGTCCCGAGGTCAGCGGCGGACCGGCTGCGGGTCTCGCTCCCGCCTGACCGGCCCCACCAGGGGCGCCAGCTCGCGCGCCGCAGCGGCCACCCACCGCTGCGGCGCGAACTCCTCGGCGCGCCGTCGGCGCTGCTCGGCTGTGGCGCGCAGCCGCGACGGGTCCTCGGCGTGCGCGGCGAGGGCGCGGGCGAGCGCCTCGACGTCCTCCACCGGGACCAGCGCCCCCAGCTCGCCGTCGCGCAGCAGCTCCCTGGGGCCCGACGGGCAGTCGGTGGCCACCACGGGCGTGCCGTGGGCCATGGCCTCCAGCAGCACGAAGCTGCCCATCCCCTCGTACCGCGAGGACAGGACGAACAGCTCCGCGCCCGCGAGGGCCGCCTGCAGGTCCGTGCTGAAGCCCGGCAGGCGCACCGACCCGCCCAGCCCCAGCTGGTCGACGAGGGCCTCGAGGTGCTCCCGCTCGGCACCCTCGCCGAGCAGCAGCAGCCGCTGCGGGCGCACCGCGGGTGAGCTCTCCCGGGCCTGCGCCCAGGCCCTCAGGAGCACGTCGAAGCCCTTGGACGACGACAGCCGCCCCGCGGCCACCACGAGCGGGCCGTCGTCGAGGGCCGAGGCCACGGCGTCGCCGGGAGGGCTCAGGGCGGCCCGGCGGACCGCCTCGACGTCGACGCCCACCGGGACCACGGCGGTGCGGGACTCGGGCAGCCCCGCGGCCACCACCGAGGGCACCAGCCCCGCCGAGACGCACAGCGCCAGGTCGCTGCGGCTGTGCACCCACCGCGTGAGGCGGTGCAGGCGCCGCGGCACCCACTCGTGCAGCGCCTGGGACAGCTGGCTCTGCACCACCACGGCGAACGGGCGGCCCGCCAGGCGGGCCGCCAGCCACGCGGACAGGAAGCCGTAGCCGATCTCGCTGCCCGACACCACGACGTCGCAGCGGCGCGCCTCGCGGACCAGCCGCACGAGCCCCGGCAGCAGCGTCCAGCGCAGCTGGCGGGGCCGCGAGGACCCGTGCACCACGTCCACGGACGGGGCGGGCACGAGCACCGGGTGACCGGGCGGGGTGCGCTGGAGCACGAACAGCCGGGCGGGCAGACCCTCGCCGGGGAGGCGGCGCACCAGCTCGTGGGTGACGCGCACGCCGCCGCTCTCCTCCAGGTGCGCCTCCACGAGGAGCACCGCCGTCCGACGGCTCATCGGCCCAGCGCCGGGACCCACGCCCGCGCCGCCCCCGCGTACGCGGCGCGCAGCGCCTGCTCGTCCGCGGCGCGCAGGTCCAGGCCCGAGACCGCCCAGCGGCCCTGCGGCGGGACCGGCGCCGGGGAGTAGGGGAAGTGCTCGTCGTCGGTCTCGAGCAGGCGGAACCACGTGCGGACCTCCTCCACGTCGAACCCGAACGAGTCGCTGCCCCACAGCACCCGGCCCGCGTGGCGGCGCAGCAGCCGCGCCGCGGCGCGCGGCTGGCGGCCCAGCTCGGCCAGCCGCCCGGACAGGTCCACGGCGAGGTTCGGGTGGGCGTCGAGCAGGGCTGAGGCGGCCGCGAGGTCCTCCGCGGAGCTGGCCAGGTGGGCGGCGATGAAGCGCGTGCCCGAGTGCGCCCCCACCAGGGCGTCCAGGGCCCGCAGGAGGCGGGCGTGGCTCGGCGCCCCCGTGCCGTGCAGGGCCCAGTCCGGGTGGGCCAGCAGCTCCTCCAACCGCTCGTTGTGCCGGTCGACGGGGTCGAAGAAGGCCACCGGGTCCGCCACGTGCACCAGGACGGGCAGGCCCAGCTGCCCGGCGCGCTCCCACAGCGGCGCGAGGCGCTCGTCGTCGGGGAGCACCCGGGCGCCGGAGCCGTCGCGCAGGGACAGGCCGAGGTCCTTCCAGACCTTCAGGCCCGCGGCCCCGGCGGCGGCCCCGGCCTCGAGCTGCGCGACCAGCCGGGCACCGGCCCGGGCCGGCTCGGCCAGGGCGGCGGCGAGGTCGACGTGGCAGAAGGTGGCGAACCGGCCTGGGTGGGCGCGGTCGTACCTGTCGAGGTTGGCCTCCAGCTCGGCGCCCCAGCGGCCGTCGAGGTTCACCACGGCCTCCACGCCGGTGGCGTCCATGGACGCGAGCAGCGCGCGCACGTCGGGCGCCATCCACCGCGCGCCGTCGTTGAGCCACAGCCCCAGGTGGTTGTGTGCGTCCACGGCCGGACAGGCGGCGCGCTCCACCCGCTGCTCGGGCACCCGCAGGGCGGAGCGGGGCGCGTAGCGGCCCAGGGGCACGGCCGCCAGGCGGGCTCTCGCGCGCAGCGCGGAGGCGGTGCGCAGCGCGCGGCGCCCGCCGCGGCGGGCGAGGGCGCCCCAGCCGGTCGGGTCGACGGAGGGGGGCGGCGCGGACGGGGCGGCGCTGCCACGCCCCTGCCCGGGCTGGTGCTCGGCGGGACGCATCGCCTCGAACCTACCTGCGGAGCCCCTGTGCGTCCGCCGGAGGGAAGCGGAGGCAGTGGTGAGCCCCACAGGACCTGCGCCCGGCCCGCGACCGGCGCGGGGCGGGAGGCGGCGGCTGTCGGCAGGTGTCAGCGCCGCGACCTACCCTGGGTGCTCGTGCCGCTGACTGGGATCGTCTCCGCCCTGCTGCCCGACCGCGGGTTCTCCCTCGCCGTCGCGAACGCCCGCTCCGGCGACGTCCCGCTGCTCGACGCCGCCGTCCCGGCCGGCGTCCGCCCCGCGCTGCTCGCGGCCCTCGCCGGGCCGCAGGAGAGCGGCGGTGCCGGGCGCACCGTGCTCGCCGTGACCGCCACCGGCCGCCAGTGCGAGGACCTGGCCGCCGCGCTGCGCTGCTTCCTGGAACCGACGTCGGTGGTGGAGTTCCCCAGCTGGGAGACGCTGCCGCACGAGCGCCTCTCGCCGCGCTCGGACACGGTGGGCCGCCGCCTCGCCGTCCTGCGCCGGCTCGCCCACCCGGGTTCGCTGGGCGGCGAGGACGGGCCGGTCCGCGTGGTCGTCGCCCCTGTCCGGGCGGTGCTGCAGCCGCTGGTGGCGGGCCTGGGGGACCTGCGCCCGGTGCAGCTGCGCGCGGGCGACGTGGTGGACCTGGAGCAGGTGGTGGCCGACCTCGCCGCCGCGGCGTACACCCGCACCGAGATGGTGGAGCGCCGCGGTGACGTCGCCGTGCGCGGCGGCATCCTCGACGTCTTCCCGCCGACGTCGGACCACCCCCTGCGGGTCGAGCTCTTCGGCGACGAGGTGGAGGAGGTCCGCGCCTTCTCCGTGGCCGACCAGCGCTCCCTGGAGGTGGTGCCCGAGGGCCTGTGGGCGCCGCCGTGCCGCGAGCTGCTGCTCACCGACGAGGTCCGCCGCCGCGCGGCGGCGCTCAAGGAGCAGCTCCCGGGCGCGGCGGAGATGCTCGACAAGATCGCCGGCGGCGTCGCGGTGGAGGGCATGGAGTCGCTGGCCCCCGCCCTCGTCGACGGCATGCAGCCCCTCCTGGACGTGCTGCCCGCCGGCACGCACGTCGTCGTCCTCGACCCCGAGCGGGTCCGCAGCCGCGCCCACGACCTCGTGGCCACCTCCGAGGAGTTCCTCGCCGCGGCCTGGGCCAACGCGGCCTCCGGCGGGCAGGTGCCCGTCGACCTGGGGCTGGACCGGGCCAGCTACACCACCTTCGCGGCCACCCGCGCTCACGCGCTGACCACCGGCCGCCCCTGGTGGTCGCTGAGCTCGTTCACCGCCGACGAGGAGACCGCCACCTTCGACGGCGGGGACAGCGCCGTCGTGGTCACCGTCGGGGCCCGTGAGGTGGAGGGCTACGCCGGCGACGTGCCGCGGGCCCTGGCCGACCTGCGCGGCCTCGTCAGCGACGGGTGGCGCCTGGTGGCCACCGCTGCCGGCCACGGCTCGGCGGACCGCCTCGCCGAGGTGCTGCGCGACGCCGACGTGCCCGCCGCCCGCGCGGACGAGGTCGACGAGGTGCCCGATCCCAGCGTGGTGCGGGTGACCACGGCGAGCCTGGGCCACGGGTTCGTGGCTCCCGGCCTCAAGCTCGCGGTGCTCACCGAGGCCGACGTGCTGGGCACGTCGGGGCCGATGTCGGCGAAGGACGCCAAGCGGATGCCCTCGCGGCAGCGGCGCAACGCCGTCGACCCGCTGCAGCTCAAGACCGGCGACTTCGTGGTGCACGAGCAGCACGGGGTGGGCCGCTACGTGGAGATGGTGCAGCGCACGCTGCAGGGCGCCACCCGCGAGTACCTCGTCATCGAGTACGCCCCCTCCAAGCGGGGTCAGCCGGGCGACCGCCTGTTCGTGCCCACCGACACCCTCGACCAGGTCACCCGGTACGTGGGTGGCGAGGCCCCAGCGCTGAACAAGATGGGCGGCGCCGACTGGGCCAAGACCAAGGGGCGGGCGCGCAAGGCGGTCAAGGAGATCGCCGGTGACCTCATCAAGCTCTACAGCGCCCGGATGGCCACCAAGGGGCACTCCTTCGCCGGCGACACGCCCTGGCAGCGCGAGCTGGAGGACGCCTTCCCCTTCGTGGAGACGCCCGACCAGCTGGTGACCATCGACGAGGTCAAGGCCGACATGGAGCGCGTCGTGCCCATGGACCGCCTGATCTGCGGTGACGTCGGCTACGGCAAGACCGAGATCGCCGTGCGCGCGGCCTTCAAGGCCGTGCAGGACGGCAAGCAGGTGATGGTGCTCGTGCCCACCACGCTGCTCGTGCAGCAGCACCTGGAGACCTTCTCCGAGCGCTTCGCCCCGTTCCCCGTCACCGTCCGGGCCCTGAGCCGCTTCGTGTCGCCCAAGGAGTCCGAGGCGGTCAAGGCCGGCCTGGCGGACGGCACCGTCGACGTGGTCATCGGCACCCACCGCCTCCTCGGCGGGGAGTACCGCGCCAAGGACCTCGGCCTGGTCATCATCGACGAGGAGCAGCGCTTCGGCGTGGAGCACAAGGAGCTCCTCAAGACGCTGCGCACCAACGTGGACGTGCTCGCGATGAGCGCCACCCCCATCCCGCGCACGCTGGAGATGGCCGTCACCGGCATCCGCGAGATGTCGACGCTGGCCACCCCGCCGGAGGAGCGCCACCCGGTGCTCACCTACGTGGGGCCCTACGAGGAGAAGCAGGTGGCCGCCGCGATCCGGCGCGAGCTGCTGCGCGAGGGCCAGGTCTTCTACGTGCACAACAAGGTCGAGTCGATCGACAGGGCGGCGGCGCGCCTGGCCGAGCTCGTCCCCGAGGCCCGCATCGCCACGGCGCACGGGAAGATGCCCGAGCACCGCCTCGAGGAGGTCATCGTCGACTTCTGGGAGAAGCGCTCCGACGTGCTCGTGTGCACCACGATCGTCGAGACCGGCCTGGACATCTCCAACGCCAACACGCTCATCCTCGAGCGGGCCGACCTGCTGGGCCTGAGCCAGCTCCACCAGCTGCGAGGCCGCGTGGGCCGCGGCCGCGAGCGCGCCTACGCGTACTTCATGTACCCGGGGGAGAAGCCGCTCACGGAGACCGCGCACGACAGGCTGGCCACCATCGCGTCCCACACCGACCTCGGTGCCGGCATGCAGGTGGCCATGAAGGACCTCGAGATCCGCGGGGCGGGCAACCTGCTGGGCGGGGAGCAGTCCGGGCACATCGCGGGAGTCGGCTTCGACCTGTACGTGCGGCTCGTCGGCGAGGCCGTGGCGGAGTACCGCGACGGTCCGAAGGAGGAAGGGCTGCCCGAGGCGAAGATCGAGCTCCCGGTCGACGGGCTGCTCCCGCACGACTACGTGCCGCACGAGCGGCTGCGCCTGGAGGCCTACCGCAAGCTCGCGGCGGCCACCTCCGACGACGACGTCGCCGCCGTGCGCGCCGAGCTGGTCGACAGGTACGGCGAGCCGACCGAGCAGGTGGAGAACCTGCTGGCCGTGGCGCGCTTCCGGGTGCGCGCCCGGGCCTCGGGGGTCAGCGAGGTGTCGCTGCAGGGCCGGAACATCAGGTTCGCGCCGGTGGAGCTGCGGGAGAGCCAGGAGCTGCGGGTGCGGCGGCTCTACCCGGGCACGCTGGTGAAGCCGGCCCTGCGCACGGTGCTGGTGCCGCAGCCGATGACGGCGCGCGTGGGCGGGCAGCCGCTGCGCGACCGGGCGGTGCTGGAGTGGGCCACGGCCCTGCTCGACGCGGTGCTCCCGGCGGAGCAGCCGGTGGGGGCCGGCGCCGCCAGCAGCTGACCGCGCGCGCACGGGCGGGCGGGTGGCGGCGAGGCCGCCACCCGTTCGCCCGTGCCCTGGCCTGCGGGTTTGCCTGGCCGTCATGTGACCGGGTGAGGATGGGCGCGTGGATCACCTCGTGTACATCAGCTTCGGCCAGGGGCGCCACGTCGACGAAGTGCGCTTCTCGGTGCAGACGGCGGCCCGCCACCTGGAGACCTCCGGGGGCCGCCGGTGGCAGATCGACGTGTGGACCGACACCCCTCGGCTGTGGAAGGACCTCCCCGTCGAGGTGGTCGAGGTGGCCCCCGAGCAGGTGGACGCCTGGATGGGCCCGCACCGCTACGTGTGGCGCTCCAAGATCGAGGTGCTGCGCGCAGCGCTCGAGCGCTCCGAGGGGGGACGCTGCCTCTACGTGGACGGCGACACCTGGTGGCGTCGCTCGCCGTCGGTGGTCTTCGACCGCATCGGCCCGGGCCGCAGCGTCATGCACCTGCGGGAGGGGCGCCCGCCGGCCCCGGAGGTCGCCGCGCTGGAGCACGTGCTCCAGCGGTACCAGCCCGTCGACACCTCCGGCCGGGCGTGGGTGTTCCCGCCGGACCGCGACTCCTGGAACGCCGGTGTCATCGGGCTCGACCCGGCCGACGCCGTGGTCTGCGCGGAGGTCGCGCTCCTGACCGACCAGCTGCTGGAGCACGGCTTCGGCGACCACTCCCACACCTCCGAGCAGCTGGCGTTCGCGGTGGGCCTGGCCGCGCGCACCACGGTGTCCGAGTCCCGCGACGCGGTCGTCCACTACTGGCCCTCGGAGATGCGCGAGCCGTTCGGCGCCGCGCTCGCGGAGGCGAGGGCGGCCGACGGGGTCGACCAGGACGTGCTCTTCACGCGCCTGTGGGACCAGCGTCCCCGCCCGTCGGCGCAGCGCGCCGCCAAGGACACCGCCAAGCGCCTGCTGCGGCGGGTGGGCGTGCGCCGCTGACCCCACCGTCCTCGTGGTGAGTCGTCGTCACCCTCCGTGCACGACAGCCGCTCGCCCGGGTGAGGCCACGGCGTCCCGCGGAGCACCGAGCCACTCCCTGTTCACCTGACGGCCCCGCAGCGGTCACCATGGCCGCTGCGGGGGGTCCAGAGGGGCGCCCTCCGCCGGAGCGAGGGGGGCGGTCCGCATGGCCGCACGGTCCAGGACGTCGAGCGCTCGGGTCGCGGAGGACTCCGCGGTCCGGGAGGGCGCGGGTGGCGGCGCTGCCCCCGACCTGCGGGGGCGACCGCCGGCGTGGCGGAGGCCGGCACGGCTGGTGCGCCCGCTGGCGGTGGTCCTGGCCGTGCTCGTGGTCGTGGGGCCCCTGGTGCGCCTGGCGGTGGACGGCGTCGCCGGCCGCCCCGACCTGCCGCAGGCGTGGCTGACCGAGGCCGCCCGGCTGGTCGACCTCGACGAGGAGGGCAACCTCCCCACGTACTTCTCGGCGGCGCTGCTGGCCGCCACGGCGGCTGGGCTGGCGGTGGCGGCCGCGCTGGTGCGGGCCCGCGGCCTGCGGGCCTGGCCGCTGGCGGTCCCCGCGGCCGTCGCGGCGCTGCTCTCGGTGGACGAGCTGGCCTCGCTGCACGAGCAGCTGGCGCTGCTCGCCGACCTCCTCGGCGTCGACGCCGGCCTGCGCTTCTCGTGGGTGGTGCCCGGCGTCGTCGTCGCCGCGGTGGTGGGGGCGGGGCTGCTGCTGGTGGCGCGCCGGATGGCGCCGCGGCTGCGCTGGCGCCTCGTGGTGGCCGGGGCGGTGTACCTGCTCGGCGCCCTGGTGGTGGAGACCGTCACGGGTGGGATGTTCCGCCCCGCGCCGCCCGGTGGCCTTGAGCCCGTGCAGAGCACCGCGTACGTGCTGCTCAACGCCGTCGAGGAGGGGCTGGAGATGGTCGGGGCGCTGCTCGCCCTGCGGGCCGTGCTGCTGGCGCTGCGCGTGACCGCCGCGCCGCACGGCCTCGTGGTCGACCTGGACCCGGACCGTCCCGTCCTGGCCGCGCAGGCCCGCGTGGCGGCCTAGACCGCTGCACCGCGCGCTGGGCCGCACGGGGGATCCCGCCGCTCCGGTGGGCCTGCTCCTCGCCGGGTGGACTGGGCGGTTCCGTTGCCGAGGGGCATGATCCTGCGATCACCCCCGCCGGTCCCACCTGGCGCGGGTGCTGCGGTCCGGCGGTGCAGCCGTGACGCGGGGGGATCTGGAGCGCGGGCACGCACCCGCGTCGGAAGGGTGGTGGGCCGTGGTCCTCACGAGGAGCGCGCAGCGTGGTCGGGCGGAACCGGGAGCGGGGCGGCGGCGCGGCCGGGTCTGGTCCGAGGGGGACCTGCTCCGCCTCACGCCGCTGGTGAAGGTGCTGGCGGTGGTCGCGCTCGTGCTGGTGGTCGTCGGGCCGACGGTCCGGATCGCCGTGGAGGCGGTCCAGTCGGACGCGGCGCTGCCGCTGGCCTGGCTCGACGAGGCCAAGCGGCAGACCGACCTCGACGGCGAGGCCAACCTGCCCGCCACCTTCAGCGCCGCGCTGCTGGCCCTCGTCGGCCTCGGGTTCCTCTTCCTGGCCGGTGAGCGACGCTCGCGCGGCGAGCGCGCCTGGCCGGTGGTGCTGCTGGCCGCGGTGGCCGGCTACCTCGGGCTGGACGAGGCGTGCGAGCTGCACGAGTCGCTCGCGCTCATCGCCGACCGGCTGCACGCGACCCTCGGCCTGCACAACTTCGCGTGGCTCGTGCCGGGGGTGCTGCTGGCGCTCGCCGGCGGCGTGCTGGCGCTGCGCCTGGCGCGTGCGCTGCCGCCGCGCCTGCGCACCCGGCTGGTCCTGGCCGGGGTCGTCTACCTCTTCGGCGCCATCGTCATGGAGTACGTGACGAGCCTCTTCCTCGTCGACCTGCCCGGCAGCGCCGAGCTGACCGCTCCGCAGCCCGTCTCGTACATCCTCCTCAACGCCGTCGAGGAGGGCTCGGAGATGGCCGGGGCGCTGCTCGCGCTCGCGGCCGTGCTGGCCGAGCTGCGCCTCCGGGTGGTGGCCGGGGGCGTGGCCCTCGTGGGGGCCGGTGCGGCCGACCGAGGTGTGGGCGAGGCCGCCGCTGTCCGCCAGACGGGGGGAGCTGAGCACGGGACGTCCCTCGGACGGCCCGCCTCGCCCAGCCACGACCCAGCAGGAGTGACTACCGTCAGCGACGAGCAGCAGGGAAGCCTGCGCGGGGGAGAAGGAGACCGATGAGCACCGACACCAGCCTCGACAGCAGCCTGGACAAGACCCTGGGCGCAGACCAGGACGCTGCGTCGGGCCTGGGCGTGGCCACGCTCAACGACCTGCGCTACCCGGCGCTGGGCTCCGACGAGCCGGTGCCGGTCTACCGCCCCTACCTCGGGGCCGAGGTGCAGGAGGCCGCGCGTTCCGCCCTGGAGGTGGGCTGGCTCGGCATGGGCAAGCTCAGCCAGGACTTCGAGCTGGGCCTGGAGTCCTTCCTCCACCTCGGCGGGAGCGGCCGCCGCGCGGTCTCCACGAACTCCTGCACCGAGGCGCTCCACCTGGCCGGGCAGCTCATCGGCCTGGGCCCCGGTGACGAGGTCATCGCACCGTCGTTCACGTACGTCGCCGGCCACCAGGCCATGAGCCGCACCGGCGCGTCCGTCGTGTTCGCCGACGTCGAGGACCGCCGCCTCTGCCTCGACCCGCAGCGCGTCCGCGAGGCGATCACCGAGAACACGAAGGCGATCCTCGCGGTGGACTACCTCGGGCTGCCCTGCCAGCTGGACGAGCTCCTCGAGATCGCCGACGAGCACGGCCTGCGCGTCATCGAGGACGCCGCGCACGCCTTCGGCACCACCTCGGACGGGCGGCCCGTCGGCTCCTTCGGCGACATCACCTGCTTCAGCTTCGGCCCGGTGAAGACCATCACCACCCTCGAGGGCGGCGCGATCATCACCCGGGACCCCGCCGACGTGCAGGCCCTGCACGAGCTGCGCCACCTGGGCATCGACGCCGACACCGACGCGCGCTACAAGAACCAGCGCAACTGGGAGTTCGACGTGGTGCGTCAGGGCTTCCGCTGCCACCTCGGCTCGGTGCCCGCCTCCATCGGGCTGGCCCAGCTGGCGCTGGTGGACGAGTTCATCTCCAACCGCCGCAGCTACTGCCAGGCCTTCGACGCCGCGTTCGCCGACCTCGCCGAGGCCGGCCACCTGCAGCTGTTCGACACGGACTGGGAGGGCGTCGCGCCCTACATCTACGTCATCCGGCTGCGCGACGGCTCACGCCGCCAGGACCTCATCGCCCACCTCAAGGCGCGCGGCATCGGCTCCGGCATCCACTTCCTCGGCGCTCACGAGTTCTCGTTCTACGCGGACTCCCGCCGCGGCCCGCTGCCGGTGACGGACCTGGCCACCAGCCAGGTGCTCACCCTGCCGCTGCACCCCTACATGGACCCCGCCACCATCGACCGCGTGGTCGACGGCGTGCGGTCGTTCTTCGCATGAGCGTCCCGGAGGGCGGCTGGGAGCACACCGCGACCCTCGCGCAGGTCCGCGGCGGCAGCACGGGCCGCCTGCGGGTCGTCTACCGCTCCTACGGCGGCGACAACCTCAAGAACCGCCCGGCGTACTACTCCAAGACGACGTCGCTGCTGTCCTTCCTGCGCGCGCTCGACCAGGTCGAGGCCGACGTGGTGTTCATGAACAACGGCCCGATCCCCGAGGAGCGCCTGGCGCTCATGCGCGGCCGCGGCGAGATCGTGAGCATCGGCCCGACGAACATGCAGGGCTCGTGGATGACCATGCTCAAGCTGGCTGCTACCTGGGGTGACGACCTCGTCTGGCTCGCCGAGGACGACTACCTCTACACCGAGGGGTCGCTCGCGGCGCTCGTGGAGGCCGCCTCGGCGCTGCCCGACGTCGACTACTTCGCCCTCTACGGCGTCACGGAGAACTCCTGGTACCTGCCGCCGGGGCTGGACCAGCCGCGCCCGCGCGGCTGGACCGACCGCGAGGAGTGGGTCGGTGGCCGTCGCTGGCAGCGCATCGACTCCACCGCCAGCACCTTCGCGGTGCGGGCGAACGCCCTCGCGCAGGACGTCGGCATCTTCCGGCTGGCGATGGTCCCGCACCGGAGCATGTACCGCGACCACGACATGTTCCACAACGTCCAGGGCTACGAGACGCACCTGTGGAGCGACCTCGGCCGCACCCTGCTGCTGCGCGGGGAGGGCAGCCTCTTCCGCAAGCTCCGGCGCGTGTACCTGGCGCCGTTCCTCGCGGCGAGCAACCTGCGCTCCCACCGGCGCCCGGAGAACCGCCGCACGCTCATGGCGGTGGACCTCAACCTCGTCGCGCACATGGAGGTGGAGCTGCTGCCGCCCAACCACGACTGGGCCGCCGAGGCGGCCTCCGTGCTGGAGTGGGCCGAGCAGCGCCACCTCGTCTCCACCTGACGGCGCTCGTCCACCGACGCTGATGATGACGACGCCCGGCCGCCCCCCCGAGGGGCGGCCGGGCGCTGTCGTCCGTGCTGGCGTCGGTGCTGTCGGGGTGGCCGGGCTCAGGCTCCGAAGCAGCGGCGGTACTCCGCCGAGGCCCGGGGCAGCTCTCCCGGCGGCAGGAGCGTGAAGGCGCCCCCGAAGCCGGAGCTCACGTTGAACTGGCACGCGTAGAGCACCTGACCCGCTCCCGCCCCCGCGTGGGTGGTCAGCCAGTCGTGCAGGGCGGTGACGAACTCGGGGGCGTCACCGCCGGAGCCGTCGGCGCACAGCGACCACTCCGGCACCGCCAGCGGGAGCCCCCAGGTGGCAGCCAGGGCCCGGAAGGCGTCGAGCCCGGCGGGACCTCCCCAGCGGTCGCGCGCGGGCAGCCACCCGGCGAAGTCCGCGGCGGTGGCGAGGTAGGGGTAGCGGTTGTAGTAGCCGACGCCGAGCACGTCGGCCTGCCCGGAACCCGGGTGGAGCACGGAGCTGTCGGCGTCCAGACCCACGGTGTTGTGGTTGAGGGAGAAGACGAGCCTGGCGGCCGGGAACAGCCGCTGCTGCAGCGCCCGGTAGCGCTGCCAGCCGCGCTGGAAGTCGCCGACCTGGTCGGGCGCGACGCTCCAGGGGTACCAGTTGCCGTTCATCTCGTGGGCGAAGCGGATGAAGGTGGTGCCGGTGGCACCGGCGCGCAGGCGGGCGAGCAGGGTCAGCGAGGTGGTCCACGCCTCGTCGCAGGCGCCGTCCGCGGCCTGTGCCCACGTGGTCCCCGCTCCGAAGGCGCCGAGCGAGACGTCCAGCGCCCGAGTCCACCCCGCCAGCTCGCCGCCGGCCTGCAGCACCGGCAGGTGGGTGCTGGCCCAGGTGCTGTCCGCCCACGTGGCCGTGAGGTCGAGCCGTCGGCCGAGCTGGCGCTCGTACTCGCCCGAGGCCACGCCGTCCCCGGCGGCGCCCAGCATGAACGGCAGGCCGCTCGCCGAGGTCTGGAGCAGCGACGCCGGGGTCGCAGTGACGGGTCGCGCGGCGCTCACCGCGGTGGTGCGTGCGCGGCGCGCTGCCTGCGTCGGCGCGGCAGCGGCCACCTGGGCGCCCACCAGCGCACCGCCCACCGCGGACGCCGCTCCCGCGAGCAGCGCGCGCCGCCCCGGCGCGCGGCCCGCTCCGGCGCCGGACCCGACGTCGGCCCCGTGGCTCGAGGCAGAGGCGGAGGCGGAAGTGGAGGCTGGGCGGGGTGTCACCCGTCGATCATCCCCCAGGGGGGACAGAACGGGCAGACGGGGCGTGTCGGACGGCGTCACCCGCCGCCAGGACCGCGGGTCCCGGAGGTCCTCCCGGCGGTGGTGGCGCTGCTGAGGGCGCGCGCCCACCCCTCGGCCATGACCCCGACGTCGAACTGCTCCACGTGCCGCAGGCCCGCGGCGGCCTTCGCAGCCAGCGGTGCCGGGTCTCGCAGGTGCGCCTCGAGGGCGGCGGCGAGCGCGGGCACGTCCCCCACCGGCACCAGCTCCCCGGAGCGCCCGCCGTCGAGGACCTCGCGCACCCCGGCGCTGCTCTCGGAGGCCAGGCACGGCACGCCCAGCGCGACGGCCTCGATGAGCGCCAGCGGCAGCCCCTCGTGCCGGGACGGGAGGCAGAACAGGTCCGCGCGGGCCACCTCGGGCAGCGGGGAGTCCACGGCGCCTTCGAACGACACCGACTCCACCACCCCCAGCTGCTCGGCCAGCGCCAGCAGCGCCGCGCGCTCCGGACCGTCGTTGAGCACGCGCAGCCGGTGCGGGACCCGGCGCACCACGTCAGCGTGGGCGCGCAGCAGCAGGTCGTAGCCCTTCTGCGGCGCCAGGCGCCCCGTGGCCACGACCACGGGCACCCGCCGGCCGGCCGCGTCGCCGTCGTCGTCCTGGTGGGGGGAGGGGAGCAGCGCGGGCGCCGCGGCGGCCGCGCGCACCGCCGCCAGGTCCACGCCGTTGCGGACGACGTGCAGCCGCTGCGGTGGCAGGCCGTTGGCCAGCACGGGAGCGACGACGCCCGCGTCGATGCACACCGCGGCGTCGGCGCGGCGGTGCACCAGCCGCAGCAGCGGGCGCGCCGGCGCGGGGACCCACTCGCTGAGGGCGTCCTCGAGGTCAGCGTGCACCGACACCACGAACGGCCGCCGCGCCAGGCGCGCCGCCAGCCAGGCCAGCACCACCCCGGGACCGATCTCGGAGGTGGCCAGCACCACCTCGTGCCGGCGGGCCAGGCGGACCAGCCGCACCAGCGACGGCACGGCGCTGGCCCGCATCCTCTGGCCGGCCCCGGCCAGGTGGAGCACGAGGACGTGGGGGCCGGGGGCGAGCAGGGAAGCGCCTTCGGGGGCCTGCAGGACCGCCAGCTGCGCGCAGCCGGGTCCCCAGCGCTCGAGCAGGGACAGCACGACGCGCGTGGCACCGGTGCGGAACAGCGCGTCGGCCACCATCAGCGTGCGAGGGGGACGGGGCGCCGCCCCGGCGGCGTCACTCACGGGGATCATCGTGGTGCACGCACAGGGCGCCGGACCGCACGGGGGTGCGGTCCGGCGCCCGGACGGGTGAGGACCTTCAGCCCAGCGGGGCGAGGCGGGCGTCCTGCGCGGCGCGCAGCTCGTCCACCAGGCGCCCCGAGGGCACCTCGACCATGTCGTAGGTGATGACGGCGTCCTTCGGGACGTCGACCTTCAGGGTGCAGCCGGGTGCCAGGCCCAGCGGCAGCAGCCGCTGCTCGCGGGCGGTGGCGGCGTCCTCGGCCTCCCCGTACACGTGGTACCCGCCCAGGCCGTCGATGGTGGTCCCCGCGGCGAGGTCGGTCTTGGCCGTGGTGAGCACCTCCACCTTCAGGTCGCCGGCGGCCACGAGGGCGGCGTCGTCGAAGTCGACGGCGCGGACCACCGTGGTGGGCACCTCGAAGTGGCACAGGTGGTACGGCGTGTAGAAGGAGTACAGCGGTCCCTCGCCCAGCTTGTAGAGGTTGAGGTAGTGCTGCTGCTTCGGGTCGTCGTGGGTGGCGAGCACGTAGACGCCGGGGCCGGGCTTCGAGCCGACGACGTAGTCGACGACGCCGCCCTTGGCCTTGAGCTCCTCGACGTCGTAGTGCGACGTCAGCTCGTCGACGTGGCCGCGGTGGTCCCAGCCGTTCATGCCGCGCTTCGGCACGGTCATGCCCCACGCGTTGGCGACGATGGCCTGCTCGAAGGAGATCTTCGTGCCGTCGGCGAAGCTCGTGACCATCCAGGGGTCCTGGCCCCACTTCTCGGCGAAGCCCTGCTGGGTGGTGGGCGTGCGGTACGGGTCCTGCAGGCCCTTGATGTTGCCCGCCACCAGCGGCGTCAGGCCGATGCCGCGCACGAAGCGCAGCAGGTTGACCGTCACGCCGGGCTGGTCGCCGTCGGCGCCGGTGAACATCACGCCCGCGGCGGCGAAGCGACGGGCGATCTCCGGTCCGACGGTGGCGTCGAGCTCGGCGTTCATCGTCACGACGGGCGTGCCGGCCTCCAGCGCGGCCATCGTCACCCGGGCGCCGTGCTCGACAGCGCCGGTCACGTCGACCACGCAGTCCACGCCGTCGGCCGCGACCAGCTCGAGGGCGTCGGCGACGACGGCGGGGGTGCCCTCGCGGATGCTGCGCTCCAGCTCGGCCCGCGAGTCCACCACCTTCGCGGCGACCCCCGCCTCCTCGTAGGCGCGCAGTCCCTTGGCCTCGGTGCGGTTGGCGACCGCCACCAGCTCCATGCCCGGGGTGCTGTTGATGATCTGGTTGGCCAGACCCCGCCCCTGGAAGCCGGCGCCGACCATGCCGACCCGGATGGGCCGGCCCTCGCGCTGCCGCTTCGCCAGGGCGCTGTCAGTGATGATCACGAAGGGGCCTTTCCGCCGTTCTCGGCCAGCAGGGGCCAGGAGGCGTCCTTGTCGGAGATGACGGCCACCGGCACCGGCCACGACAGGCCGAGGTCGGGGTCGTCGTGGCGCAGGCCGCGCTCGACGCCCGGGGTGTAGGGCGCGGAGACGTTGTAGGTGGCCTCGGTCTCGTCCACGAGGGTGATGAACCCGTGGGCGAACATCGGCGGCACGTACAGCGCCACGTGGTTGTCAGCGGTCAGCTCCACCGAGACGTGCTGCAGGTACGTGGGGGAGTCCGGGCGGACGTCCACGATCTGGTCCAGCAGCGCCCCTCGGGTGCACCGGACGAGCTTGGCCTCGGGGGCCACGGGCAGCTGGTAGTGCATGCCGCGCAGCGTGCCGGCCCGCTCGTTGAAGGAGATGTTCGCCTGCACGAGCTCGGTGTCGAGCCCGGCCTCGGCGAAGGCCGCCTTGTCGAAGGAGCGGGCGAAGAACCCCCGCTCGTCGGTGTGCGGCTCGATGCGGATGATGGCGACGCCCTGGATGGGCGTCGTCTCTATCCTCACTTGCTGGTCCAGAACAGCTCGGCGTCGATCTGGCCGGTGCTCAGCAGGTGCTCGAGCTGCTTGAGGCGGGTGTGGCCGCGGCCGTTGAAGGTGGCCTCGTCCAGCTGGATCGCCTCGAAGACGTCGTGCAGCTGCTGGGCGCCGCGGGCGGCGTCCCACTGGCACTCGAAGTCGGGCAGGACCTTCTTGATCTTGTCGAAGTTCACCTTGTAGGAGCGGTTGTCCGCGCTCGCCGGACCGAAGCTCAGCTCGCAGCCCGGGAACGCCGCCGCGACCTTCTCGGCGATGTCGCGGACCTGGTAGTTCTGCTCCTCCGAGCCGACGTTGAGCACCTCGCCGCGGACGGCCTCGACCGGTGCGGTGAGCACCCGGCGGATCGCCTGGGCGATGTCCAGGCCGTGCACCAGCGGGCGCCAGGGGGTGCCGTCGCTGTTCATGGCGATCTTGCCCGTGGTCCACGCCAGGCCGGCGAGGTTGTTGAGCACGATGTCGAAGCGCATGCGAGGGCTGGCGCCGAAGGCGGTGGCGTTGCGCAGGAAGGTCGGGGCGAAGGTCTCGTCGGCCAGCGGGGCGACGTCGCGCTCGACGCGCGCCTTGCAGATCGCGTACGCGGTCTGGGGGTTGACCGGGCTGGTCTCGTCGACGGTGCCCTCGGCGACGCCGTACACCGAGCAGCTGGACATGTAGACGAACCGGCCGACGCCGGCCTCCTTGGCCACCGTCGCCAGGCGCACGGAGCCCTTGTGGTTGACCTCGTAGGTCACCTCGCCCAGCAGGTCGCCCAGGGGGTCGTTGCTCAGCTCGGCCATGTGGACCACGGCGTCGAAGCCGCGCAGGTCCTCGACCTGGACGTCGCGGATGTCCTTGGCGATGGTCGCCACGGTGCTCGTGACGCCGTTGTAGAGCCAGCCGTGCTTGTAGTAGCCGGTGTCCAGCCCCGTCACGTCGTGGCCGTCCTCGACCAGCAGGGGCGCCAGGAGGCAGCCCAGGTAGCCCTCGGTGCCCGTCACAAGGATCTTCATGGTGGAAGCGGCCCCCGCCTGTCGTCGTGTGTCCGTCGTGTGTCGTGGTGTGACGTGAGAATCGCCGCCCACGCTAACGGGCCGTGACGGGAGTTCCGCTCCGCACGTCCGGCGGACGGGTGAGCCTGCTGCGGCCCGTCACACGTCTGACGGAGCGGCCCTCGCCGCTGACCTGCGCGTCAGCCGCGCGTGACGACCCGTCCGCCGACCGTCGCCGTCGTCGTCGCCGCACCGACCGCGTACGCCCAGTGCTCGCGCGCCCGCCGGCGGTCGCCCTTGGCCACCTGCTCGGCGGCGCGCACGGCGTAGCCGGCGGCGGTCAGGGCGCGCATCGCCAGGGCGGGCACCAGCGCGTGGTGCTTGCGCACGTAGCGCGCCATCGACGCCCCGCGCAGCCGCATCATCTCCAGGCTGGGCGCCCCGGAGCCGCCGCTGGCGCCGGGGACGAGGACGTCGGTGCGCAGCACCTCGCGCAGGCCGGCGGCGCGGGCGGCGCGCCCGAAGGCCATGTCCTCGTTGTAGACGTAGAAGTCGGTGTCGAACCCGCCCAGGCGCTCGAAGACCTCGCGGCGCACCGCCATGCAGCCGCCGCTGACCCAGTCGACGCGCAGCGGCGCGTTCGCCAGCGGCTTGGCGTAGACCCCGGCGGTGGGCAGGCGCTTGTGCAGGCCGGCGGCGTGCACGGCCACGCGGGTCAGCGTGGGCTCCCACCCGCCGCAGCCGATCTGCGGCTGCCCCGCCTCGGGTCCGTCGGCGTCGACGACGCATGCTGCACTCGCGGCCAGGGTGGCGTCAGAACGGACGTCCGCGACCACCGCCGCGAGGTGCTCGGGGGTGGGGCGCACGTCGGGGTTGACGAACAGCACCACCGAGGCGGTGGAGCTCAGGGCCCCGCGCGTGGCGGCGCGGGCGAACCCGACGCCCCCGCCGACCAGGTACCGCCCGTTCGGCCGCCCCTCCACCACGTCGCGCAGCCCGTCCGAGCCGTCGGAGTTGTCGACGACGACGAGGGGGAGGTCCGCGGGCAGCCCGGCGAGCATCTGCTCGACCTGGGCGCGGCTGCGGTAGGCGACCACCACCAGCTCGACGTCCTCGAGCGCCTCCGGGGCGGTCTGCGGCGGGGTCTGCGGGGGCACGGGTCCTCCAGGTGGGTCTGCGATCAGCGGGGAGCGGTGCGTGACGTCAGTCACCCGACCGGGTGAGCGGTGGTGTCAGCCGCCGGTCTGCGGGAAACCCTCACCCCGCGGGAACGTTACGCGAGGAGCGCAGATCACACCCTCGTCCGGACGCGGCGGTTCGCCCGCTCGGCTCCCGGTGGGGGACGATGAGGGGCGGACCCGCGCCGCCCCTCCGGGGCAGGACGCGCCGGTCACAGCACACCACAGGCCGCGACGAGCCCCGCGACCGCCCTCCGGCCGGCGGGGCAGCAGCACCACGCCAGCACCACGCCAGCACCGAACGAGCACTGAGCCCGCACCAGCCGACCACGGGGAGCCCGCCGATGGCCGCCACGCCGCCGTCCACGTCCGAGAGGCCCGCCGCCTCCACACCGCCCGAGCCGCACCACCCCTCCCGACGTCGCGCCATCGGCATCGGCGCGGGAGCGCTGGCCTCCGCCGGCCTGGCCGCCTGGGCGGGTGTGCGCCTGTTCGGCGCCGAGGACGAGGCCCCGGCGCCGGTCCCCGCGCCCGTGGAGTCGCCCAGCCCCACCGAGACGCCGTTCGTGCCCGCCGAGTGGATGTCCGGCGCCGCCGGCGTGGGCGTGGCCGACGGGGCCTACGCCGCCGCCCGGGGCAGCGAGCTGGACATCTCCGCCACGTGGTTCGACAACAACGAGGCGATGCTCAAGCTGTACACGCTGCAGCCGGGCGAGGAGTACGCGGACTGGACCAAGCCGCTGGACGTGGCCGTCGGCGCCATCGACCTGGACGAGGGCGAGTCGTGGGCGCGGGCCGCCACCGGCGCCTACGAGGACCGCTGGCGCCAGTCCCTCACGCTCCTGCGCGACACCTGGGGCGCCCGCCAGGCCACCATGTACATCCGCTTCGCCCACGAGCTGAACGGAAACTGGTACGGCTGGCGGGTGCGCTCGGACGAGGTCGAGGACTTCAAGACCTCCTGGCGGCGCTACCGCGCGCTGCAGCAGGAGGTCTTCCCCGCCGCCAAGCTGGTGCTGTGCATGAACCGCGAGACGGTGCGTGACGAGGAGGCCGGCGACGCGGGCATCGACTGGCGCACGCTGTACCCCGGCGAGGGGCAGGTCGACGTGATGAGCGTCGACTACTACAACCAGTTCCCCTCCGTGGAGTCCGACCAGGGCTGGGACGCCGCCATGGCGCTCAAGGACCAGTGGGGTGCGCCCAAGGGCCTGCAGGGCCACCTCGACTTCGCGAAGAGCGTCGGGCTGCCGCTGGCGGTCTCGGAGTGGTCGGGCAACGCCGAGGAGGGCGACATGCCCGTCTTCGTCAAGCGCATGCACGACTTCTTCGCCCGCCACGGCGGCACCGGCGCCGGGCAGGTGCTCTACGAGGTGCAGTTCAACGTGATCATGGATCAGACCGACGTGCCGGACCAGTGGCTGCTCGTCGGGTCCGGCACGCGGATGCCGCGCTCGCAGGAGATGTACACCAGCCTCGACTGGTGACGGCCTGGCCACCCCGCGGTGGTGGCGGCACGACGAGGGCCCCGGACCAGCAGGTCCGGGGCCCTCGTCGTGGTGCCTGGACCGGCGCGGTGGCGCCGGCCCGGCGAGCCCGGTCAGGCGTTCGCGCCGTCGGAGGTGAGCCCGCGCTCCGCGCCCCAGGCCAGGGACTCCGCCGAGACGCGGTCCCAGTCGGTGCCGGTGGCGATGCGCATCTTCTCCAGGTGCGTGGCCAGGTTGGGCTCCACGGCCAGGAACGTGCGGCGGCGGCTGGGGCGGCGGCTCAGCGCGCGCACGACCGTGGCCAGCAGGAACGGCAGGATGAGCGCGTCGCGCACCCGCATCTTCAGGCTGCGGCCGCGCTCGTACAGCGGGTGCAGCAGGTCGTACGGGCGGTAGGGGCTGAAGCCCTGCACCACCACGCACGTGTCGTGGTCTCGCAGCATGTTCTTGTGGGGCAGCATGCAGAGCCTGAAGATCCCCTTGTCCTCGCGCAGCGCACCCAGGCGCACCCCGAGGCTGGAGGTGGTGCTCTGGATGCGCACCCAGTCGCGGCCCTCGGAGCGGAACGGACCCAGCTGCACCCACCCCGGCGGCGGCTCCGACGGCGGCTCGTCGGGTCCGTGCACGGTGCGGTCCGGCGTGGAGCCGTACAGGCCGAAGTACTGCGCCGGCACCGCCTCGGGCCCGTCCGCCGCCGCCACCAGGGCCGTGAAGGCCTCCGGGTGGTAGAGGTAGTCGTCCTCGCTGAACCAGACGACGTCGTCGTCGGACCAGTCGGAGTCGGTGGCCAGCGTGATCGCGCCCCAGTAGGAGCCGCGCATCCCGGCGGCGGACAGCTCCACCACGCGGCCGGCGCCGTCCATGAGGCGCCGCAGCTCCGGGGCCACCGGGCCGTCGTTGAGGAAGACGACGTCGGCCTCGACCGCCTGCGCGGCGCGCAGGAAGGAGACCAGGCAGGTCAGCTTGCTGTAGCCCTCGGGCCTGTCCTTCTCGTTCTCACCGCCCCAGGAGCGGTACACCACCCTCAGCGCCACGTGCAGTCCTTCCTCGGGCCTTCTCGGTCAGGCCGGTGCTTGCGGACCCGGCCACGGGTCAGTCCGAGCACGCCTGCGTGCCCCTCGTCGACGGTACCGCCCCTGCGCCGGGAGGTTGACGTTGCGGCAGGGCGGTGTCACCCGACCGGGTCGCTGCGCGCAGACGACCCCCGCCGAGCCGCGTAGATTTCCTCGCTGTCCCCCGTCACCACCGAGGAGGTGCGCGTGAGCGCCCTGACCGACACCGCCCCCGCGGGCGGGCCGGCGCCCGACGCGCAGGGCACCACCAGCCCGGAGCGCAGCCCGGGCCCCGCACCAGCTGTCGAGGTGACGGTGCTGGTGCCCGCCCGCGACGAGCGCGGCTCCATCGAGCGCTGCCTCGGCTCCGTCCTCTCCCAGCAGGGCGTCGACTTCGAGGTCGTCGTGGTCGACAACGGCTCGACCGACGGCACCACCGAGCTGCTGGAGGCGCTCGCCGAGCGCGACCCGCGCGTGGTGGTGGTGCCCCAGCCGGTGCCGTCCATCCCGGTGAGCCTCAACGCCGGCCTGGCCCGCGCCCGTGGCCGCTGGCTCGTCCGCGTCGACGCGCACTCCACGATCAGCGAGGGCTACCTCGCCCACGCCGTGGAGCGGCTGCGCGAAGGCCGGTGGGCAGCGGTGGGCGGACGCAAGACGGCCGTCGGGCGCACCCCCGTCGGACGCGCCGTCGCCGCCGTCCTCAACTCCAAGCTGGCGGTCGGCGGGTCGACCTACCACTGGGGCACCGAGGAGCAGGTGGTCGACCACATCCCCTTCGGCTGCTACCCCACCGAGCTGGTGCGCCAGCTGGGCGGGTGGGACACCGAGATCGCCAACAACGAGGACTTCGAGTTCGACCAGCGGCTGCGCCGCCAGGGCGAGATCCTCTTCGACCCCGCCCTCACCATCGACTGGGACTCCCGCGAGACCGTCGGGGCGCTGTACCGGCAGTACCGCCGCTACGGCACCGGCAAGCCCGGCGTCGCGCTGCGGCACCCCGGCAGCCTCAAGCTGCGCCACCTCGCGCCACCGCTGCTCGTGGCCTACCTCGCCGGCGCCGCGGTGCTCGGGCTGCGCCGGCCCGGGCTGGCGCTGGCCGCCGTCGCGCCCTACGCGGCGGGCGTGGTCGCGGTCGGGTCGCGCATCAGCAGGTCGGCTCCGGAGGGCGCCGACAGGGCCGCCGTCCCGCTGGCGCTGGCCGCCATGCAGGTGGGCTGGGGCGTCGGGTTCTGGCGGGGCGTCAGCACGCTGCTGCGCCGCCGGGTCGCGAAGGGCGACGCGTGAGCGCCACCGTCGCTGCGCTGGCGCGCGTCGCGCGCGGAGCGGGAGCGGCCCGCTCGCGGGAGACCCCGCACCTGCACCCGGTGGACGAGGTCCGCCCCACCCGCACCGACCTGCGCATCGTCAGCGTCTTCACGGTGCTGCTGGTGCTCACCAACCGCATCGGTGTGCCCGCCGGCGAGACGGCCATCTCCGTGGGCATCCCGCTGGCCTACCTCTTCTCCGCGGTGATGCTGTTCCGCGGCGTCCTCCGCGTGGACCGCCTGCGCGGGGAGCTGTACCTGCTCGCCGTCGGCGCCACGCTGGCCACCACGGCGTACATCGCGATCTCCGGGCGCGACTTCTCCATGACGTCCTACCTGCTGCTGGTGGTCGTCTACCTGCCGTGGATCCTCAGCTCCGGCGGCCGCGCCGGGCGCGACGTCGTGGTGACCGCAGGACGGGCCTTCGTCGGCACGATGCTCGTGCTGTCCGTGGTCGGCGTGCTGCAGTTCGTCAGCCAGGTGGTCGGCGTGTGGAGCTTCACCGACTACCTGTCCGACTGGGTGCCCACCGGCTGGATCGTGCCGTTCTACAACTTCGACAACCCGCTCGGGTACGACAACCCGATCCGCAAGGCCAACGCCTTCGTCCTGCTCGAGCCGTCGTTCCTGTCGCAGTACGCGGCGCTGGCGGTGCTCGTGGGACTGGTCATCGGGGTGCGCGCCTGGAAGCAGGCCGTGCTGCTGGCGGGCGTGGCGTCCGCGGTGTCCGGCACCGGGGTGGTGCTCCTCGCGGTCGGCGGCCTGCTGGTGCTGGCCCGGGCCCCCAAGCTCGTGCGCCCCAGCCACCTCGTGGCCGGGGCGATCGGCGTCCTGGTGGTGTTCGCGACGCCGGTCGCCGACACCCTGCTGAGCCGGCGCGACGAGCTCTCCGAACCCGGGTCAAGCGGCTACGCGCGCTTCGTCTCCCCGTACGCGGAGGTGCTCCGGGGCCTGGCGGACGAGACGCAGCGCAACGTCGTCGGCGCCGGCGCCGGCATGACCGAGCGCCTGCTCGCCTCCAACCGCTACGGCGGCGGCGACGACGTGCTCTACGGCGTCATCCCGAAGCTGTTCTTCGAGTACGGCCTCATCGCCGGTGGTCTCGTGCTCCTGTTCATCGTGCTGGCCGTGCTCGACAGGGCCCCGCTGCCCGTGCTGCCGGTCGCCATGCTCTTCATGGTGCTCGTGCTCTCCGGGGCGCTGCTGCAGCCGCAGACCGCCTACCTCGTGTGGTTGCTCTCGAGCATCGGCGGTGGCGACGTGGTGCGCCGGGTGGTGCTGAGGCGGCAGGAGGCGCGCAGCGCGCCACCGGCCGAGCTCGCGTCGTCGTCCTGATCCGCTGAGGGGGCCGGACCCGCCCCGGCCCCCGACGCACCTGACCGCGGTCACCTCCGGAGGTGACCGCGGTCATCTGCGTCCGGGGCCGCTGGGCTGACGCGTCAGCACCTGACCGTGGTCACCTGCGCAAGGGGCGCCTCGCACCCGCGCGCCCTCCTGTGCGCCCCCGTTCCTCTTCGCACGTGCCGCGGAAAGTGCGGAACCGGGGGCCCCCTTGGTGCACTTGCCGCGGAAAGTGCGAGTGGGGCGGGCGGTGACGGCGCAGCGCCGGAGGGCGAGCGCCGACGAGGTGCGTGCTGGAGGGACGAGCGGCCGTGTGGCCAGGCCGGCCAGGCCGGCCAGGCCGGCCAGCGGTCAGGTGGCCAGCGGCCAGGCGTTCAGGCGCTCAGGCCGAGCGCTCGGAGGCGGCGAGGTCGTCGCCGGAGCCGTGGAGGCGCATCAGGCGGATCACCATGAACCACTGGATGGGCGTGACCACGCACTGGGCCAGCGAGAGCCCCAGGGCCGCGCCGTAGGCGCCGCCCAGGTGCAGGCCCAGCAGCCCGAAGCCGATCAGCGCCGGACCGAGCACGAGGTTGGTCCAGAAGGTCTGCTTGGCGAAGCCGAGGGCCACGAGCAGGGTGCTGGCGCCGAACCCCGCGCCGATGGCCACCAGGCCCACCAGGGAGGCGCCCAGCACCGAGCGGGCGCCGTCCCAGGTGGCGCCGAAGGCGAGCTCGCCCCAGCTGTCGGGGATGGCCAGCACGAGCAGGCCGTAGGCGAGCTGGGACACCACGAGCACCGCGGACAGGCCCACGCCCACCAGCAGCGCCTTCTTGCCCCGCAGGTTGCGGCGCGCGATCTCCGGCGTCGCGAAGGCGGCCAGCGCGTAGCCGATGAGGTTCAGCGGGCCGAGCACCACCTGGGCGGCGCGCAGCGAGCCGACGATGACCTTGCTGCCGATCGCGGCGATGAGCAGGATCGCCAGCTGGTTGGCGCCCAGGACGGACAGGAAGCTGGCGAGGTAGTAGCGCAGCAGGTCGCGCTGGGCCCACAGCCACGGGAGCGCGGCGCGCAGGCGCGGCCCGCCGCCGAAGAGGCGCCCGCCGACCAGCCCCGACACCAGCGCGGTCAGCCCCCAGGCGAGCAGCAGCGTGCTGGCGGTGGCGTGGCCGCTGGCCTGCACGGCGATGACCGCGCCCAGCTGCCCCACCGCCCAGACGGCGTCGACGACGACGGCGCGCTGCGGGCGCCCCTCCGCGATGAACGCCAGGCGCCACAGGTCCTGCAGGAGCAGACCGGGCAGGAGGATCCCGATGACGATGAGGGAGGGGCCCGACCCGTCGGTGGTGAACAGGCCGACGACGGCGGTGACCAGGCCGGCGGCCGCACCGAGCAGCACCCCCGCGCCGGAGGCGGCGCGAGCGGCCTCGAAGAACCTGTCGTCGCCCTCTCCGGTGAACCTCACCACCAGCGGCTGGTTGACCAGCGCCCGGCTGCCGCCCACCACGAGCGAGTAGACGGCGAAGGCCACCGCGAAGGCGCCGAAGCCCTCCTGGGACAGCGCCCGGGCCACCAGCACGTTCAGCGCCATGTTGGTCAGGCTGACCAGCACCTGGTCGCCCGTGGTCCAGCCGGCGCGGCCGAGCAGCTTGACCACCTGCTGGCGGCGCGTGGGGGGCACCACGAGCGGAGGGGTGGGGGAGGTCACCGCAGGACGGTACCTGCGGCACCCGGGTGCTCGCGGCGCCGCGCGCGACGACGCCCCCCGACCGGGTGGTCCGGTCGGGGGGCGTCGCTCAGGCGGCCCAGCGCCTGGTCAGCGTCTGCTGAGCGGGCTCAGAAGAGCTTCTGGTACATCTCCGCGGACTTCGGCATCTTGCCCTGGTAGAGCATGAACTTTCCGCCGCCCATGTCGCAGTTGAACTGGACGTCGTAGAGGATCTGCCCCGGCCCGGAGCCCGCGTTCTTGGAGAAGAACTCGTACATGCCCTGGATGAAGCCGGGGGAGTCGGCGTTGTCGGAGATGCCCGACCACTCGTTGACCGACAGCGGCAGCCCGACGCTCTTCGCGAAGTCGGCGTGCGCCTGCAGGCCCTTGGGGGCGCCGTACCCGTCCTTGGCGCCCAGGGCGCCGTTGAAGTCCTGCAGCGAGTTCGCCGTGGGGTACTGGTTGTAGTAGTCGACGCCCATGACGTCCACGTACTGCTTGCCCGGGAACGACTCGGTCCAGTTGAAGCCCGAGTTCACCGACTCGCGGTTCACGGAGAAGACCAGCTTGGATTTGGGGAAGATCTCCTGCTGCAGCGCGCGGTAGCGCTTCCAGCTGGCCACGAAGGCGTCCTTGTTGCCCTTGTTGACGCTCCAGTCGTACCAGTTGCCGTTCATCTCGTGCGCGAAGCGGATGTAGACCGTGCCGGGCTTGCCGCCCCACAACGTCTTCATCTTGGTCAGCGACTGGCGCCAGCGGTTGTCGTAGGCGCCGGTGGAGGCGGCCTGCCAGCTCTCCCCGCCACCGATGGCGCCGACCGCGATGTCGATGTTGCCCTGCCAGGAGCCGAACTCCTGGCCCGGCTGCATGCCCCAGGCCTCCACCATGGCGGAGTTGTTGTCCGACCAGGTGCCCACGATGCCCAGCTCGCTGCCGCGCCACTTGGCGAAGCTGCCGTCGCTCACGCCGGTGCCGGAGGCGCCGGAGAACCACTTGCCGGCGCCGGCGCCGGTGATCGCGCTGCCGCCACCGCTCGCAGCGCCGCCGGCGGCGCTGGCGGACGGGGTCCCGGAGGGGCTCGTCGACGGGCTGGCGCTCTTCGACGGGCTGGTGGAGGAGCTGGGCGACGCGCTGGCGCTCGGTGACTGCGCGGCGGCCGGGCGCTTGGCCTTCACCTCGGAGGGCGCGACGCCGGAGGCGATCTGCGCGGCGTCGTCGGCGGCGTCGGCGGACACCGCCCGCTCACCGCCCACCACGAGCACGCCGTGCACGTCGGAGGCCGCGGCGTGGATGGCGTCGGCCACCGAGTCGGGCAGCGTGCTGGCCTCGGTGAGCAGCACCGGCCGGTGGTAGGTGCCGCCGACGAGCGCGTCGGCGTAGTCGGCGCCGCTGGCCAGCACCACGGGGCCGGAGCTGGTCTCGGCGCGCACGGCGGGCGCGTACTGGGCGTCCTGCTGGCCCGGGTCGGACGCCGAGGCCGAGGGAGACGAGGAGGACGACGCCGACGGCGACGCCGCGTCCGCGGGGGCCACCTGCGCGGTCTCGGCCAGGTCGCCGTCGTCGGCGAGCTCGGAGGCGTCGCCGGCCGCGGCGTCAGCGGCCTCGACCTTCCTGGCCTCGACCTTCGCGGCCGCGACCTCCTCGCCGGAGACGGCCAGCTGCATGAGCTTGGCGGAGGTCTCGTAGCGGTCCTTGCCGACGACCGTCTCCAGCTCCACGCCGGAGGGCAGGGCCGCGGACTGGGCGGCCTTCGCGGCGGGACCGCCGACGGCCGTGGCGGTGCTGCCGGCCTTCGTGCAGGCGGCCAGGGCGGCGCGCGTGGCGAACGGCATGGAGTCGCCCATCGTGTAGAGCAGCGGGCGGTGCGCGGTGACCACGCCGGAGGCCGCAGCGCCGTCGGCGAAGCTCTGGCCGGTCACGAGCAGCGCGTCGCACTGCCCGGTCGGGCTGGCCTCGGCCACCTGGGAGGCGATGACGGCGGCGGTGGCGTAGCGGTCCTTGCCGGCCAGGCGCACCGGCTCGCCGCCGGCGGCGGTGACGGCGTCGTCGGTGGCCGGGGCGAGGGCCTTGGGGCCGCCGAGCACGTACACCTGGCCGCCCTTGGCGAGGTGGGCGCGCAGGTCGTCGGCGACGCGCGGGTCCAGCCCGCCGCGGCCGCTGAGGAGCAGGGGGGCGCCGACGGCGTCGGCCAGGGCGGAGCCGGCGAGGGCGTCGGCGAAGTCGTCGGCGCTGGCCAGCACGGCGCTGGGGTAGCCGGAGGGGAACCTGTCGCCGGAGACGGCGATGGCGGTGGCCACGCGGTCGTCCCCGAGGACGCGCTTGACGCCGTTGTCCGAGGTGACCACGGCCACCTGCTCGGTCTCTCCCAGGGTGCCGACGGCGGGCAGGCCGCTGCCGGCGTCGGAGTTCACCGCGCCCGGGGCCGCGCCCGAGGCCCGGTCCACCGCGGGCAGGTCGCTGCCGCCGTGCGCGACCAGCGTGGCGGCCACGGCCGTGGCGACCGTCAGCGAGACCGCGGAGGCCCACGCCAGGCGGCGGCGCCGGCGCGGAGGTCGGGCGCGGTGGCCGGTCGCGCCGGCAGCTCGGTGGGTCGACATGCGGTCTCCAGGTGCTTCGGTGGCAGGAGCGGCCCAGGGCCGTTCCGGGCGCGCCGTCCGAGCTGCCCGGTCGTGCTTGACCTCGGCGGACCGGTGCCAGCACTTGCGCGACCTCGTCGTCGGTCACCCGGACGGTGGAGTCCGAACCAGTAGCGCTCTGCCATCGTGGAGGCACGGAGGGTGGCTGCGGGTGAAAACGGACCAACCCGCCTGAACTCGCAGAGACCGCGCGGCGCGTCGTGCGGCCTCCTGCTCCGTCCGTGGTGTAGGCGGGCGGGGGTGCGCGGGAGTGCGCCACCCTGGGGGGTGGGGCCGCTCGCTGGCCCTCCACGACCCCGTGCGGGACCCGAGCCCGGGTCGCGCACGAGCCCTGAACACCCTCGACCGAGGAGCGATCCTGCGCAGCACCGTCGTCGCCAAGTTCCTGCCGTGGCCGCCCAACAGCGGTGACAAGCGGCGCACCCTCGGCGTGTGCCGGGCCCTCCTCGAGCGCGGACCGGTGACCGTCGTCGCCTACAGCGGGGCCGACGAGGACGCCGCGGGCCTGCGCGCCCAGGGGTTCGACGTGGTCACCGCCCCGTGGCGCCGGCACCCGGTCGACCTGGCCCTGGGGCTGCTGCGCAGCGGCTCGCTGAGCTCGGCCCGCTTCTACGACCGCGCCCTGGAGGGCCTGGCCCTGCGGCTGCCTCCCCCCGACCTGCTGGTGGTGGAGCACGTCCAGCTGCTGCCGCTGGCGAAGCGCCTGCGCGGGGACGTGCGGGTGCTCGACATGCACAACGTCGAGTCGGTGCTCGCCCAGCGCGTGGCCGCCACGACGACCGGCCTGAAGAAGCTCGTGTGGGCGGTGGAGGCCCGGGCGCTGCGTCGCGTCGAGGCCGGGCGCCACGCGGACGTCGTCGCCGTCACCAGCGCGGTGGACGAGCAGGCGCTGGCGCGCGTCGCGCGCCACGAGCGCGTCGTCGTCGTCCCCAACGCCTGGGACGAGCCGGCGCCCCTGCCGCCGGCGGCGGATCCGGTGGTGAGCTTCGTGGCGCTCATGAGCTGGACGCCCAACGTCGAGGCCGCGGTGTGGTTCACCCGGGAGGTCTGGCCGCTGGTGCTGCAGCGGGTCCCGCAGGCGCGGCTGCAGCTGGTGGGGCGGAACCCGGCGCCGGCCGTGCAGGCGCTGGCGGGGGAGTCGGTGGTGGTCACGGGCACCGTCGACAGCCTGGAGCCCTGGTACGCGGCCACGAGGGTGGCCGTGGCCCCGCTCCTGGCGGGAGGCGGCTCTCGGCTGAAGATCCTCGAGGCGCTGGCCGCGGCCCGCCCGCTCGTCGCGACGACGGTGGGCGCCGAGGGCCTGGAGGACCTCGTCGGGCGCGGCGTGGTGGTGGCCGACGCCCCCGCCGACCTCGCCCGCGAGGTCGCCGACCTGCTCCAGGACCCGGAGCGGGCTGCGTCGCTCGGCACCGCCGGGGCGCACGCCGTGGGCACCGACCACAGCTGGCGGGCGGCCGTGGCGCCCCTCACGGCGGCCGTCGACGCGCTGGGCCGGGGCCGGAACCGGGAGTAGGGTCGGAGCCCGAGCCCCCCACCGCCCCTGCGTCCCCTGCGGACTCCCAGGGTCTCCACAGCCGGTGCGGAGGTCGCTCGAAGGGCGCAGTAGTGCGCTGACCTGCGCCCACGCTGGGAGGTGCGGGCACACGGGTGGCCCTGGCGGGCCCGTTCACCCTGGTGGATCAACCGCACCTGTGGGGCCGGGAACGCCTCAGGCACCTTTTCTTCCATGTCCGCGTCGTCGATGGGTAGGAGAAGCATGTCGGAGCTGGAGCCGAGGGCCGACGAGCCGGCGGGTCGTTCCGTGGTGTTCTCCGCCCTCGGGCGGTCGTGGAAGTGGATCCTCATCGCCACGATCGTCGTGGGCGTCGCCGCCTGGGAGCTGAGCCTGCTCACGCCCAAGCAGTACGAGGCCCAGTCCACCGTGGTGCTGCGGAGCACCCAGCCGTTCAGCGCGCTGGGCGACCAGCAGGGCGGCGGGGACCCGGAGCGCTTCCTCGCCAACCAGGTGGCGGTCGCCAGCTCGACGACGGTGCTGCAGCAGGCCGCCGAGGCCGACGGGGTCGACGCCACCGGTGCCCAGTTGTTCGACGAAGTGAAGATCACTCCGAGCACCGCCAGCGACGCGTTCACGGTGACCGCCGTGGGTAGCACCGGTGACCAGGCCGCCGCCCGCGCCAACGCCGTTGTTGCGGCCTACAGCGCCCAGGTGCAGGCCCAGGTGACCGCTGCGGCGCAGCTGGCCATCAAGAACAACACCGACGCCACCACCGCTGCAGCGCAGGCTGCGGCCGCGGGGGCGCCGGCGGGTGACGCCGACGCCGCCCAGGCCGCCCGCGACGCCAACCGTGAGGGTGCCCAGCAGGCGGGTCTGATCGCCACGCGAGCGGCGTCGTACGGCAACAACGTCGCCTCGGTCGACTCCGCCGTCGCCCCGACCTCGCCGACCGAGCCCAAGCCGGCCCGCAACGGGTTCATCGGCGCCGTCCTCGCCGCGCTCATCGCCAGCGCGATCGCCATCTGGCGGCGCGGCCGCTCCCGGGAGGACGTCGAGGGCCTCGTGCGCGGCTCCGGCGTGCCGCTGCTGGGCGTCGTGCCCGTCACCGGCCGCCGCGACCAGCCCGTCGCCGAGGCGCTCGCGCCGCTGGTCTCCCTGCGCTACCTCTCCTCCGGTCGCGCGAAGGGCCCGGTCCTCGTCACCGGTCTGCAGACCGGTGACGCGACCGCCGAGGTCTCCCTCGCGCTCGCGGCGGCCGCCGCCCGCGACGGCCGCTCGGTGCTGGTCCTCGCCCCCGCGGACGACGAGGCGGGGCTGGTGCACGCCAGCGGCCTCCCCGTGGCACCGGCCCCGCTGACGGCCCGCGCCGCCGGTGGGACCACCCCGCCCGGAGCGTTCGCCCCGGTCCCGGCCCTGTCGCACCTCTCGGGACGCGCCTCGCTGGGCGTCCTCGACTCGACCCTGCTCCACGGCGACGCGCTCGGCGACGTCCTGGCGGACCTCAGCGGCCAGCACGACCTCGTGGTGGTGGCCGCCGGCCCGCTGGCCCGCAGCCCGCGCGCCTTCGCGGTGCTCGGCGCGGCGGCCACGTCCGTGGCCGTGGTCCGCTCGGACCGGCCCGCCGCGCAGCTGTCCGCCTCGTGGGACGAGCTGCAGGACCGGCTCTCCGTGGCCGGGCGCACGCTCGACGGCGTCGTGGTGACGCAGAAGGGCCGCAAGGCCCGCGCGGCTCGCGGCGGTGGCAGCACGGCGGTGGGTCCCGCCGCCGGCCAGGGGGCCGCTCCGGCCGCGGTGCGCCCCGCGCCCGTCGCGCCGGCCGCCAAGACCACCGGTCCGCTGAACGGGGCGCAGGGCGCCCCCAGGCAGCAGGCCCCGCAGCAGAAGGTCGACGGAGGCCCGAAGGCAGCGCCGGCCGAGCCGCGGAAGTCCTGAAGCACGACCGGGGGGTGGAGCGGGCGCAGCGCGCCCGTTCCACCCTTTCGGGCCCGTTTGATCCCCGATCGGCTGGACGCGGGCAGGTGCGGGCATCCAGACTCTGCGGTGGCCACATCGGGTCGGCGAGGGAGCCTGGCGCGGAGCACACGATCGACCAGGGGGGCGAGGAGTGACGATCAGCGGACGCAGGCACCCGGCAGAGGGGCTTGCGGGCACGGGGGACGCGGACGTCTTCAGCAGCGCGAGCGCGCAGCTGCGGTCGCGGGCCCATCACCTGCCGGAGCGCCGGCGCGGATGGCAGGGCGTCTTCCTGTCGATGTCGGCGATCCTCCTGGTCGCCGACGTGGCGGCGTGGGCGGTGTCGCTCATGCTCAGCTACGCCGGGGACACCCTCGAGGCGACCATGGTCGTCATGGTGGCGCTGTCGCTCGCCGCGCAGCGCCTCTACCAGTCCCACCTCACGGCGTCGGTCCTGGACCAGCTGCCCGGCATCCTCGTGGCCTGCTCCAGCGGGTTCGTGCTGACGCTCGTCGTGGTGAAGCTGCGCTGGTTCGACGTCTCCACCCTCAGCGTCTTCCTGCGGGCGCTGACCTTCGCGCTGTGCATCATCGCGTTCCGCGCCGTGGCGCTGGCGCTGGTGCGCTACGCGCGCCGCAAGCGGATCATCGCCCACCGGACGCTGGTGCTCGGCGCCGGCACCGTGGGCGCCGCCCTGCTGGACCGGCTGCACAACCACCCCGAGGCCGGGCTGCTGCCCGTCGCGGTGCTGGACCCGTTCCCGATCCACACCGACAAGACCATGGGCGTGACCTGGCTGGGCAGCGTCGACGACCTCGCCGCTGTCATCGAGGAGCAGCGCATCAACGTGGTCGTGGTCGCGTTCTCCAGCGTCCGCGAGGCCGACCTCGTGGAGGTGCTGCGCACCTGCGACCGCCTCGAGTGCGAGTTCTTCTTCGTGCCGCGCCTGTTCGAGCTGCAGCACGTCAACGGCGACATGGAGCAGGTCCACGGCATGCCGCTGGTGCGGGTGCGCCGTGCGGCGTTCCGCACGCCGGCCTGGAAGGTCAAGCGGCTCTTCGACATCGCCTTCTCCGGGGCGCTGCTCGTGCTGGCGGCGCCCGTCATGGCGGCCATCGCGGCGGCGGTGCGCCTCGAGGGCGGCCCGGGCGTGCTGTTCAAGCAGGTCCGGGTGGGCCTGGACGGGCGCCCCTTCACGATGCTCAAGTTCCGCTCGATGAAGCCGGTGAACGACGCCGAGCAGCAGACGCAGTGGAACATCAGCAACGACAAGCGCGTCGGTCCGGTCGGCAAGGTGCTCCGGGTGACCTCGCTGGACGAGCTGCCGCAGATCTGGAACGTGCTGCGCGGCGACATGAGCATCGTCGGCCCGCGCCCGGAGCGCCCGCACTTCGTCGACGAGTTCTCCTCGCACATCCCGCGCTACACCGGCCGCCACCGCGTACCGGCGGGTCTGACGGGCCTCGCGGCGGTGCACGGGCTGCGCGGCGACACGTCGATCTCCGAGCGGATCATGCTCGACAACCACTACATCGAGAACTGGTCCCTGTGGCTGGACGCGAAGATCCTGCTGCGCACGGTCGGTGCGCTCTTCCGCCACCCGGGCTCCTGAGGCCGCTGCCCCGCCTGCGGCGACGCACAGCGCCCCGCCACCCTCCGGAGGGTGGCGGGGCGCTGTGCGTGCGTCTGAGGGGCTCTCAGGCCTCGGGACGGGCGTAGTCGTCGTGGAGGCGCTCGATGTCGGCCTCGTCGAAGTCGCCGAAGGCGATCTCGAGGATGCGTCCGGTGCGGGTGCCGGAGTTGCCCAGGCGGTGCAGGCTGCCCTTGGGGGTGTAGACGATCTCCCCGACCTGGGCGGTCCAGGACTTCTCGCCGACCTGGACGTCCAGGGGGACGTCGAGGACCTGCCACATCTCGTCGCGCTCGCCGTGCTTCTGCAGGGAGAGGCGGTGGCCGGGCTCGACGGTGATGACCTTGACGGTGCAGACCTGGTTGAGCACGAACTGCTGGAACTGGCCCCAGGGGCGCTCGGCGACGAAGACGGCGCTGCGGCGCTCCGCCTCGAGGGACTCGGCGGTGGGCGTGCTCATGTGGCCTCCTGGTGGGCGGTCGGGGACGAGCCTGCACAGAAGTGTGCAGGGTCGGGCGGACCCGATGAACCCCGTGCAGCGGATCCGCCCCGATCGGGGGGCGCCCGTTCCGGCTAGGGTCGGGACGACCGGTGCGCTGAGCGCAGCACGTCCCACCCCTTTCAGGAGGCACGCCCGTGGCCAGCATCGAGGCCGTCGGCGCCCGCGAGATCCTCGACTCGCGAGGCAACCCCACCGTCGAGGTCGAGGTCGCCCTCGACGACGGCACCATCGGCCGTGCGGCGGTGCCCTCAGGCGCCTCCACCGGCGCGTTCGAGGCCGTCGAGAAGCGCGACGGCGGCAGCCGCTACGGCGGCAAGGGCGTCGAGGGCGCGGTCTCCGCCGTCCTCGACACCATCGGCCCGGAGGTCGTCGGGTTCGAGGCGTCCGAGCAGCGCCTGCTCGACCAGGCGATGATCGACCTGGACGGCACCGACAACAAGGGCGCACTCGGCGCGAACGCCATCCTCGGCGTCTCGCTGGCCGTGGCGCGCGCGGCCGCCGAGTCGGCCTCGCTGCCGCTGTTCCGCTACGTCGGCGGCCCCAACGCCCACACCCTGCCCGTGCCGATGATGAACATCATCAACGGCGGCGCCCACGCCACCACGGGCGTGGACGTGCAGGAGTTCATGATCGCCCCGATCGGTGCCCCGACGTTCCGCGAGGCGCTGCGCCAGGGCGCGGAGGTCTACGCCTCCCTGAAGTCCGTGCTGAAGAAGCAGGGCCTGCCCACCGGCCTGGGTGACGAGGGCGGCTTCGCCCCCGACCTCCCGGGCACCGCGGCCGCGCTCGACCTCATCGCGCAGGCCGTCGAGGCGACCGGTCTCACGCTGGGCACCGACGTGGCGCTCGCGCTGGACGTCGCGGCCACCGAGTTCCACGAGGGCGGCACGTACACCTTCGAGAAGCAGGGCCGCACCAGCGAGCAGATGATCGAGTTCTACGCGAAGCTCGTGGAGGACTACCCGCTCGTCAGCATCGAGGACCCGCTGGACGAGTCCGACTGGGAGGGGTGGACCGCCATCACCTCCGCGCTGGGCTCCCGCGTGCAGCTGGTCGGCGACGACCTCTTCGTCACCAACCCGGCCCGCCTGCAGCGCGGCATCGAGAGCGGCGCCGCCAACGCGCTGCTGGTGAAGGTCAACCAGATCGGCACCCTCACCGAGACCCTCGACGCGGTCGCCCTGGCCCACCGCAACGGGTACCGCTGCATGATGAGCCACCGCTCCGGCGAGACCGAGGACACCACCATCGCCGACCTGGCCGTCGCCACCGACTGCGGCCAGATCAAGACCGGTGCCCCGGCCCGTTCCGAGCGCGTGGCCAAGTACAACCAGCTCCTCCGCATCGAGGAGGAGCTGGACGACGCCGCCCGCTACGCCGGGCGCGCGGCCTTCCCGCGCTTCAGCGCCTGAGGCAGCACCGCACCGAGGCCCCCGGGCGCGCACCGCGCACCCGGGGGCCTCGGCCGTGCCAGCCCCCGTGCGGCGGGTCGTGCCCCGCGGAGGGCACGACCTGCCGCGGGCACGCCCGCACGGCTGAGAGACTGGGGCGCGTGGCCCCCGCGAGACCCTCGTCCCGGAGCGCGGCCGCCGGTGCCCGCCCCGGGGTCCGGCTGCGCCGTCGCCCCGGTCGTGCCCCCGGCGAGCCGGTGAGCAGCCGCCCCGCACCCGCGGCCCGACCGCGCACCACCGACCCGGACGCCGGCGGTCGCGGCAGGCGCCTCACGGCCCGCGGCGCCGCGCTCCTCGCGGTGGGGCTGGTGGCCGCGGCGTCGCTGCTGGGCCCGGTCCGCGCCTACGTCGAGCAGCGCTCCGAGCTGAGCGCCCTCCAGGACGACATCACCGCCCGCGAGCAGCGGGTCGCCCAGCTGCAGGCCGAGTCGGCCCGCTGGGACGACCCGGCCTACGCCGCCGCGCAGGCGCGCGCCCGGTTCGGCTACGTGGTCCCGGGGGAGACGGGGTACACCGTGCTCGGCGCGCCCGCCTCCGCGACGCCGGGCCCCGGCGCCGCCTCGCCGACCGCCACGGCCACGCCCGCCCCCAGCTCGCTGCTCGACCGGGTGCGCTCCGGCCTGGGGCTGGGCGGGGGCGCCGCGACGCCCACGCCGACGGTGACGCCGGCGGACATCTCCTCGCCCACCGCCGCCGCGCCGGCTGCCGTGCCCTCGGCCACTCCGGTGGCGCCGTGAGCGAGCCGGAGCCCCCCGCGCAGGCGGACGACGGCGACCTCGGGCCGGCCCTGTCCCCGGAGGACCGCGAGGCGGTGCGCCGCCAGCTGGGCAGGCCCCCGCGCGGCGCCGCCAGCACGGCGCACCGCTGCCCGTGCGGCCGCCCGGACGTCGTGGCCACCGCCCCGCGCCTGGAGGACGGCACCCCCTTCCCCACCACCTTCTACCTGACGTGCCCGCGGGTGTCGTCGCTGGTGGGCACCCTGGAGGCCTCCGGCCTCATGAAGGAGATGGCGGCGCGCCTCGAGGACGACGACGAGCTCGCGGCCTCCTACCGCGCGGCCCACGAGGACTACCTCGCCCGGCGCGCCCAGCTGGAGGCACGGCTGGGGGAGGTCCCGGAGATCGCGGGCGTCTCGGCCGGGGGGATGCCCACCCGGGTGAAGTGCCTGCACGCGCTGCTGGGGCACGCCCTCGCGGCCGGTCCGGGCACCAACCCCCTCGGCGACGAGGTGCGCGAGGCGCTGGGCGAGTGGTGGGCCGAGGGACCCTGCGCCTGAGGGCGCCGCGCGCACGCGCGTGACCACCACCCCGGTGCCAGAGGCTCGCCGTGGCGGGGGGCTCCTCGGAACCCTGGGGAGAGGGGCCCTCTCCTGCCGTGGTGCTCACTCGGAGGCCGCCCGCCGCCATCGACCCAGCGCAGCCGGATGACGCCAGGCGGTGACCACGAGGCCTCGTCGGCGAGGCCCGCAGACGTCCTGCGCGCCTCGACCGCCACTCACCCCGCTCGCTCGGGTGCGCTCTCGGCCCCGTGGATGCAGGTGACGCCCCATCGGCAGCTCTGATGGGGCGTCACCCGCATCCACGGGGCGTCAACTGCACGGAAGGGGCGTCGTCGTGGCGCTGCCAGCGCTTCGGTGAGGCGGCGGGCAGGCGCACGTGGCCCTGAGGTCCTCGATCCTCGTCAGAGGAGGGACTGCTCACTGCCGGGGGAGGCGCACCCTCACGGTGAGGCCCCCGCCGGGCGTCTCGTCCAGCGCGATCCGCCCGCCGTGGCGGGTCACGATGCGCTGCGCCGTCGCCAGGCCCAGCCCGTGCCCCGCCACCGCTGCGCCGGTGGCGGGTGCGGTGCCGGTGCGGTGGGCGCCGCGCTCGAAGGCGCGGAACACCGCGGCGCGCTGGTCGGTCGGGACGCCGGGACCCTGGTCGGCCACCTGGAGCTCCCAGGCGCCGGGCAGCTCCTCGACGGCGCAGGTGACCACCGCAGGCTCCCCGGGCCGGGTGAACTTCAGCGCGTTGCCCACGAGGTTGGTCAGCAGCTGGTGCAGCTGCACCGGGTCACCGACGAGCACCGGCGACGTGGTCGGCAGCGCCACGACGGCTCCCTCGGGGACGGTCAGGTCGGCCAGCACCGCCTCCAGCAGGGGGCGCAGCGGCACCTCACGCTGGGGTGCTCCGCTGGGCGCCCCGGCGGTGGCGTAGGCGAGCAGCCCCTGCAGGAGCGAGGCCATGCGACCCGCGCTGCGCCGGGCCGTGGTGGCCCACCCGACGGCGCGCGCGTCTGCGCGGTCGGCGGCGTCGTCCTCGAGGACCTCCAGGTAGCCGTCCACCACGGTCAGCGGCGAGCGCAGGTCGTGGGCGGCGATGCCCGCGAAGGCCTCCAGCTCGGCGTTGGACCGCTCGAGCTCCGCGCGGACGGCCCGCTCGGCGCTGACGTCGGTGAGGGAGGCGACCACCCCGGAACGCTCCCCGGAGCCGGTGGTGAGGGCCCGCGTCCGGCACACGCAGGTCACGGCGGCGCCGTCGGCGCTGGTGAAGACCAGCTCGGTCTCGGCCTCGCCGCCTGCGGCGAGCGTGCCCAGCAGGGGCCCGCGCACGGCGGACAGCACGGTGCCGGGCGGGTCGGCGCACAGCGCGGTGGTGGCGGCGCGGGCCGCGCCCGGCGCGTCCAGGTCCTCGGGCAGGCCCGCCCAGGTCCGCACGAGGGGGCTCAGCACGCTGACGCGGCCCGCGGCGTCCAGCGCGACCACGCCGACGTCGGCGGTGTCGAGGACGGCCTCGAGCAGGTCGTGGCGGTCAGCGAGGCCGGCCTGCGCCAGCGCGACGCGCTGGTCCGCGGCGGCGACGGCGGCGGCGAGCCCGCTCAGGGCCCGGGACTGCCGATCGGCCGTCACCGAGCTGGCGGCGAGGAGGGCGAGGTCGGCCAGGGCCTCCTCGCGCTCCCGGCTGGGGGGGTGCGGCACCTCGTCGCGCGCCACGATCACGGCCAGCAGGCCGCCGCCGGGACGGGTGACGGGCACCGCGGCGAGCGCGCGGGTGCGCGCGATGCGCCCGTCCACCCACGGGCTGCCGGCCGTCTCGGGTGCCGCGGCCGCGTCGGGCAGGTGCACGGCGGTGCCGCGCTCGGCGGCGAGGGCGCCGAGGGAGGTGGGCAGGAGCTGCTCGGCCAGCTCCAGCGACGCCCACGGCCAGCCGGTGGCGGCGCGCACGCGGCGCAGGAGGGCGGTCCGGGCGTCGGTCTCGCGCGGCGCCGTCGACGTGCCCGGTGCGACCGGTGCGATGGCCGCGGCAGCTGTGGTGAGCGGCGCTGCGACGGCGGCCTGCTGCTCGACCGGGCTGCTGGGCACGGGAACCTCCTGCACGGGCCGCGGGTGCGGCGGTGTCCACCTGGCCTCGGCGCACGCCCTGTGGACCTTGAGCCGGACGGGTCACCGGGTGTCTGCCCGAGTGTCTCCCTCGAGCGCCTCCGCGCGGCAGCGGCGCGCCGGGACGTGCCGTCACCCGTTCGGCTCAAGCCCGCGGCGCTCGCTGCCGATGCCGCACCTGACGCCGCAGCGCCCAGCGCTGACCGAGCCGCACGCTCCGACCGACCAGCAGGCACCGCCCCACACCTGGAGGCACCATGACCACCGTCCTCGTCGCCGACGACGACCTCGACATCCGCGAGCTCGTCGCCTTCAAGCTCACGCAGGCCGGTTACGAGGTGCGCTCCGCTCCCGACGGCGCCGCGGCGCTCGACGCGGCCCGCGCCGGCGGGGTGGACATCGTGGTGCTCGACCTCATGATGCCGGGGCTGTCCGGCCTCGACGTGTGCGCCGAGCTGCGCCGCAGCGAGCAGACCGCCGAGCTGCCGGTCATCATGCTCACCGCCCGGGCGCAGGACCAGGACGTCGCCAGCGGCTTCGCCGCCGGTGCCGACGACTACGTGGTCAAGCCCTTCAGCCCCCGCGAGCTCGTCAGCCGCGTCCAGGCCGTGCTGGGGCGGACCCGGCCGTGACCTTCCTCGCCGTCGTCGTCGCCGGCCTCGTGGCCGTCTCGGCCGCGGTGCTGGCGCTGGCCCTGGCGATCGCCGCCGCCCGCGGTCTGAGGGCGCGCCGCGAGGCGCGCCGCCGGGCCGTCGCCGAGCCGCTGCGCCCCCTCATCCTGGAGGTGGCCGTGGGGGAGGGGGAGGAGTCCGCCGCTGCTGCCGACGACCTCTCCGCGCTGGACCCCGCGGCCTGGCGGACCGTGGAGCCGGCCGTGCTGGCCGTGCTGGGCAAGGTGCGCGGCGACGGGCAGCGGCTCCTCGTGGAGCTGCTGGCCGTCCGCGGGGTCGTCACGCGCGAGCGGGAGCGCCTGCGCTCGGCCAGCGCCGTGCGCCGCGCCGCCGCGGCCGAGCTGCTGGGCGCGGCCGCGTACGCGCCCGCCGTGACCGAGCTGGCCGACCTCCTGCACGACCGCGACGCCGAGGTGCGCCTCGTCGCGGCGCGCGCCCTCGGCCGCGCCGGCGCCCCCGGCGCCGTGGGCGTGCTCGACGACGACGCCACAGCCCGCGCCGCCCGGGCGCTGCTCGGGGCGCTCGCCGGCGAGCGCCCCGCCGCGCCCCCGGACGTGGTGGCCCGCTCGCTGCTGCTGCTCGGCGCCCCGGCCGCTGAGGCGCTGCGCGCCGCGCTCGCCGACCCGGCGGCGCGCGTCCGCCTGACCGCCGCCGAGGTGCTCGGCCGGCTCGGTGCGAGCGCGGCCAGCCGCGACCTGGAGGACCTCGTGCTGCGTGACCCCTCGGACGAGGTGCGCGCCCGCGCCGCGACGGCGCTCGGCCGCATCGGCGCGCCCTCGGCGGTGTCCGCCCTGCGCGCCGCGACGAGCCCGTCGAGCGCCGCCGCCGTGCGGCGCGCCGCCGTGGTGGCCCTCGGCGAGGTCGGCGACCCCGCGGCGCTGCGCTGCCTGTGGACCCTGCTCGGGGACGACGACGACCACCTCGCCGACGCCGCCGCGGCGGCCCTGCTCGCCCTGGGCGCCCCCGGTGTGCGGGTGCTCGCCCAGGTGGCCTCCCAGGCGGACGGCGGGTCGGCGCTGGCGGTGGACCGCGCCCACGGCGTGGTCGCCTGCGCCGTGCTGGCGGAGGTGCTGCCCGCCGCAGGCCTCGCCGAGGTCCAGGCCGTCGAGGCCGCGACCGCTGCCCGTGACGCCGCCGCCCGTGACGACTCCGCGCTCGTGGGGGCCGGCGCGTGAGCGGGCTGCTGGCGGACGCGCTCGGCGCCGTCGCCGACAGCGCCGGCGCCTGGGGCCTGCAGGCCCAGGCCGACCTGGCCAGCGGCACCGTGCGCGGCACGGTCGCGGTGCTCGTGCAGGTGCTGGCCGTGCCGGTGCTCCTGTACGTGCTGGCCATCAACTCCAGCTACCTCGTGCTCATCGGCCTGGCCGGCGTGGACATGGTCCGCTACCTGCGCCGCGGCTTCTTCCGCGGTGTGGAGGACGCCAGCGCCTCCCCGCTGACGCAGTCGGTGTCCGTGGTGATGCCCGCCTTCGACGAGGAGGCCTCCGTGGTGGGCTCGGTGAGCGCCATGCTCGCTCTGCGCCACCCGCGCCACGAGGTCGTCGTCGTCGACGACGGCTCCACCGACGCCACGTTCGCGCTGCTGCGCGAGGCCTTCGACCTGGTCGAGGTGCCCCGTCGTCTCCCCACCGACGTCCCCGTGCGCGGTGCGGTGCGCAGCGTGCACGTGCCCCGCGGCGGTCGCTCGCCGCTCGTGGTGGTCCGCAAGGACAACGGCGGCCGCGCCGACGCCGTGAACGCCGGGATCAACGCCGCTCGCCACGACCTGGTCTGCATCACCGACGCGGACTCCGTCCTGGACCCCGACGCGCTGCTCACCGTCTCCCGGCCGTTCGCCGACGACCCCGAGCGCGTGGTGGCCACCGGTGGTGCCGTGCGCGCCGTCAACGGCTCGACGCTCGTCGGTGGGCGTGTGGCCGACGTCCGGATGCCCCGCGGCTGGGTCGCCCGCTTCCAGGTGGTGGAGTACCTGCGCGCGTTCTGCGTGGGGCGCGCGGGCTGGTCACGCCTGCAGTCGCTGGTGCTCATCTCCGGCGCGTTCGGCATGTACCGCCGCGACGTGCTGGTGGAGGTGGGCGGCCTCGACCCGACGTGCATCGGGGAGGACTTCGAGCTGACGCTGCGGCTGCACCGCCACATGCGCGAGAGCGGCCGCGACCACCGCGTGGTGTTCGTGCCCGAGCCGGCCAGCTGGACCGAGGTGCCCGCGACCAGCGCCGTGCTGGCCCGCCAGCGCCGCCGCTGGCAGCGGGGCCTGGCCGAGACGCTGTGGCGCCACCGCGCGATGGTCGGCAACCCCCGCTACGGCCGCATCGGCCTCCTGGCGCTGCCGTACTACGTGCTCTTCGAGCTGGTCGCCCCGGTCATCGAGCTGGTGGGTGTGGTGCTCACCCCGCTCGCGGTGGCCTTCGGGGTGGTGCCGTGGAAGGCGGCGCTGCTGCTCATGGTCCTCTGCTACGGCTACGCCGTGGTGGTCACGGTGGCGGCGCTGCTGGTGGAGGAGCTCTCCTTCCACCGCTCCCAGCGCTGGCGCGACCTGGCGCGCGGCCTGGCCGCCGCCGTGCTGGAGAACGTCGGGCACCGCCAGCTCACCGCCCTGTGGCGCGTGCAGGGGCTGTGGTCGCTGCTGCGCGGCCAGCAGCAGGTGTGGGGTGCCATGGACCGCCAGGGCCTGGCCGCCGGCGCCTCCGCCGACGGCGGCGACGTGGTGCACCTGCCTGAGACCCGCGCCTCCCGGCGAGAGCTCGCGGAGGCCGGCCGGTGAAGGGGGCCCAGCCGCTCGCCGTCGGCCTGCGCGGCTGGCTGGCGCTGCTCGTGGTGCTGCTCGTGGTGCTCGGAGGGGCTGGCGCAGCCTCCCTGCTGCTCAGCGACGCCCGCCACACCGCCACCGCCCGCCTGGACGCCCTGTCCCGCACGAGCAGCGCCCTCGTGGTGGCCGCCTCCGACGCCGGCGCGGCCCGGGGCCCGCAGGCGCAGGCCGTGGAGGTCTCCGCCCTCGCGCGGAAGGTGCGGGCCCTGGCCAGCACAAACGCGGAGCGCCGCGCGGTGGAGCGCGAGGTCTCCGCCGCGCAGGCCCGGGTCCAGCGCGGCCCGTCAGCGGCTGCACCGGCGCCGGGAGACCCTGACGACCTGCTCGCCGCGCACCAGGCGCTGGCCGAGGGGGTCTCCACCGAGCTGGCGCGGCTGCGCGAGCAGCAGGCGCGCGCCCGGGACACCTCCCTCGTCGTCGTCGGGCTGCTCCTCGCGGGCGCCCTGACCCTCACGCTGCTCCTCGCCGTGCAGGTCCGCCGGAACCTGGTGGAGCCGCTCGTCGACGTGTCCTCCGTGCTGGGCGCGCTCACCTCCGGCGACCACGCGCGCCGCGCCGACACCGCTCGCGGTCCCGCCGAGGTGCGCGCCGTGGCGGGCTGGGTCAACGCCTTGGCCGACGAGGGCGCCCGCACCCGGGCCGCCGCGGAGCGGTCGGCGGAGCTGCGGCGCCTGGCCAGCGAGGTCGGACGGCTGGCGCGCGACCCGATCGACCCGCAGGCCTCCCTCGACGAGGCCCTGCGCGTGCTCGGCGAGGGCCTGGCGGTGGACCGGGCCTGGGTGCGTCTGGTCGACACCGCCCAGGGCGCCCCGTGGGGGCTCCGCAGCGACGGCCTCGACGGCCTCGACCGCGCCGACAGCACCGACCGCACCGCCACCGGCAGCGCCATGGCCCCCCTGCAGGGCAGCTGGAGCCGGGACGGTGCACCCGCGGTGGTCGAGGAGGTGGGGGAGGCCGCCGCGTCGCTGCCCGACTGGCTCCAGCGGGCGTGGGACGCGGACGGGCACTTCGCCGTCGCCGACCTGTCCGCACTCGTGGCCAGCGGCGCCGCCGAGCCGGCCACGGTCGACTTCGCCGCCCGCACCGGAGCCGCCGCGGTGCTGCTCGTGCCGGTCGGTGCCGGTGAGGCCGCTGTCGGCGTGCTCACCGTCTTCACCCACGAGGGCCCCCGCGCGTGGACCGACGAGGAGGTGGCCCTGCTGCGCTCGGTGGCCTCCGACCTCGGTCGCGCCGTGGTGGTCACGCGCCTGTTGGCCGGCTCCGAGGCGCTGGTGGAGCAGCTGCGCGAGCTGGACGTGCGCAAGTCGACGTTCCTCGCCACCGTCTCCCACGAGCTGCGCACGCCGCTGACGAGCATCGCCGGCTACGTCGAGATGCTGCGCGAGGGCGGCGCGGGGGAGCTCGACCCCGGCGTGGACCGCATGCTCGCCGTGGTCGAGCGGAACACCGTCCGCCTGCGGGTGCTCATCGAGGACCTCCTCGCCCTGTCCCACATCGAGGACGGAGCGCCGCGCGGCGTGCACGAGCCCGTGGCCGTGGGGGAGCTGGTCCGGGAGGTGGTCGACCGGCACCGCGCCGCTGCAGCGGCCGCCGGCGTGCGGGTGGAGGTGGACGTCGACCTCGACGCCGAGCTCCTCGGCGCGCTGCGCGTCGCCGGGGACCCGGCCTCCCTGGGCCGAGCCCTGGCCGGGCTGGTCTCCAACGCCGTGAAGTTCACGCCGTCCGGCGGGTCCGTGCTGGTGCGCGCGCTGCGAGAGGGCCCGCACTGCCTGGTGGAGGTGGTCGACACCGGCATCGGCATCCCGCTGGGGGAGCAGGGCGGGCTCTTCACCCGCTTCTTCCGCGCCAGCAACGCCACAGCCCTCGCCGTGCCCGGGGCTGGGCTGGGTCTGACCATCGCGCGCTCGCTCGTGGAGCACCACGGCGGTCAGCTGTCCATCGCCTCCACCCCCGGCTCGGGGACGACGGCGAGGGTGCTGCTGCCCAGCGCCGCCCCCGCCGAGGCGGTCCCCACCCCGTCCTGACCCCCTCGCCGTGATCATGGACGCTGCCGGCAGAACTCCCCGTGATCATGGACTTCGCCGACGGCGGCTCCCATGATCACGGCCGGTGGTGCCGGCAGCGTCCATGATCATGGCCGGGTGGGGGGCTGTTGGGGAGCGGAGGCGCGGGCGGCGCGGACCAGGTCGAGCGGGTCGCGGCGGTCTCCGAAGCGCTGCCGCAGCACCCGCCGCGCGGTGTGGACGCCGTTCATGCCGTGCACGGCCGGCCCGGGCGGCGTCGCCGCGCCGCACAGGTAGGTGCCGTCCAGGCCCGGGACCCGGTACGGGTCCCACCGCGGCAGCGGGCGCATCACGAGCTGCCACGGCGTGACGGCCCCGGCCGCCACGTCGCCGCCGGGGATGCTCGGGTTCTCCGCGCCCAGCTCGGCGGCCGTCGTCGTCGTGCTCGCCAGCACGAGGTCGCGGAAGCCCGGCGCGAAGCGCTCGACCTGCGCGGTGACGTCGGCCTCGAGGTCGCGCCGGGAGCCGCGCGGGGCGTGGGCGTAGGTCCACAGCGTGTGCCTCCCCGCCGGGGCGCGGGTCGGGTCGACCACGCCCGGCTGCACCACGATGCAGAAAGGCCGGCGCGGGTGGCGGCCGGCGCGCACCTCCCGCTCCGCAGCGCGGACCTCCGCGCGCGTGCCCCCGAGGTGCAGCGTGCCCGCCTCCGCCAGGCCGGGCGCGGCCCAGGGCACCGGGCCCGACAGCGCGTAGTCGACCTTGCAGACCGCCCCGCCGTAGCGGTAGCGCCGCAGCTGCGCGGCGACGCTCGCCGGCAGCCGGTCGCCGGCGACGTCGAGGAGCCCGCTCGGCGTGAGGTCCAGCAGCAGCGCCCGCGCCCGGGGCAGCTCCGCGAGGTCGTGCACCCGGTGACCGAGCACCACGGACCCGCCGAGGCGCTCCAGCTCGGCGACCAACGCGTCGGCCAGCGCCTGGCTGCCACCGCGCGCCACGGGCCAGCCACCGGCGTGCGCCATCGCGGCCAGGTAGAGGCCGGCACCTGCCGACGACAGGTCGCGCGGGTCGCCGATGTTGTGCGCCGAGGCGCCCGTCAGCAGCGCCGGCGCCTCCTCGGTGCGGAACCTGAGGTCCCACGCGGGGGTGCCCTGCTCCAGGGCCCGCAGGCCCAGCCGCACCGCCGTCGCGGCGGTGGCCGCGACCCCGGCGGGCGTCCGGGGGACCCCGGGGAAGGTCCGCAGGTCGGACTGGGTGAGCGAGACGACCTCCCGCGTGCGCTCGACCAGCGGCCCCAGCAGCGAGCGCCAGGCGGCGCCGTCGCGGCCCAGGCCCTCGGCGGTGCGCTCCAGGCTCCTGTGGGCCAGGGCGGCGCGGCCGCCGTCCAGGGGGTGGCCGAAGGGGGTGTCGGGCTGCAGCCACTCCACGCCGGAGGCGCCGAGGTCGAAGGCGTCGAAGAACGGGCTGACGGCGCCGGCGGGGTGGGCGATGGAGCAGTGGTCGTGCCGGAAGCCCGGCAGCGTGTTCTCCACCGTGCGCGTGCCGCCGCCGGCCTGCTCCGCCTGCTCGCGCACCTGCACCCGCAGCCCCGCGCTCGCCAGCACCACCGCCGCTGAGAGGCCGTTCGGTCCGGCTCCGACGACGACGACGTCGACGTCCTCGCCGTCGTGGGTCCTGCTGCCGCTGGGCCGGACCGGTGGGGTGCTCACCTGCTCGAGGCTAGGCAGGTCCGGGAGGATGGGCGCGTGGAAGACACCCGGGTCCGCGTGGCCGCGATCGACTGCGGCACCAACTCCCTGCGCCTGCTCGCGGCTGACGTCGTGGTGGACGCCGACGGCGCGCCGCGGTCGCTGGCGGACGTCGTGCGCACCATGGAGGTGGTGCGGCTCGGGCAGGGCGTCGACTCCACGGGTGAGTTCGCGGCTGAGGCGCTGGAGCGCACGCTCGCCGAGACCGCGAGGGTGAGGGACCTCCTCGTCGAGCACGGCGTCCCGCTGGACGCCGACCACGTGCGGTTCGTGGCGACCTCCGCCAGCCGCGACGCCCGCAACGCCCACCTGCTGGTCGACGGCGTGCGGGAGCTGCTGGGGGTGGCGCCGGAGGTCATCACCGGGGCCGAGGAGGCGTCGCTGAGCTTCCTCGGCGCCACCGGCGAGCTGACCGGCGCCGGCGTGCACGGTCCGCACCTGGTCTGCGACCTGGGCGGCGGCTCCACCGAGCTGGTGCTGGGGGAGCAGGACGTGCAGGCCGCCCGGTCGGTGGACGTCGGCTGCGTGCGCCTGCACGAGCGGCACGCGCTGTCCGACCCGCCGACGCCCACCCAGGTGGAGGCCCTGGTGGCGGACGTGCGCTCCGCGCTGGGCGTCGCCGCGGCCGCCGTTCCGCTGGAGGAGGCCCGCACGCTCGTGGGCGTGGCCGGGACGGTCACCACGGTCACCGCGCACGCGCTGGGCCTGCCCACCTACGACTCCGCACGGATCCACGGGTCCGTGCTCCCCGTGGCCGACGTCGTCGCCGCCTGCGACGAGCTGGTGGCCATGCCCCGCGAGCAGAGGGCGGCCCTGCCGTACATGCACCCCGGCCGGGTGGACGTCATCGGCGCGGGCGCGCTCGTGTGGCGCGAGGTGGTGCACCGGGTGGCCGCCTGCGCCGGCATCACCGAGGTCCGCACCAGCGAGCACGACATCCTCGACGGCACCGCCCTCGCACTGGCCCGCCGCGCCGCGCGCACCAGGACCTCCCCGTGAGCGCCGCGGCGGCCCCCGCGGGCTCGACGGCCGCGGCCGCTCCCGACCCGGTGCGGCCGGGCGGTGCGCTGCGGCTGCTGCCGTCGGCGCTGCTCGTGGTCTCGGGCGTGCTGCTGTTCGCCCTGGAGGCGCGCCCGGAGGGCTGGGCGGTGCTCGTGGCCGGCGTCGTCGTGGCCGGGCTGGTCGGGCGGCGCGAGCGCTCGTCCTACGGGCGCGACCACCTGCTGGCGGCCACCGGCCTGTGCGTCATGAGCCTCGTGCCGGTCACCACCGACATCTCGTGGGCGCACATGACCACGATGGGCGCGGCGATGGTCGCGGCGGTCGGGGTGCCGTACGCGCTCTCGCGGTGGGCCTTCCGCGACCACGCCATCACCTTCCCCGTGGCCACCGGTCGCCGGTGGAACCGCTTCGAGTGGTGGTGGCTGGCCGCCGTCGTCGTGCTGGGGTGGACCGCCCTGCCGTTCTACCTGATCACCAGCGGCGTCTACGAGAACTGGCCCGCCGCCCGCACGGCCGACGAGCTGGGGCGGTTGTTCCTCGGGACCAACGCGCTCGGCATCTGGGACGAGCTGTTCTTCATCTGCACCGTCTTCACGCTGCTGCGCCGCCACCACCGAGCGTGGGTGGCCAACCTGCTGCAGGCCGTGCTGTTCACCGCGTTCCTCTACGAGCTGGGGTTCCGCGAGTGGGGGCCGCTGCTGGTCTTCCCGTTCGCGCTCATCCAGGGGCTGACGTTCGCGGTGACGCGCTCGCTGAGCTACGTGGTGGCCGTGCACCTGACCTTCGACGCGATCCTCTTCATGGTGCTGGTGCACGCGCACACCCGGGAGTGGTTCCCGCTGTTCCTGTACTGACGCCGGGGGCGCCGAGGGCGTGACGCCGGGCGGGCAGGACCTCTCCGCTGACCGGCTCCCGGGGTCTCGGAGCGACGTCTGCACGTCGGGCGTCACGGCGCCCGCGCGGCTCACCGGTCCCGATCGCCGGTGTGGCGCACTGGAGGGTACTGCGCTTCGCGCACTAGTGTGCGGTGCGTGGACACCACGCAGCTCCTCAAGGGGGTGCTCGACGCGGCCGTGCTGGCCGTGGTCGAGGACGACGACGGCTACGGCTACGACGTCGTGCGGCGCCTGCGCGGCGCCGGTCTGGAGGACGTCGGTGACGCCTCCGTCTACGGCACCCTGCGGCGCCTCTACGCCGCCGGCGCGCTGAGCAGCTACGTGGTGCCCTCCGAGGAGGGGCCGCACCGCAAGTACTACGGCATCAACCCCCGCGGACGGGAGCTGCTGGAGGCCCAGCGCAAGAGCTGGCGCGCGTTCAGCGAGACCGTCGACCACCTGCTCGCGCCCGAGGGAGACCCCCGATGAGCACCACGCTGCCCCTGCCCGCGCCCGGTCTCGACCCCGCCGCTGAGGCCCGCGGGTACTCCGCCGCGGTGCGCGCGGAGCTCGCCGACCTGCCCGTCGAGGTGGTCGAGGAGCTCACCGGCGGCCTCGAGGCCGACCTGGCCGAGCTGGCAGCGGAGACCTCCACGCCGCTGCTCGACAGGCTCGGCAGTCCCCGCTCCTACGCCGACGAGCTGCGTGCCGCCGCGGGGCTCGCAGGTCGGACCGGCGAGGCACCGGCAGCGCGGGGGAGCCTGTGGGGTGCGCCCCTGGCCGAGGCCCGTCGCGACGCCCGGCGCCTCAAGGACCACCTGAGTGCGCGCCCGTGGTGGCCCGGCGCCCTCGAGCGCGCGGTGCAGCTGCGCCCCGCCTGGTGGGTGCTGCGCGGAGCCCTCGGCGGGTGGCTCTGCGCCGCCGTCCTCGGCGGTCGCGGGCTGCTGGGGCTGCTCGTGGTCCTCGCCGCTGTTGCGGCCAGCGTGGAGGTGGGCCGCCGCCCCTGGGGCGAGCACTGGCAGCGCGTCGCTCTGGCCAGCGCGAACGCCTTGGCGATCATCGTCCTGCCGTTCGCCCTCGTCGCCGTGGCGTCGGGTCCCACCACCGAGTACGTGTACCCCACGGCCGACTCGGGCCAGGTGTTCGACGGCACTGGCGAGATGTCGCAGGGCGTGTGGTCCGACGGGCAGGTGGTCACCAACATCTACCCCTACGACGCGCAGGGTCGGCCGCTCACCGGGGTGCAGCTGCTCGACGACTACGGCCGCCCGCTCGTCACGTCGACGGGTGACGAGTCCGACTGGTCCGGTGCCGAGGCGTCACCGCTGGTCCCGTCCGTCGCGGTGGACGGCGCCCTGCGCTGGAACGCCTACCCGCTGCGCGCCCAGTCGGGGGTGGCGGGTGCGGTGCCCACCACGCCGCCGCTGCCGGAGCCGACGCTGCCGCCGCTGCTGGGCATCGGCACCGGCGCTGGCGCCCCCAGCGCTGCGCCGACGCCCACCGCCCCGGCGGTCGCTCCTGTCGCCACCGAGCCGGCCGTCGAGGGCGCGCTCGGCCCGTAGCGGTGCAGCCCGAGCGCGCGTGGGGACGCCCGGTCCCGGTGGGGCCGCTGCATCCCGGTCATGGGTGCCGTGGACGGCACTGAGCGTCCCCACCGGGACTCCGCGTCCCCAGATGTGGGGGCGCCCGCGCCCGTTTCGCGGCGGTTTGGCCCCGTCCGGGGCCGGGTACGGTCGTAGTCGGACCGCAGCGGCAGCGATGCCGCTGGGAGCACTCGCGTCGGGGGGCGGAGGTTGACGGCGACCAGGGCCGTGCGCACGCTGGTGACCACCGCGCTGCTGGCTTGCGCGTTCGCGGTCCTCTGGGTGGTCCTCGTGACGCCCAGCGCCTCCGCGGCCGACCGCGACGACACGTCCGGCTCGTCCTTGCTGGCCGGTGTCACCGGTGCCGCGGACGGAGCTGTCGACGGCGTCACGAAGACCCTTGCGAACGTCGCCCCCACCTCGCACGACGCCGAGGCGCCCGCGCAGCTGCCAGTGCCTGACGCCCCGGCGACCAGGAGGCACGAGGACGACGACGAGCAGGCCCAGCCGGCTGACGCCGCCCCTGCGTCGTCGCCGCACCAGGCCGCTGACGAGCCCGCGGCGCAGTCGGCCGGCTCCACGGACGACGAGACCGCCGCGAAGGACCGGGTCACCTCGCAGCCGGCGCGCGACGACGGCCCGGAGGCCGCCGACCAGGCGGAGGCTCAGCCCGTCGACCAGGCCGCTGAGCAGGCTGACGACCGCGCCGATGACCAGGCCGCCGCGACGCCCGCCCACCAGGACGGCGACCGGGGAGCCGACGAGAGCGCCCAGCGCCCCCACGAGCCCCAGGACGTGCTGAGCGGCGCCCTCGCGACCGTCGAGGAGGCGGTGCCGGCGGCGGAGCCCGTCTCGAGCGCTGTCCAGCCCGTCGCCTCCGCCCTGGCGCCCGCCACCGCCGCCGCCGCTCCCGTGGTCGACCCGGTGGCCCGCGCCGTGGAGCCCGTCGTGGAGCCCGCGGTCACGGAGGTCGTGCAGCCGGTCGCAGCGCCCGTCTCCCACGTCGCCGAGCCGCTGGCCCGAGCCGTCGAACCGGCGGTGGAGGCCGCGGCCGACCCCGTCGTCGCCCCTGGTGCAGCCGCCCTCGAGCCCGTCGTGGCCGACGTCGCAGCGCCCGTCGTCGCGCCTGTGGCCGATGCCGCTGCGCCGCTCGTGGAGCAGGCGGTCGTCCCCGTCGTCGAGGCCGCGTCCAGGGCGACCGCACCCGTGGTCCAGGACGTCGCAGCGCCCGTCGTCGTGCCCGTCGCCGCTGTGGCCGGCGACGTGTCCGACGCCGTGGTGGTGCCCGTCGTCCAGTCCGTCGCGGACGCTGCTGCCCCCGTCGTCAGCGGCGCGGCCGTCCCGGTGGTGGAGCCGGTCACCCGGCCGCTGGGGTCCCTCGGCGGCCTGGTGGCCGAGACCGCGGTCGTCCCGGTGGTGGAGGCGGTCGCAGACCCCGTCGTGAGGGGTGTCGCCGCCCCCGCCGTCGACGGCGTCGCCGGGGGAGTGGTCGAGCCGGTCGTCGCGGGCGCCGTCGGTCCTGTCGCGGCGTCCGTCGTCGCCCCTGCCGTCGCCGCTGTCCCCGTCGCCGTCCCGGTGGTCCCCGCCGTCCTGACGCCGCTTCCTGCGGCCCTCACCGCCACCGCCGCTGGAGTCCTGCCGACGGGCGTTCCGCGCGTCGTGGACGTGCCGTCAGCGAGCGGCCCCAGCGCCGCCGCCCGTGCCGCGACCACGCCGGCCCCGACGACCCAGACCACGACGACGACCGCGCCCACCCAGACCGCAGCGGATGCGGTCGGCCCTCTCGGGCCCCCGGCGCCCCTGACGTCCGCCGGTGCGCCGGAGCTGGTGCTCGCGCCCCCGGCGCCCAGCGCTGCCGCCGCAGACGTCCTGCAGACCCTCCTCGCGGCCGGTGCGCGCGCCACGGCCACCGACACCGCCATCGCGACCGGCGCTGCGGGCGGTGCCCCGGCCCCGGCCGGTGGGGCGCCCGGCTCCCCTGCGGGCCCGCACGCGGTGGTGCTCTCCGGCGTCGGCGCCACGAGCTCCGCCTCGGGCGCGAGCGGTGGCCACGACGGCCCCAGCGCCGTCCTCCCAGCCTTCCTCGTCCTCGCCGCGGCCGGATGCGCCGGTCGCGCCCTGGCCCGCTCCACGCGGCCCCCGCAGCGCGCGTCGCTGCCCCTCGTCCGACCCGCCTGACACCTCTCCCTCCCGACGGCTGCGGCCGCCCGGCACTGCCCGTGCGCCCGCTGCGGACCTCGCCGTTCCGCACCCCGGTCGAAGCTCGGAAGAGAGAAGTCCCGCCATGTCCGTGCGCACCTGCCTGCGCGCGCCGGCCGCTCTGCTCGTGTCGCTCGTCGTCCTGCTCCCAGGACTGCCCGCCACCGCGCAGCCGGTCACCGCCGCGCCCGTTCCTCCCGTCACCGCCTCCGCACCAGACGCCGCCGCCCCCGTCAGCGGGGCCACCACCGCCACCAGCACCCGCGAACCCGCCTCTGGAGGTGCGACCTACGTCGTCGCCTCCGGCGACACGCTCACCGGCATCGCCCGCGCCTTCGGCACGCCCGGTGGCTGGCCCCAGCTCTACGCCGCCAACCGCGACGCGATCGGGCCCTGGCCCGACAGGTTGCGGCCCGGCACCCAGCTCCTGCTCTCCGGCGCGCCGCCGGTGGCCCAGCCAGCGGACCAGTCCGCGCAGGCGGCGTACGCGGTCGCCCGGGGCGACTCGCTGCGCTCCGTGGCCGCTCGCCTCGGCGTCGAGGGCGGTTGGCCCGCCCTGTACGCCGCCAACCGGGACGCGGTCGGACCTGACCCCGACCGCCTCGCCGTGGGCACCCGGCTCGTGCTGCCCGCGAGCTCCGCGGCCGGGGCGCCGTCCGCGGACGCCGTACCGCCGCCAGCGCCCGACGGGGGAGTGGGCACCCGTCTGGGGGCGGCGCCCGAGACCTCGTCAGCAGCCCCCGTCACGCCGAGCGCTCCCGCCGAGCCGGGTCGGCCCGCTGCGCCGGCCGCCCCGGCTACCCCGGCCACCCCGGGTGCGGAGCCGGCCGTGCCGGGCTGGGTGGTCTGGCCGCTCGTCGTGGTGGGCGTCCTCGCGGCGGCGGTGCTCCTCGGCGACCCGCTGGTGGCCCTGCTGCGCCGGCGCCGCGCCGCCACCGCCTCCGGGGCCTCCGGCGCCTCCCGCGCCGCCCGTGACGAGCAGCAGCGCGCCCCGCTCAGCCTGGTCCGGCCCGTCGTCGACGTCGGCACTCCGGACGAGGCGTCCCCGTCGGCCGGCGCCGCCGACGCTCCCGCCGTCCACGTGGCGCAGCACCCGACGCTGCTCGTCAGCTACAGCCCCGCGGACGACCTCGTGCTCCTGCTGCTCCCCGAGGAGCACGACGTCGACGACGTGCTGCAGGTGGCGCGGGTGGCCCTGCCCGAGCGCGCCTACCGGGAGGTGGAGCGCCGCCTGCCCACGCCGCTGCGCCCGACGGCCCGCGGGCCGGTCAGCGCTCGGTGGGCGGGGTGACGCGGCGGGCGCTCGCGGCGCGCAGCGACTCGACGAGCGCCGCCACGTGGCGGCGGTCGTCGGGGGAGAGGTCGGCCAGGCCCGCGACGATCACCGCGGTGTCGGGCTCCACCTCGACGGTGCCGTGCGACAGCCCCGTGGCCTCGGCGACGGCCGCCTGCAGCGTGGTCAGGGGCAGCTCGAGCGCGCCGGCGAGGGCCTCCAGCCGGCTGGGCCGGGGAGCGCGCTGGATGGGTGTGGTGGCGAGGTGGTGGACGGTCGAGCGGGGCAGGCCGCTGCGACGGGCGACGTCTCCGTAGGACCAGCCGCGCTCGCGCATGCGGTCCTGCAGGAGGCGCTGCACCGCGCCCCGCGGACCGTCCAGCGGGCCGGACGGAGCGCCGTCGCCGGCTCCCTGCTCGGGACGCTCGGCCGCCTGCGCGGCCGGTCCGTCCACCCCGCGCGCCGAGGGGTCGGGATGCGTGCTCACCACCACTGCTCCGCCGTCCTCCCGGTCGCTGCCCGTCCTGCGCTCCGGGAAGTGCACCACAGAGCCGGGTCGGCGCGGGGGTTGCACATCGCTGGAACGCCGCCTACTGTACAAGTTACTTGGACAGAACGTCCAAGGGTGTTGGTCGACAGGTCGAGCCGGGATCTCCCAGGGGGGGCGGTTCGACCGGGCTCGGCCAGCACCTGGGGCACCACAGAGGCACAAGGAGACGTGCGATGACTGTTCTCACTGCAGCCGACCTGGCACTCGAGTCCGTCGAGATGCTCCCGACCCGCGAGACCCTCAACGCGTACAGCGGCGGTCACGGATCGCTGATCTCCGTCGGCGACGTCCTCAGCGGCAACGACGTGCTGAGCGACAACGACGGGAACTTCAGCGGCAACTTCAGCGGCAACGAGTACACGGACAACTCCGACAACTCCGTCGACAACTCCGACCACTCGACCAACGACTCGTACAACGACTACGGCCACGACGGCTGGGGCGGCGGCCACCACGACTGGAACGACGACTGCGAGTGGTGACCTGCCGCGCCTGAGCGGCTGCAGGGCCGCCCCCGGTGCTCCCGGGGGCGGCCCTTCCTCACGCCAGGGTCGACGACGACCGGATGAGCACCTGCCAGGGGAGGCGGCATGACCGCGCAGCTCGACCACCGGGACCCCGCAGCGGCCCTTCTCGCGGCTCCCGCGGCAGCGGACGGACCTGCGCCCGCGCCGGCCACGACCCGCCGCCCGCCGGCGCGCGCCGCCGGGCTGGAGCTGCTCGGCGAGCTCCGCGGCTCCGGCTCGAAGCAGCCGCCCGGGCTGGTGCGCCGCAGCGACGGGCAGGTGCTGCAGCTGACGCCGCTGGCCTACCGGGTGCTCGAGTCGCTGGACGGCGTCCGCTCCTCCGCCGAGGTCGCCGAGCACGCGTCACGGGGTGACCTCAGCGGAGGTGCCGAGCTCGACGCCACCGGGGTGCGCTTCCTCGTGGCGAAGAAGCTGGCGCCGCTGGGCCTGCTCGACGACGAGCTGTCGGCCCCGCCGCCGCGCGCGAACCCCCTGCTGGCGCTGCGCGCCCGCACACCGCTGCTCGGCCCGCGGGCCGTGGGCGCCGTGGCCCTCGCCCTGCAGCCGCTGTTCCGGCTGCCGGTGGTGCTGGCCGCCGTGGCGGCGCTGGCGCTGCTGGACGTGTGGCTGCTCGCGGTGCACGGCCTGGGCGGCGCGCTCGGCGCCGTGGTCCGCGACCCCGTCCTCGCGCTCGCGGTGGTCGGCACGGCGGTGGCCGCGGCGCTGTTCCACGAGTGCGGGCACGCGGCCGGCTGCCGCTTCAGCGGCGCGCGGCCCGGTGCCATCGGGGTGGGCCTCTACCTCGTCTACCCGGCCTTCTACACCGACGTCAACGACGCCTACCGCCTCGGACGGGCCGGGCGGCTGCGCACCGACCTCGGCGGGCTCTACTTCCACACCCTCGCCGTGCTGGCCCTGGGCGGTGCCTACGCGGTCACCGGCGCCGAGTGGCTGCTCCTCGCGGTGCTGCTCATCCAGCTGGGCATGCTCGAGCAGCTGCTGCCGCTGGTCCGCTACGACGGCTACCACGTGCTCGCGGACCTCGTGGGCGTCCCCGACCTGTTCGCCCGCATCGGCCCCGTGCTGCGGCACACCGCGCGGCGCGGCTCGGGTCGCGACCCCCGCGTGGTGGGCCTCAAGCCGTGGGTGCGGGTGGTGGTGACCGCGTGGGTCGCCGTCGTCGTCCCCTTCCTCCTGGTGGCCCTCTCGCTGCTGCTGTGGCACCTGCCCCGGCTGGTCGGCGCCCTCGGAGGCGCGGGGCTGGCGGAGGGCGGGGTGGCGGTGCGCGCTCTCCGGGCCGGTCAGCTCGCCGGCGGGACGGCGGCCGCCCTCAACGCCGGGCTGCTGCTCCTCGTGGTGGCCGGCGTGCTCTACGTGCTCGGGCGCGTCCTGAAGGCGGTGTCGAAGACCGCGTGGCGGTGGTCGGCGGGGCGCCCGCGCCGGCGCGCGGTGCTGCTCGCGGTCGGCGGCGTGCTCGTGGTGGCGCTGGTGGCGGGGTGGGCCACCACCGGGCAGTTGCCCCTCTGACGGGTCCGGCAGGCGCCGGGCCGCCGTCCGGCCGCCCCGCGCCCACACTGGGGCGGTGCCACCGCAGCGCCCGGAGCTCCTCCCGCACCCGCTGACCGGGCGTCCGGCGACCTCGCCGGTGGCCCCGGGCACCGGCTGGCCCGAGGACCCGGCCGCTCCCGGCACCCGTGTGACGCGCACGCCGGCCGGTGTGGCGCGCGCAGCCGCGTCGGCGCGCACCACCGCGCAGCTCGACGCCCGGGTCTCGGTCTGCCGCGCCTGCCCCCGCCTGGTGGCCTGGCGCGAGGAGGTCGCCGCCACCGGCCGGCGCGCCTACCGCGACCAGCCCTACTGGGGCCGCCCGGTCCCGGGCTGGGGTGACCCGCACGCGCCGCTGCTCGTGGTGGGCCTCGCGCCCGCCGCCCACGGCGGCAACCGCACGGGCCGCGTCTTCACCGGCGACAGGTCCGGTGACTGGATCTTCGCCGCCCTCCACCGCGCCGGCCTCGCGGCGCAGGAGCGCAGCGACCACGCCGGTGACGGCCAGCACCTCACCGGCGTCCGCATCGCCGCGGGCGTGCGCTGCGCCCCGCCCGACAACCTCCCCACCCCCGACGAGCGCGCCGCCTGCGCGCCGTGGCTCGACCGCGAGGTGCAGCTGGTCCGCCCGCGCGTGCTCCTGGCCCTGGGCGGCATCGCCTGGGACGCCTCGCTGGCGTGCGCCCGCCGCCTCGGGTGGGCGGTCCCGCGGCCGGCGCCCCGCTTCGGGCACGGCGCCCGCGCCGTCCTGGCCCTCCCGGAGGAGGACGACGACGAGCGCGGCCGGCGCCCCGGCGGTGCGGTGCACCTGGTGGGGAGCTACCACGTCAGCCAGCAGAACACCTCGACGGGCCGTCTCACGGAGGCGATGCTCGACGACGCGCTCGGCCTGGCGGCCGCCCTCGCCGGCCTGGGCACCGCTGGTCAGCCGCTGGGCCGACCGGGTGACCGCGGACCTGCGCCGACCGGATGACGGGGCGCTCCCTGCGGGTGCTTCGGGTCGCACGCGACCCGACTGGAGGCGATGATCTCCCCCTCACCCCTGCGGGTGCCTCCTGACGGTGGAGTCTGGTGGCCCCGCTACACGTCGTGCCCCGGCGAACCGTAGATTTCCGGTATGACCGCCCCCGCTTCCCTGGAGTCCCCCGTGCCCGCCGCGGCTGGACGCCCCCGGATCCTGCTGCTCGGCGGCGGCTTCGTGGGCCTCCTCACGGCGCGCCACCTGCTCAAGCAGCTCAAGGCTGGAGAGGCCCAGGTCGTCGTCGTCGACCCGCGCCCCTACATGACCTACGCGCCGTTCCTGCCCGAGGTGGCCGGCGGCTCGATCGAGGCGCGCCACGTCGTCGTCTCCCTGCGCCAGGCGCTCAAGGGCGCCGACGTCGTCACCGGCACGGTGACCGGCATGGACCCGGCCCGCAAGGTCGCCTTCGTGCAGCCCCAGGAGGGCGAGCAGGTCGAGATCTCCTACGACCAGGTGGTCGTGGGCCTCGGTGCCGTCTCGCGCGTCTTCCCGATCCCGGGCCTCATGGAGCAGGCGATCGGCTTCAAGTCCGTCGAGGAGGCCACGGCCTGCCGCGACCACATCCTCGACCGCCTCGACGCCGCCGCCGTCATGACCGACCCGGCTGCCAAGAAGCGCGCCCTCACCTTCGTCTTCGTCGGCGGCGGCTACGCCGGCATCGAGGCGATGGCCGAGCTGGAGGACCTCGTCCGCGCCTCGGTGAAGAACCACTCCGGCATCTCCCAGGACGAGATCAACTTCGTCGTCGTCGAGGCCCTCGGCCGCATCCTCCCCGAGGTCGGCCCCGAGATGGGCCTGTGGTCGCTGCACCAGCTGCGCGAGCGCGGCATCGACATCCGCCTCGACACCCAGCTGAAGTCCATCGAGGGCGGCCACGCCGTGCTCTCGGACGGCACCGAGTTCGACACCGACACGGTCGTGTGGACCGCCGGCATCAAGTCCAACCCCGTGCTGGCCAGCACGGGCCTGCCGCTGGACAAGCTGGGCCGCCTCACCGTGCGCGCCGACCTGCGCGTCACCGGCGAGGACGGCGTGGTCGAGGGCGCCTGGGGCGCCGGCGACGCGTGCGCCGTGCCCGACCTCACCAAGGAGCCGGGCCAGTTCTGCCCGCCCAACGCCCAGCACGCCGTGCGCGAGTCCAAGGTGCTGGCGGCCAACATCGTCGCCACCCTGCGCGGCGAGGGCCTGACCGAGTACCGCCACAAGTACATCGGCACGGTCGCCTCGTTCGGCATCGGCAAGGGCGTCGCCAACACCTTCGGCCTGAAGGTCAAGGGCTTCCCGGCGTGGCTGATGCACCGCGGCTACCACCTGTACGCGATGCCGACGCTCGACCGGAAGATCCGCATCGCCCTCGGGTGGGCGGCCTCCGGCATGGGCGTGACGCGCGACCTGGTGGCCATCGGCCGCCAGGCCCGTCCGCGCGAGGAGTTCGTGGCGGCCGGCGCCAAGCCGCCGGCGCCGCGCCCCGTGGGTGACCCGGCCCCCAGCAAGAGCTGAGGACCTGACGACGACGGCGGAGCCGGTGCACGCGCACCGGCTCCGCCGTCGTCGTCGTCCTGAGCCTTCGACCTGAGCCGTCGTGGGCCGGCCCCCGTAGCCCAACCGGCAGAGGCAGGCGCCTTAAAAGCGCCTCAGTGCGGGTTCGAACCCCGCCGGGGGCACCACCGTCAGGCCTGGGCGGCCAGGCGCACGTGCGTGGAGGCGCCGCCGTACCCCGCGTAGCCGCCGCGCCGCTCCAGCAGCTCCACGTGGAAGCCCGTGGACAGCACCGCGGTGTACAGGTGCACCAGCTCGCCCCCGTCGGTGTCGCGGTCGTAGAGCAGCCCGTGGGCCCGCAGGTCTGCCAGCGCCTCGTCCGGCAGCGAGAACCGGGCGCCGAGGTCGACGTAGTAGTTGTCGGGCACGGGCATGAGCGGCACCCCCGCCTCCCGCAGCCGCACCGCCTCGGCGCGGACGTCGGTGACGGCGTACGCCAGCTGCGTCACGCCGCGCCGCCGCGGGGCTCCCGCGGCCGTCTCCGGCGCGTTGAGCACCAGCCGCAGGCCTCCGCTGGCCGGTCGCAGCGCCCGGGAGCGCAGCCGTCCGTGCGGCTCCACGAACTCCTCCACCGGCCCCGGCTCCAGCCCCAGCAGCGTGCGGTGGAACGACACCTCCTGCGCCAGCAGGTCCGGCGGCACGGCGACCGCCACGTGGTCCAGGCCCACCCAGCCCGCCCCCGCGGCGCCGCCGGCCTCCAGCCCTCCGGTCGCGCCGGGGGGCAGCGCCGCGAAGTCGCCGCGCCAGTGGTCGGCCTGGCCGGGCTCGGCGGACAGCAGGACGTGCAGGCCGGAGGGCGTGGCCAGGCCCGGGAGCACGGCCTCGCCGCGGGACCTCACGACGTCGACGGCGGGCCACAGCAGTGCGGCGGCGCGCGCGGCGACGTCGGCCACCGGGGGAGCGACCACCCCGAGCGCGGTCGCGCCGCCGGTGGCCATCGCCTCGGCGGGAGCCTCGGAGACGACCACGTGGGCGCCGCCGTTGCGCCACAGGGCCACCGGCCTGGAGCGGTGGCGGCCGGCGGCGACGAACCCCAGGGCCTCCAGGAGCCTCTCGACGTCCGCGCCGGGGCTGGCGGCCAGCTCCACGAAGGCGGGGTCGACGCGGGCGGCCGCCGGGGGAGAGGCCGTCACCACCTCCCGTGCGGGGGAGCCGGCCGGCAGCCGGGTGGCCAGCTGGTCCTCCAGGAAGACCAGGGAGCGCTTGGCGTCCCGCGCGGTGACGGCGGGTGCGGCCTCCCGGACGAGGTCGCTGAACACCTCCAGCGACAGCGGCCCGCGGTAGCCGGCCTCCAGGACCGCCGCGACCACCCCGGCCACGTCGAGCGCGCCCTGCCCGGGGAAGCACCGGTGGTGGCGGCTCCACTCGAGCAGACCCATCTCCAGTACCGGGGCGTCGGCCACCTGCAGGAAGCCGATCCGGTCTCCGGGCACCCCGGCCAGGGCCTGCGGCCCGTCGCCGCGCGAGAGCAGGTGGAAGGTGTCGACGGCGAGGGTCACCGCCGGGTGGTCGGCCCGCCGGACCACCTCCCACGCCTGCCCCACCCGGTGCACGTGGCGTCCCCAGGCCAGCGCCTCGTAGGCGATGACCACCCCCGCCTCGGCGGCCAGGTCGCCCAGGCGGTGGAGCTGCTCGGCCGACAGGTCGACGTCGTCGACGGCGTCGGGCAGCGCGTTGGAGCAGCACAGCACCGTCGTGGCGCCCAGCTCGGCCATGACGCCCAGCTTCACGCGGAAGCGGTGCTCCACCGCGCCGAAGCGGTCCGGCGCCACGCCCTCGACGTCGCGCACGGGCTGGAACAGGTCGATGCCCAGCCCCAGGTCGGCGCACCGGGCGGCCACCTCCCGCGGGGTGAGCGCCGAGGCGACGAGGTCGTTGTCGAACAGCTCCAGCCCGTCGAAGCCCGCCGCGGCGATGGCGGGGAGCTTGTCGACGAGGCGCCCGCTCAGCGAGACGGTCGCGATGCCCTGGTGCACGGCGGCTCCTCCTCTCAGGTCGTCGGGACGTCAGGACGCGGAGGCGGCGGGGGCGGCGGTGGCGGGCCGGCGGGCGCCCGTCAGCTCGAGGAAGTGCTGCTCGACCCGGTGGGCGTCGGCGGCGAGCCCGGTGAACAGCTCGAAGGCGCCCACCGCCTGGTGCACCGCCATCCCGCCGCCGGGGAGCACGCGGCACCCGCGGGTGCGCGCCGCGGAGACCAGCTCGGTCTCGAGGGGGAAGTAGACGACGTCGCTGATCCACAGCCCGTCGTGCAGCAGCTCCGCCGGCACCGAGGCGCCGGGGTGGCCGTGCATGCCGAGCGGTGTCGCGTTGACCACGCCGGACGCTCCCGCCAGCGCAGCGGGCAGGTCGGTCGTGGCGCTGACGCGGTCCGCGCCGAAGCGCGCGGCCAGCCGGTCGGCGCAGGCCGCGGCGCGCCCGCGGTCGGCGTCCACCACCGCCACGTGCTCGGAGCCGGCGTGCAGCAGCGCGTACCCGACCGCCGACCCCGCACCGCCGGCGCCCACCAGCACCGCGCGGTCGTGCACCGCGTCGGGCAGCCCGGCGCGGAACGCCCGCGCGTAGCCCGACCAGTCGGTGTTGTGGCCCACCGCGCGCCCGTCGCGGAGCACCACGGTGTTGACCGCGCCCAGGTCCGCGGCGTCGGCGGAGACCTCGTCGAGCAGCGGCACCACGGCCTGCTTGAAGGGGTGCGTGACGTTCAGCCCCGCGTAGCCGAGGCGACGCGCCCACAGCAGCAGCTGGGGCAGGTCGGCCGGGCCGACGCCGAGCTCGTCGGCGTCCAGGAGCCGGTAGTGCAGGTCGAGGCCGTTCCAGCGGCCCTCGCGCTCCTGCATCGCCGGGGTCAGGGACGCGCCGATGCCCTGCCCCACGAGGCCGAGCTGGACCACCGGCTGCGGCTGCTCTGTGCTCACGCGGCGCTCGCGGTGGTGCGGGCGACGGCGGGCGCAGCGCTGCGCGGCAGGCCCACCTCGGCGGTGGGGAGCAGGTGGGTGGCCCGCGGGCCGGTGAGGACGGCGACGCTGGAGACCAGGCAGGCCCCGAAGGCGAACAGGGCCACCTTCCACCAGCCCTCGGGGCTGCCCCCGACCAGGGCGCCGGCGATGCTGGGGGTGAACCCGGCCAGGGCGAAGCCGAACTGGGTGCCGACGGCCATCCCGGACAGGCGCACCGAGGTGGGGAAGTACTCGGCGTACGTGGCGGGCCACACCGCGTTGGGCATCGAGTAGACGACTCCGGCCAGGGCGATGCCGAGCACGAAGACGAGCGTCACGCTCCCGGTGGAGATGGCCCACAGGAACGCCGCCGTGAGGACCCCGCTGCCGAGGGCGCCGGTGACGAAGACCTGCTTGCGCCCGATCCTGTCCGACAGCGTCGCCCAGGCCGGGATGGTGGCGATGGCCACGAGGTTGGAGACGATCGCCAGCCACAGCATGGTGTTGCGGTCGATGCCGATGCCGTAGTCGTCGGAGGTGGCGAAGTTCAGGGCGAACACCTGGAACGTCGTGTTGACCATGGCGATGAAGGCGGCGAAGAAGACGCGCAGCACGCCGGAGCGGTGGTCGCGGAAGAGCTCGGCCAGCGGGGTGCGCGGCGGGCGGGCGGCCTTCTCGGCGGCCTGCGCCGTGAACTCGGGGGTCTCCTCCAGGGAGCGGCGGATGAGGAAGCCGACGACGAGCAGCACGGCGCTGAGCCAGAACGGCACCCGCCAGCCCCAGCTGAGCAGCTGCTCCTCGGGCATGACGGCCGCCACCGGCAGGAAGACGGCCGGGGCCAGCACCTGGCCCGCCTGGGTGCCGCTGAGGGTGAAGCTGGTGAAGAAGCCGCGCCGGCGGTCGGGTGCGTGCTCGAAGCTCATGCTGTTCGCACCGGCTTGCTCACCAGCGGCTGACAGGCCCTGCAGCAGCCGCAGCGCGACCAGGAGCGCAGGAGCCAGCAGCCCCACCTGGCTGTAGGTGGGCAGGACGCCGATGAGGAACGTCGAGACCCCCATCAGCAGCAGCGTGCCGATGAGCACCGTCTTGCGGCCCAGCCGGTCACCGATGTGCCCCATGAGGAAGGAGCCGAACGGCCGCGCCACGTAGGCCACGCCGAACGTCGCCAGCGAGGCGATCGTGGCGGCGTGCCCGTCGCCCTCCGGGAAGAAGATCTTCGGGAAGACGAGGGCGGCGGCCGTCCCGTAGATGGCGAGGTCGTAGTACTCCAGGGCGCTGCCGCTCCACGCGGCCACGGCGGCCTTGCGGGGTGTGCGCCCGGTGGGGGCGGGGTGGGTGCTGCTGGTGCTGGCCATCGTCGGCTCCTCCAGGGGGTGGGCGCTCGGGGGCGCCCGGCTCGTCGTCGAGGTGCCGTGACGCTAGGAGCGCTGGCAGGTGCGTGACAAACGTTTGCCATCCTTTGCCGCGCCCCGCCTACCCTGTCGTCGTGGAGCGCCCGCGCCGCCCGACCATCACCGACGTCGCCGCCGAGGCCGGCGTCGCCGCCTCCACCGTCTCGCGGGCCTTCACCCACCCAGGACGGGTCAACCAGCACACCCGTGCGCACGTGCTGGAGGTCGCCGCCCGCCTCGGGTACGCGCCGAACCCCCTGGCCCAGGCGCTGGAGTCCGGGCGCACCAGCACGGTCGCCCTGGTCGTCCCCGACATCGCCAACCCGTTCTTCGTGGGCTTCGTCAAGGGCGCCGAGCGCGCCCTCGCCAGCTCACAGCGCACCCTCGTGCTGGCTGACGGCCGCGAGAGCGCCGTCGCCGAGGAGGCCGTGGTGCAGCGCCTCCACCGCTCCGTGGACGGGTTCGTGCTCGTGGCGTCCCGTCTCGACGACGACGCCCTGCGCCGTGCCGCCGCCCTCGCCCCCGTCGTCCTCGTCAACCGGGTGACCACCGGCCTGCCCGGCGTCGTGGCCGACTACGTGGGGGGAGCCGAGCAGATCGTCAGCCACCTCGCCTCCCTCGGGCACCGCCGCGCGGTGGTGCTGGGCGGCCCGACCGGCTCCTGGTCGGGGGCCCGCCGGTGGACCGGCCTGCAGGTCGCCGCGGGGCGCCACGGCGTGGAGGTCGAGCGCCTGGGGCCCTTCTCGCCCACCTTCGAGGCCGGCGCCGCAGCCGCGGACGCGGTGCTGGGCCTGCGGTCGGCGGCAGGCCGGGACGCGCGTCCCACCGCCGTCGTCGCCCACAACGACCTCCTCGCCATGGGCGTGCTGGCGCGCCTGGCCGAGCGCGGGGCCTCCGTGCCGGACGAGCTCAGCGTGGTCGGCTTCGACGACGTCTTCGGCGCCGCCCTGTGCTCCCCGCCGCTGACCACGCTCGCCGAGAGGTCGGAGCGGGCCGGGGCGCTCGCCGTGGACGCGCTGCTCAGCGGCGGCGCCCCCGTGGGCCCCGGGCAGCCTCCGCAGGTGGTGCCGACGCACCTCGTGGTGCGCCGCTCGACGGGACCGGCCCCCGCCCCGGCGTGACGCCGGCCGCTGTGAGTGCGCTGTGAACACCCGTCCGGGCGCGTCTGCGACGGCCGCCTCTTTACCAATCCATTACCATCAGAGGCAACGAGACCGGCGCCCGCCGGTGTCGAGTCCTCGGAAGGACGCGCATGGAGAGCAACAACCCGGCGCTGCGCAACGCGCCGCAGTTCAAGCGCGGCGGCTACGCGGGCTTCGACGCCACCCCCCGCGGTGGCGCGAGCACCGCCTCGTACGGCCAGCCGACGCTCGAGGAGATGTACAAGGCGCCGTCGGCGGGCCCCGCCGAGACCGGGCGGATGACCTACGACGACGTCGTGGTCCGCGCCGGCATGACGCTGGGCACCGTCGTGGTGCTCGGCGCCGTCAGCTACTTCCTCGGTAACCCGCTGCTGATGATCGTCGGCATGCTCGGCGGTCTGGTGCTGGGCCTGGTCAACTCGTTCAAGCGCGAGCCCAGCCCCGTGCTGATCCTGGCCTACGCCGCCCTGCAGGGCCTGTTCATCGGCGGCATCAGCCGCTTCATCGACAACCAGTACCTCGGCGGGAGCAGCGTCGCGGTCCAGGCGGTCATCGCCACCGTCGCGGTGTTCGCCGTGATGCTGGTGCTGTACCGCAGCGGCGCTGTGCGGGCCACGCCGAAGTTCCGCAGGATCCTCATCGGCGCGGTGCTCGGCTACGCCGTCTTCTGCCTCATCAACTTCATCTTCGCGATGTTCAGCTCCGGCCTCGGCCTGTGGTCCGGTCCCCTGGGTCTGGTCGTCGGCGCTGTGGGCGCGGTCCTCGCGTCGCTCTCGCTCGTGCTCGACTTCGACTTCATCGAGACCGGCGTCAAGAACGGCATCCCGCAGCGCTACGCCTGGACCGCCGCGTTCGGCCTCACGGTCACGCTGGTCTGGCTGTACATCGAGATGCTGCGCATCCTGTCGATCATCCGCTCCATGGCGGGCGACTGACGGGTAGCACTCCCCACCACTGACACAGTGGAGCGGTGACCGACTCACCGCGCGAACGGGCCGAGCGCGAGCTCGGGCGGGTCCTCACCCGCCTGGCGGCGCTCGGCCCGACTCGTCTGTCCCGGCCCGCGGACGGCGGCGGCCCCTCCCCGGCGGACGCGGTGCGCCCGGTCCTGCAGGAGCTCGCCGACGCGGCGGCCACGGCCGAGGGACGGGCGCCCGTCGTCGTCCCCGTCCTCGCCGAGCGCGCCCTGGGCGACCAGCTGGCCGTGCTCGGCCGCGACCTGCTGAGCGCCGCCGGTGACGACGCGCCCCTCGAGCGCGCCGCCGCCCGCCTCGAGGCCCTGCGCCGCGCCCTCTGACCGCCGGTGGGTGGCCGACTGCCCGTGATCACGGTGATCATGGGCAGTTCGCCACCTGCGCGGGATGGGAGGATGCTGGGCGTGCAGTACGCCGAGAGCATCGTCGACCTGATCGGCGGCACGCCGCTGGTCAAGCTGAACCGCGTCACCGAGGGGATCGCCGCCACCGTGCTGGCGAAGGTCGAGTACCTCAACCCCGGCGGCTCCGTGAAGGACCGCATCGCCGAGCGCATGATCGAGGAGGCGGAGCGCTCCGGTGCGCTGCAGCCCGGCGGCACGATCGTCGAGCCGACCAGCGGCAACACCGGCGTCGGCCTGGCCCTGGTCGCCCAGCGCAAGGGCTACCGCTGCATCTTCGTGTGCCCCGACAAGGTGGGCGTGGAGAAGCGCGACGTGCTGCGCGCCTACGGCGCCGAGGTGGTCGTCACGCCGACCGCCGTGGCCCCCGACAGCCCCGAGAGCTACTACTCCGTCTCCGACCGCATCGCCGCGGAGACCCCCGGCGGGTGGAAGCCCGACCAGTACTCCAACCCCGCGGGCCCAGCCAGCCACTACGCCTCCACCGGCCCGGAGATCTGGAAGGACACCGACGGCCGCCTCACCCACTTCGTGGCGGGCGTCGGCACCGGCGGCACCATCACCGGCACCGGCCGGTTCCTCAAGGACGCCAGCCGCGACCGCCTCGGCGACGACGGCACCGCCCGTCCCGTGCGCGTGGTCGGCGTCGACCCGGAGGGCTCGGTCTACTCCGGGGGGACGGGACGCCCCTACCTCGTCGAGGGCGTCGGGGAGGACATCTGGCCCCCCGCCTACGACCCGTCCGTGCCCGACGAGGTGGTCGCCGTCTCCGACGCGGAGGCGTTCGCCATGACCCGCCGCCTCGCCCGCGAGGAGGGGCTGCTCGTCGGCGGCTCGTGCGGCATGGCCGTGGTGGGCGCGCTGCGCATCGCGAAGGACCTGCCCGCTGACGCCGTCGTCGTCGTCCTGCTGCCCGACTCGGGCCGCGGCTACCTCGGCAAGATCTACAACGACGCGTGGATGCGCTCCTACGGCTTCGACGTCGACGCGCCCGGCACCGCCGCCGTCGGAGGAGCGACGGCCGGTGACGTGCTGCGCGGCAAGTCCGGGCGCCTGCCCGACCTCGTGCACACCCACCCCACCGAGACCGTCCACGACGCCATCGAGATCCTCCGCGAGTACCAGGTGTCCCAGATGCCGGTCGTCGGGGCCGAGCCGCCCGTCATGGCCGGCGAGGTGGCCGGCTCGGTCACGGAGGAGGGCCTGCTGGAGGCCGTGTTCTCCGGGGCGGCCTCGCTGTCCGACGCGGTGAGCAAGCACATGGTCGAGCCGCTGCCGCTGGTCGGCGCCGGCGAGCCCATCACCGACCTGCGCGAGACCCTGCGCGTCAACCGCGCGGTGCTCGTGGCCGTGGACGGCAAGCCCGCCGGCGTGGTCACCCGCGCCGACCTGCTGGCCTTCCTCGCCAGCCGCCGCTGACGCCCGCCTCCTGGACCGCGACCGGGCGCCCGGTCGCGGTCCAGGAGGGGGTGGGAACCGCAGCCGAGCGCCCGGCTGCGGTTCCGGTGGCGCCGGCTCAGCGCCGGCGCACGCCGAAGATGCTCCGGGTGATCTCCCGGCCCAGGCTCGAGGCCGCCGACCGCGCGAAGCTGCGGAACGCCGACGAGCCGAGCACCTGCTCCACCACGGAGCGCTCCTCGGGCTCCGCCTTCCTCCGGGTCGGGGCGCGCGGCGACGACGGGCGCTGAGGCTCGTCCCAGGAGTCCCCGGACGGCAGCCGGGCGTCGTCGTCGTGGTCGGCGGCCTTCCCGGCCCGATCAACCCGGTCGGCGCGCGGCGGTGCTGCGGTCTTGCGGACCAGGCGCTCGTAGGCGGAGTCCCTGTCGACGGGCGTGCCGTACTCCGCCTGCAGGGGCGACGCGGCCACGATGCGCTGCTGCTCGGCCTCCGGCGCCGGTGCCATCAGCGACTGCGGAGCGCGCAGCCGGGTCCACGCGACGGGCGTCGGCACGCCGTTCTCGGACAGCACCGTCACGACGGCCTCCCCGGTGCCGACGCTGGTCAGGAGCGTCTCGGTGTCGTACTGGTCGCTCTTCGGGTAGGTCGAGGCGGTGGCGCGCAGGGCCTTCGCGTCGTCGGGGGTGAAGGCGCGCAGGGCGTGCTGCACGCGCGAGCCGAGCTGGGCCAGCACCTCCCTGGGCAGGTCGGTGGGGCTCTGCGTCACGAACACCACGCCCACGCCCTTGGACCGCACCAGGCGCACCGTCTGCGCGACCTGCGCGACGAAGTCCCTGCTGGCGCCGGCGAAGAGCAGGTGCGCCTCGTCGAAGAAGAACACGAGCTCCGGCTTGTCGAGGTCGCCGACCTCGGGCAGCTCCTCGAAGAGCTCGGCGAGCAGCCACAGCAGGAACGTGGAGAACAGCGCCGGACGGCCCTGCACGGCGGGCAGCTCCAGGCACGACACCACACCGCGCTGCTCGCCGCCGGTGGCGGGCACCGTGCGGAGGAGGTCGTGGACGTCCAGCTCCGGCTCGCCGAAGAAGGCGTCGGCGCCGCCGTCGGCGAAGGCCAGCAGCTCGCGCAGCAGCACCCCGGCGGTCTGCTTGCTCAGGCCGCCCAGGCCCTCGAGGTCCGCCTTGCCCTCGGGGGAGACGAGGTGGGAGATGACGGCGCGCAGGTCCGCGAGGTCGAGCAGCGGCAGACCGGCCCTGTCGGCCCAGTGGAAGACCAGCGCCAGGGAGGACGACTGCACCTCCGACAGGTCCAGCACCCGCGCCAGCAGCGACGGGCCGAAGCTCGTGATGGTCGCGCGCACGGGCACCCCCGTGCCGATGCCGCCCAGCGCGAGCAGCTCGGTGGGGCAGCCCTCGGGCGCCCACTGCTGGCCGACGTCAGCGGCGCGCGAGGTCACCCGGTCGGACGCCTGGCCGGGCAGGGCGATGCCCGACAGGTCTCCCTTGACGTCGGTGAGGAACGTCGGCACGCCGTGGGCACTGAGCTGCTCCGCGACCAGCTGCAGCGTCTTCGTCTTGCCCGTGCCGGTGGCGCCGGCCACCAGGCCGTGGCGGTTGAGCACCGACAGCGGCAGCTGGACAGGCGCGTCCGGGTGGGCGGTGCCGTCCACCACGAGCGCCCCGAGCTGCACGGCCGGGCCGGTGGTGGCGTAGGCGTCGCGGACCGCGGCGACGAAGGCGGTGCTGTCGGCGGAGCCGGGGGTGGTCACGGCGCGGACGCTAACGCCGTCGTCACCCTCCCGCCACCACCAGCAGAGCCGCCGGGGCGGCGACCGCGCCGGGTGGCGGACCCGCTGTCACACCAGGTGGCGACGGGGGGCGGCGGGGGAGCGTCCGGCGCTGGCGCCGGTGGCCTCCACGAGGAGCTCCACCGCGCGCTCCAGGTCGGCGACGGGGGCGGTGAAGGGCAGGCGGAGCCTGTCGTCGAAGGCGTGCCCGGCGCCGAAGCGGGAGCCGGTGGCCAGCCGCAGGCCCAGCTCCTCGGCCGTGTCGACCAGGACGGACGACGACACCCCCGGCGGCAGGTGGCACCACAGCGACTGCCCGCCCGGCGGCACCGGGACCTCCCAGCCGGGCAGGTGCTCGCGCAGCGCGGTGACCAGGGCGTCGCGCTGGGCGCGCAGCTGCACCCGGCGGCGGGCGGCGATGCCGTCGTACCCGTCCAGCAGCGCGCAGGCGGCCAGCTGGTCGACCAGGGAGAACGACCCGTGGTCGCGGGAGGCCGCGGCGGCGGCTCGGGCGATGACGTCGGGCTCGGCGCGCAGCCACCCGACCCGCACGCCCGCCCAGACGGCCTTGCTGATCGAGCCGGCGCTCAGCACCGCGCCGGGGCGGCCGTGGGCGGCCAGCGGCGCGAGCGGTTCCTGGCCGTCGAGGGCGAGGTCGGCGAGGGCCTCGTCCGCCACCACGGTGACCTCCTGTTGCTGCATGGAGACCATCAGGGAGCGCCGGTCGCCCTCGGTGAGGGTGGCGCCGGTGGGGTTGGAGAAGTCGGGGACGACGTAGAGCGCCCGCGCCGAGGTCTGCCGCGCCGCGCGGTGCGCCGCGGTGACGAAGCCGGGGCCGGACGCGAGGTCGCGGGGGACCGGGACGAGGCGTGCGCGCAGCTCGCGGGCGACGTCGAGGGCGTTCGGCCACACCGGGTGCTCCACCACGAGGCGGTCGCCCGCACCGAGGACGGCGCGCAGCGCTGAGCTGACGGCACCGCCGGCGCCGCACGTGACGAGCACCTGCTCGGGAGTGGTGGGCAGCCCACGGGCGGTGTAGCGCTCGGCGATCCGCGCCCGCAGCTCGCCCAGCCCCAGCGGGGTGTAGCCGTGGCCGCCGAGGTGGCGGGGCAGCTCGGTGAGGGCCTGGGCGTAGGCGTCGGTGACCTCCGGCGGTCCGGGTGGGGCGGCGTAGGACAGGTCGAGCACGCCCTCGCGCGGACCTCCGGGCACCCACGCGGCTACGACACCGCTGGTGGCGGGCAGCTGCGTCCAGGTGCCGGAGCCCTGGCGCGCGTCCGCCCAGCCGGCCTCGCGCAGCCGGCCGTAGGCGGCGGAGACGGTGACGCGGCTGACGCCGAGGGCTGCCGCGAGCTCGCGCTCGGCGGGCAGGCGCACGCCCACGCCCAGGCGCCCGTCGCTCACCAGCCCCTGGATCCCGGTGGCGAGGCTGGCGTACATGGGCGGGTGCAGGGTGCCCGCTCCGATGAGCTCGGCGAGGCGCTCGGCCGACGTGGCCGTGGGGGAAGAAGCTCCGACGACGCTGATCGGTCCGGTGGTCATCGACACCAGGCCACTCTGCCACGATTGGCCTGGTCCGGGAAGGTGCTGACGTGGCCCAGGTCACGTCCGCGGAGGGCGTCTGGGCTCGATCGGCGCAGTTCAGGCCACTGTTCCTGGATTGGCATGGTGCCGCCAGTCCAATTCTGGTCGATCATTGATGCATGACGGTCTTCGTGCTCCTCGTGACCCTGTCCCTGCTCTCCCTGGGTGCGCTGTACGCCCTGGCTCGCGTCATCGACGGCGACGGCTACGGCGACCGCCCGGCCCCCCGCAGCCACGACGGCTGGGGCGTCATGCTGCCCTCCGTCCCGCCGGCCGCGGTCAACCGCTGAGCCCGCGCGGCGGCCCCCGGGTCGCCAGCGCCGCCGACCGCGCCGACGCCGCGCGTCCCGCAGCACGTCGAAGGCCCTGCACCTGTTGAGGTGCAGGGCCTTAGACGTCTGCTGACGCTCCGTCCGTCCCGCGCGTGCCGCGGAGAGCGCGGAGCGGAGGCCCCTCAGGGACGGCGGTCCGCGACGAGGACGGCGTCCACCTGGACCCGGCGCTCGTCGTCGTCCCAGACCACCGGACGCTCCACCTCCGCCGCGAGGCGCACCCGCAGCCCCGCCTCGCGCGCACGGTCGCGCAGGGCCGTCACGTCGTGGAGGAGCCGCTCGTCGCTCGGCCCCCCGGCACCGCGCACGGCGTTGGCCAGGGCGTGCCCGACGACGACGACGCGACCACCCGGCGCCAGCCACTGCGCAGCGCGCTCGACCAGCAGCGGCAGGGCCACGAACGCCACCACCACCAGCGCGACCGGCGCCTCCGGCCGCCAGGTGCGCGCGTCGGCGACCACCCAGCGGCACCGCTGCTCCACGCCCTGGTCACGTGCGGCGCTCGCCGCGACGGCGAGACCGCCGGGGGAGGAGTCGACGCCCACCACGTCCCACCCGCGCCGCGCCAGCCAGCGCGCGTGGCGCCCGGTGCCGCACGCCAGGTCGACCGCGGTGCCGGGCTGCTGCAGCAGGCACGCGGCCCGCACGGACGGGTCGACGTCGTCGTGGGCGCCGCGGTCGCGGTGCCTGGCGTCCCACCACGCGACGTCGTGCCCGGGCTGGTCCGTCCGTCCAGCGCTCATGCGCTGCAGCCTGCCCCGCGCGCCCGGGGACGTCCACGCCACTCCCGACGTGGCACGGCGAGGCGAGAGCGGTCAGGCGCCGACGACGCCCACCGGGCAGGTCACGCCCGTGCCGCCCAGGCCGCAGTAGCCGTTCGGCACCTTGTGCAGGTACTGCTGGTGGTAGTCCTCGGCGAGGTAGTACGGGCCGGCGTCCTCCGCCGACCGCAGCTCCGTGGCCACCGGGCCGAACCCCGCGGCGCGCAGCTGCGGCTCGAACGCCGCCTTCGTGCGCTCCACCGCCTCGCGCTGCTCCTCGGTGGTCCAGTAGACCGCCGAGCGGTAGGTGGTGCCCACGTCGTTGCCCTGCCGGTTCACCTGCGACGGGTCGTGCGACTCCCAGAACACCTTGAGCAGGGCCTCCGCGGAGGTCTGCGCCGGGTCGTAGGCCACCATCACGGCCTCGGTGTGGCCGGTGCGCCCGGTCACGGTCTCCTCGTACCAGGGGTTGGGTGTGAAGCCGCCGGTGTACCCGACCGAGGTGGTCACCACGCCCGGCTGGCGCCAGAACGTCCGCTCGGCGCCCCAGAAGCAGCCCATCGCCACGTAGAGCACCTGGGTGCCCTCGGGCCACGGGCCCTCCAGCGGCGTGCCGAGCACGGCGTGGTGGGTGGGGACGGGGTACGGGCGGACGTCGCGGCCGGGCAGCGCCTCCTCGCGGGTCACCATGCGGGACTTCAGCGAGCTGCCGAACAGGGCCATGCGGTTCCTCCAGACGTTCGGGATCTGTCCTCTCCAACGCCGCGTCGCGCGCGATCCATCCCGCCGGTGCCCATGGGGGACGACGACACCGAGGGGGCCGTAGCCTCGGAGGCGTGAGCGAGCAGCACGACTGGTCCGGGTCCGGGTTCTCCACGCGCGCCATCCACGCGGGCTCCGAGCCCGACCCGCGCACCGGCGCGGTGATCCCGTCGATCAGCGTCTCCACCACCTACAAGCAGGACGGCGTCGGCGGCCTGCGCTCGGGCTACGAGTACTCCCGGTCCGCCAGCCCCACCCGGGACGCCCTGCAGGAGTGCCTGGCCTCCCTGGAGGGCGGCCGCTCCGCGTACGCGTTCGCCTCCGGCCTGGCCGCCGAGGACACGCTGCTGCGCGCCGTGCTGACCCCCGGCGACCACGTCGTCGTCCCCGACGACGCCTACGGCGGCACCTACCGCCTCATCGCCCGCGTGCTGGGCCGCTGGGGCGTGGAGCACACCCCCGCCGACATCTCCGACGCCGACGCGGTGGCCGCCGCCGTGCAGCCCGGCCGCACCAAGCTCGTGTGGGCCGAGACCCCCACCAACCCGCTGCTGACCGTCGGTGACATCGGCGCGCTCGCAGCCGTCGCGCACGACGCCGGCGCGCTGCTCGCCGTCGACAACACCTTCGCCACCCCCTACCTGCAGCAGCCGCTGGCGCTGGGTGCGGACGTCGTCGTCCACTCGACCACCAAGTACTGCGGCGGCCACTCCGACGTGGTCGGCGGCGCGCTGGTGGTCGGGCAGGGCGACCACCTCGAGGCCGTCGCCGAGGCCGTCGGCTTCCACCAGAACGCGATGGGCGCGGTCGCCGGCCCGTTCGACGCGTGGCTCGTGCTGCGCGGCCTCAAGACCCTCGCGGTGAGGATGGAGCGCCACTGCGACTCCGCCGAGGCCGTCGCGGCGTGGCTGTCCGAGCACCCGGGCGTCGACTCCGTGCTGCACCCCGGGCTGGCCGGCCACCCCGGCCACGACGTCGCCGCGAAGCAGATGCGCCGCGGCGGCGGCATGGTCAGCTTCCGCGTGGGCTCGCGCGAGAAGGCCCTGCGGGTGTGCGAGCGCGCGCAGGTCTTCACCCTCGCCGAGTCCCTCGGGGGCGTGGAGTCGCTCATCGAGCACCCGGCGGCCATGACGCACGCGTCGGTGGCGGGCTCGGCGCTGGAGGTCCCGGACGACCTGGTGCGCCTCTCGGTGGGTCTCGAGGACCTCGACGACCTGATCGGGGACCTCGACCGCGCACTCGGGTGACACCCCCGCCACACTGGCGGGCGTGCCACCGACCCAGAGCCGACTGACCCGCACGCCCCGCCCCGAGCGCTCGGCCGCGGACGCCGTCCCGTTCCCGGTGAGGGTCTCGGCGGCGTGGGCGTGGCGCATCGTCGTCGTCGCCGTCGTGCTCTACGGCGTCGGCCGGGTGCTGGCGTACTTCTCCGAGCTGACGGTCGCGCTGTTCGTCTCGCTGCTGCTCGTGGCGCTGCTCGTGCCGTTCGTCGACTTCCTCGACCGGCACGGCTGGCCGCGGGTGCTGGCCACGCTGGTGAGCCTGCTGCTGGGCATCGCGCTGATCGTCGGGCTGTTCACCCTGGTCGTGACGCAGATCGCCTCGGGCTTCGACGACCTCGCGCAGTCGGCGTCGCAGGGCATCACGCAGCTGCAGACGTGGCTGTCCAACGGACCGCTGGGCCTGTCGACGGGGCAGATCAACGACTACATCACCCAGGCGCGCACCGCGCTGCAGGAGAACAGCCAGTCGCTCATCAACGGCGCGGTGGCGGTCGGCGGCACCGCCGCGACGCTGCTCACCGGCAGCTTCCTCGTGCTCTTCTTCACGATCTTCCTCACGTGGGACGGCCGCCGCGTGTGGTCCTGGCTGGTGCGCCTGCTGCCCGGCCCCGCTGAGGCGCCGTTCGACGCCGCCATGCACCGCGGCTGGGTGACGCTGACCTCGTACGTGCGGGCCACGATCATCGTCGCCGCCGTCGACGCGATCGGCATCGGCCTGGGCGCCTTCTTCCTGAACATCCCGCTGGCCGTGCCGCTCGCCGTGCTGGTCTTCCTCGGTGCCTTCGTGCCGATCCTCGGCGCCGTGGTCACCGGAGCCGTGGCGGTGCTGGTCGGCCTGGTGTCGCAGGGACCCGTCACCGCGCTGATCATGCTCGGCGTGGTGCTGGCGGTGCAGCAGCTCGAGAGCCACGTGCTGCAGCCGATCCTGCTGGGCAAGGCCGTCTCCGTGCACCCGCTGGCCGTGTTCGTGGCGATCGCCGCAGGCGGCACCCTCGCGGGCATCCCCGGCGTGCTCTTCGCGGTGCCGATCATCGCAGTGGCCAACACGGTCGTCGTCTACCTGGTCAGGGGCGATGCGGCGCTGCCGAAGGGCCTCGTCAAGCACTTCGACGACGACGACGACGAGGACGACGACGGCGGGGAGGGCGGTGCCGCCACGTCCGACGCGCAGCGCCGCGACGCCGACGAGGTGGCCTCCCGCCAGGCCCGCGAGGAGGGCGAGCCGCCCGCCCCCGGACGGCTGGACGAGCGCGCCGGGGACGACGGCGCCCGGTGACCCGGTGACGCTCGTGCCGCCGGTCGGCCCGGAGGACGTGCTGGCGGCCCGCCCGCTGCTCGAGCACGTGGTGCGGCGCACACCGGTGGTCCGCAGCCGAGCGCTGTCCGACCTCGTCGGCGGCCCGGTCCACCTGAAGCTGGAGAACCTCCAGCGCGGCGGCTCCTTCAAGGTGCGTGGCGCGTACGTGCGCGCGGCGCGGCTGTCCGAGGCCGAGCGCAGCCGTGGGCTCGTGGCGGCCAGCGCCGGCAACCACGCGCAGGGCGTGGCCATCGCCGCCCGCGAGCTGGGCGCCCCCGCCACCGTCTTCATGCCGGTGGGCGCCTCGCTGCCCAAGCTGGAGGCGACGGGGCGCTACGGCGCCCGCGTGGAGCTGGCGGGCACCACGGTGGACGAGGCGCTGGTCGCGGCCCGCGAGCACGTGGAGGCCACCGGCGCGGTGCTCGTGCACCCCTTCGACCACCCCGACGTCGTCGCGGGCCAGGGGACGGTGGGCCTGGAGCTGGTCGAGCAGGTCGCCGGGCTGCGGACGGTGCTGGTGTGCCTGGGCGGCGGGGGCCTGCTGGCGGGGACCGCCGCGGCGCTGTCGGGGGTGGCGCCCCACGTGCGCGTGGTGGGCGTGCAGGCGGCGCAGGCCGCCGCGTGGCCGGGCTCGCTCGCGGCGGGGAGGCCCGTGCCGCTGGAGCGGATGTCGACCATGGCGGACGGCATCGCCGTCGCCAGGCCCGGGGACGTGCCGTTCGGCGTGGTGCGGGCGCTGATGGCCCCCACCGACGTCGTCACCGTCTCCGAGGAGGACGTCTCCCGCGCGCTGCTCCTCCTGCTCGAGCGGGCCAAGCTGGTGGTGGAGCCCGGGGGAGCGGCGGGCGTCGCCGCCCTGCTGGCGGACCCGTCCGCCTACGAGCCGCCGGTGGGCGTGGTGGTCTCCGGCGGCAACGTCGACCCGCTGCTGCTCATGCGCGTCATCCGCCACGGCATGGCCGCCGCGGGTCGCTTCCTCACCCTCGCGGTGCGCCGCGTGCCCGACCGGCCCGGCGCGCTGGCGGCGCTGCTCGCGCTGGTGGCGCAGGTCGGCGCGGACGTCATCGACGTCGGCCACGGGCGCACCTCCGAGCGGGCCGCCGTCGACGAGGTGGAGGTGGACCTGCGCCTGCAGACGCAGGGCCCCGCGCACGCCGAGGGCGTGGTCGCGGCGCTGAGGCGAGCCGGCTACGAGGTGCACGTCGGCTGAACGGGCGCGTCCGGCGGCCCGGTCGTCGGTGGCCGGCCCTAGCGTGCTGGACGTGATGGGGACGACGACGTGACGAGCGGCGGCCAGGGGCTCGCGGTGCGGGCCAGGGGACTGGTGAAGACGTACGGCAGACCGGGGAGGGGCGGCGGGGTGACCCGCGCGCTCGACGGGGTCGACCTCGACGTGCCCGAGGGCACGGTGCTGGGCCTGCTGGGGCCCAACGGCGCCGGCAAGACCACCACGGTGCGCATCCTCACCACGCTGCTCGAGCCCGACGCGGGCGAGGCGCACGTAGCAGGGGTGGACGTGCGGCGCGACCCGCAGGAGGTGCGCCGGCGCATCGGCGTCTCCGGGCAGTACGCCGCCGTCGACGAGTACCTCACGGGCTTCGAGAACCTGCGGATGATCGGCGGGCTCTACCACCTGGGCTCCCGGCGGGCCGCGCAGAGGGCTCGCGAGCTGATGGAGCTCTTCAGCCTCACCGACGCCGCCGACCGGCCGGTGAAGGGCTACTCCGGTGGGATGCGCCGCCGCCTCGACCTGGCCGGGGCGCTGGTCAACGACCCGCCCGTGCTCTTCCTCGACGAGCCCACCACCGGTCTCGACCCGCGCAGCCGCGCCGACATGTGGGAGCTGCTGCAGGGCATGGTCCGGGGCGGCACCACCGTGGTGCTCACCACTCAGTACCTCGAGGAGGCCGACCTGCTCGCCGACGACATCGTCGTCATCGACCACGGCCGCGCCATCGCCCGCGGCACGTCCGACCAGCTCAAGGCGCAGGTCGGTGGGGAACGGGTCGAGCTCGTCGTCGACGACGCCGCCCACCTCGACACCGTCCGCTCCCTGCTCGCCGCGGTCGCCGTCGGCGAAGTCGAGGTCGAGCCGCACACCCGGCGCCTGACGGCGCCGGTGGAGGGCGGGGCCGCCGTGCTGGTGGGCCTGCTCGCGCAGCTGCAGCAGCGCGGTGTCCACCTGTCCGACGCAGGCACCCGCCGGCCCACCATGGACGACGTGTTCCTGACCCTCACCGGCAAGCGCACCGACGAGGCCGGCAGCACCGACGAGCAGAAGGCGGGGGTGGGGGCGTGAGCGCGCTCGGGTCGGCCATCAGCGACGGGGCGACCATCGCCCAGCGCAACCTCATCAAGGTCAAGCGGGTCCCGGACCTGCTGGTCGGCACGCTCATCTCGCCGATCATGTTCATCCTGCTCTTCGTCTTCGTCTTCGGCAGCGCCATCCCGGTGCCAGCGGGGACGAGCTACGCGGAGTTCCTCGTGCCGGGCATCTTCGCCCAGACCGTGATCTTCGGGGCCACCGTCACGGGCAGCGGACTGGCGGACGACATGCAGAAGGGCATCATCGACAGGTTCCGGTCGCTGCCCATCGCACCGTCGGCGGTGCTCGTGGGGCGCACCTCCTCCGACGTCGTCACCAACGTCCTGGTGATCATCATCATGACGGCGACGGGCCTGGCGGTGGGCTGGCGCATCACCACCTCGCCGCTCGAGGCGCTGGCCGGGTTCGCGCTGCTGCTGCTCTTCGCCTACGCGTGCTCGTGGGTGATGGCGCTGGTCGGCCTGCTGGTGCGCAGCCCGGAGGTGTTCAACAACGTCAGCTTCATCGTGATCTTCCCGATCACCTTCATCGCCAACACCTTCGTGCCCACCAACAACTTCCCCGCGGTGCTGCGCGTCATCGCCGACTGGAACCCCGTCTCAGCGGTCACCCAGGCCAGCCGCGACCTCTTCGGCAACCCCTCGCTCGCCGGCGGGTCCGGTGCGTGGCCGCTGGAGCACGCGGCGCTGTACACGCTCATCTGGTCCGTGGTGCTCGTCGCGGTCTTCCTGCCGCTGGCGACCCGCCAGTTCAAGCGCTCCGCAGCCCGCTGACCCCTTCCAGCACGCGAGAGGCGCCCCACCCGGTCCGGGTGGGGCGCCTCTCGCGTCGCGGGTGGGCGCGTCAGCCGGCGTACGCCTCGACGTCGTCCACCACCACGGACAGCTCCTTGCCGTTCGGCGCGGTGTAGCTGGCCGAGTCGCCCTTCTTCTTGCCCAGCACCGCCGAGCCGATGGGCGACTTCTCGCTGTACACGTCGAGGTCGGTGGTGCCGACGGCCTCGCGGCTGCCCAGCAGGAAGCGCATCTTCATGCTGCCGTTCACGGTGGCCGAGACCACGGTGCCCGGAGCGACGACGCCGCTGGCGGCGGCGGGGGCCTGGCCGACCTGCGCGTCGCGCAGCAGCTGCTCGAGCTGGCGGATGCGGGCCTCCATCTTCCCCTGCTCGTCCTTGGCGGCGTGGTAGCCGCCGTTCTCCTTGAGGTCGCCCTCCTGGCGCGCGGCGTCGATGCGCTGCGTGATCTCGAGCCGGCCCGGCCCGGTCAGGTGGGCGTGCTCGGCCTGGAGGCGGTCGTAGGCCTCCTGCGTCAGCCAGGTGGTGGCAGGCGTGGTGTCGGACACCGGTCCTCCTCGGTCGGTCTCAGGGCTGTGCTCCGCGGCCAGGACGACGCTGGCCGGTCTGGGGCAGAAACGACGAGGCTACCAGCGGTGCCCGTCCCGGCTGGCGACGCGGGCAGCCCGCCGGCCGGCTCCCGGTCGGCAGGCGCTCAGGCGGGGACGCAGTCGTCGACGACGCCCGTGACGGCCCGCTGCTGCGTCTTCACGGTGACGGTGTGCACGCTCGCGGCGCCGTCCTGGGGGCCGACGGGCACCTCCTGCAGGCCCACCACGGCGGCGGTGGAGCTGAGCGCCTGTACGCGGCACACGACGGCCTCGTCCGCGGGCTTGGAGACGCTGAAGACGACGATGGTCGAGGAGTCGTCCACCACGCGGTAGCTCTGCTCGGAGGCCTGCACGTGCGAGGAGGCGTCGCCCAGCCCCGCCCACACCGCCCACGCCGCCAGCGCCAGGCCCAGCACCACCGACACCACCAGCCGGGCGCGGCGCCGCAGGGGGCCGCGGGTCCCGTAGCGCCCGGCGGGCCGGGTCGGCGCGGCGTGCGGGGTGCTGCTCACGGACGGGTGCTCCTGCGTCGACGGGTGCTGCGCTGTGACGAGCGTGGGAGATGATTGTCCCCCACCCGTGCACCCGGAGGTCACCTCCCGTGAGCAGTCCCCTGCCCCGCCCCACCGAGCCGCTGCGGCTCATGGCCGTCCACGCCCACCCCGACGACGAGTCGAGCAAGGGCGCCGCGACGTGCGCCCGCTACGTCAGCGAGGGCGTCGAGGTGCTGGTGGTCAGCTGCACCGGCGGCGAGCGCGGCTCCATCCTCAACCCCAAGCTCGCCGACGACCCCCGCGTGCTGCGCGACATCTCGCAGGTCCGCCGGGAGGAGATGGCCGCGGCCGCAGCCGCGCTCGGCGTGCAGCACGAGTGGCTGGGCTTCGTCGACTCGGGCCTGCCCGAGGGCGACCCGCTGCCGCCGCTGCCGGAGGGCTGCTTCGCCCTGGAGCCGGTGCACGTGGCCGCCGAGGCCCTGGTGCGCGTGGTCCGGCGCTTCAAGCCGCACGTCATGACGACGTACGACGAGAACGGCGGCTACCCCCACCCCGACCACATCATGTGCCACAAGGTCTCCGTGGCGGCCTTCGAGGCCGCGGGGGACCCCGACGCCTACCCGGCCGAGGGCGAGCCCTGGACGCCGCTGAAGCTGTACTACAACACCATGTCGCGCGGCCGGATCCTGGCCATCCACGAGCACCTGCTGCGCGAGCGCGGCGAGTCGCCGTACACGGAGTGGATGAAGCGCTGGGAGGAGCGCGAGGAGCGCCCCGTCACCACCCGCGTGCTGGTGGCGGAGTTCTTCGCCCACCGCGACGCCGCCCTGCTCGCCCACGCCACGCAGATCGACCCGGACGGGTTCTGGTTCGCCGCCGGGCGCGACCTCGAGGCCCGCCTGTGGCCCACGGAGGACTTCGAGCTGGCCCGCTCCCGCGTCCGCCTGCCCGCCCTCGCCGAGGGCGAGGTCGAGGACGACCTGTTCACCGGCGTCCGCGAGCACCTGGCAGCCGGCAGCGCGGCGTGAGCCCGCTCCTGGGCCCGCTGACCAGCGCCACCGTCCTCCTGGGCGGCCTCGGCCCCAACCCGGTGCCGGCCCCGACCGACGGGCCGCGACAGCTCGACCCGAACACCGTGACGCCGGGCGTGCTCGGCTTCCTGGCCACGGCCGCGGTGGTGTTCGTCTCGATCCTGCTCATCGTCAACCTCGTCCACCGCATGCGGCGGATCCGCCACCGCGGCGCGGTGGAGGAGGCCGCTCTGGCGGCCCGCGAGGAGGCGCTGCGCGAGCGCTCCCTCGACTCCTCCGTCGTCGATCACGACGACGACGAGCGCCGCGCCGCCGAGGCGGCGTCCGCCCACGACGTGGTCCAGGGCGAGGTGAGGGGCGAGGCCCGTGAGGCCCGTGCGGCGGGGACGCACCGCCACGAACCGGACTCCCCGGACTCGCCGCGCACCTAGAGTGACGGATCTGCCGGGCGTCACCCGGCGGTCGGAGGGCGCCTCGCCGGGCGCCGAGCGCGGAGGTGGCGTGGACGCACGGGCATGGCGCATCGCCGGCGGTGCTGCGGTGGCGCTGCTCGTGCTGGTCGCCCTGGTCGCCTGGCGGGCGGACGCGCTCTCCGGCGGCTGGCTGCTGGCGCTGCGCCTGACGGGCCTGCTGGCCGTGGTGGGTCTGCTCGCGGCCGTGGTCCTGGCCAGCCTCGCCGCGCTGCGGCCCCCGACGCCCCCGCAGGTGCTCGTGAGGGTGCCGCTGTCCGGGGCGCCGCGAGCCACCGCGGCGCCCGGCCGCGCGGCCCTGGTGCCGCTGGCGGGCCTGGTGCTCCTGGCCGTGGTCTCGTCGGCTCCGGCGCTGGTGGTGCTCGTGCTGGCGCGCGGTGACGGAGCCGCGGACACCCCCGGCGCGGCGGCGGTGGGCGCGGAGCCGACCGCCACCGCGACGCCCAGCGACCCGCCGTCCTCGACGCCGGCGCCGTCATCGTCCTCCCCAGCGGCGTCCAGCTCAGCGCCCCCGTCGTCGTCGCCGCCTCCCTCTGCCGCCCCCACGACGTCGGCGGCGCCGACCACGGACGACCCGGGCTCCCCGCCCCCCGCCTCGCCGGCGCAGCTGCCCAGCGAGGCCGCCTCCGGCGTCGTCTGCGAGCTGGTCGTGGCCCCCGGCGACTCCCTGTGGTCGCTCGCCGCGTCCCAGCTGGGCCCCGCCGCCAGCGACGCCGACGTCGACGCGCGCTGGCGCGCGCTCTACGCCCAGAACGCCGACGCGGTGGGCCCCGACCCCGACCTCGTGCGTCCGGGCCTGCAGCTGCGCAGCTGCGCCTGAGCGCCTGGCCCCGCGGAGTTCGACGGGGCGTCGGCTGTGAGCTCGTGGCGACGATCACACAGATGCGCGCTGAGCCGCGCCGGGGCGACCACGGAGGAGATGCCCGGTTCGCCCGTGGCGCGCGGGCGCCTGGCCCACGATGGAGCCGTGACCCGCTCGGCCCGCACCACCAGTCGCTTCCGCTCGACCACCCCCGGCCGCCGCCGGCTGGTCGGCCCCGCAGCGCTGGCCGGGGTCGTGCTGCTGGGCGGGCTGCTCGCGGGGTGCAGCGGCGCGGACGCGCCGCAGGACGGCGGTGCGTCGTCCGCCGGCGCGAGCGCGTCGGCGCAGCCCTCCTCGTCGTCCCCGTCCTCCACCGCGGGACCGTCGGCCAGCGGAGCGCCGACCACCACGGTCGTCACGTCGATGACCACGTTCACCTCGCCGACCGGCAACATCTCCTGCTACCTCGCCCCGGTGCAGGGCGCAGACCCCTACGCCCGCTGCGACCTGGCCGAGCAGTTCTGGGCCGAGGACGAGCCGGAGGGCGGCTGCAGCGAGGGCGACTGGGGCGGTGACGGTGACGGCTACGGCAGCGTGGGCGTGGGCGGCGGCGATGCGCAGCCGCTCTGCGTGGGCGACACCATCGCCGACCCGAGCGCCCCGAAGCTGCCCTACGGGTCGTCGATCACCCTGGAACCCCTGACGTGCACGAGCGTGAGCGACAAGGTGGGGATGACCTGCGAGAACTCCAAGACCGGCCACGGGTTCACCGTCCGCAAGGAGAAGCTCGAGCGGTTCTGAGCGTCCCCGGGCGCACGCTGGGTGAGCGGCGCGCGGCGGACCACCTAGGCTCGCGCACGTCGGACAGGAGGCGGTCGTGGTCGCAGCGGACGACGGTGCGCGCGCTCGCGCGCTCCGCGGTGCTCAGTGCGCCCGGCAGTGGGTCGCGCCGCGCCTGAGGGCGCTGCGGGCCCCGGTGCGCGCGGTGCTCGAGCGGGGGTACGAGCGGCGACTGGCCGCCACGGTCGACCCGAGCCGCGCCCCGCGCCACGTGGGCGTGATCCTCGACGGCAACCGCCGCTGGGCGAAGGCGTCCGGCTTCGAGACCCGCTCGGGCCACCAGGCCGGCGCCGACAAGGTGCTCGAGCTCACCGAGTGGTGCGAGCAGGTCGGCGTGGAGGTGGTGACGCTGTGGATGCTCTCCACCGACAACCTCACGCGCCCCCCGGCAGAGCTCGAGCCGCTGCTGGCGATCATCGAGGACACCGTCGACAGGCTGGCCCGCGACGGCCGCTGGCGCGTCCACCCGGTGGGGGCGCTCGACCTGCTGCCCTCGAGCACGCGCTGCACCGTGGAGGAGGCCGCCAAGGCCACCGCCGGGCACACCGGCCTGCACGTCAACGTGGCCGTCGGGTACGGCGGCCGGCGGGAGATCGCCGACGCCGTCCGCTCGCTGCTGTCCGAGCACGCCGCCCGGGGCACCACGCTGGAGGAGCTGGTGGAGGTGCTCGACGTCGAGCACATCGCCGAGCACCTGTACACGGCGGGCCAGCCCGACCCCGACCTCGTCATCCGCACGTCCGGGGAGCAGCGCCTGTCGGGCTTCCTGCTGTGGCAGAGCGCCCACAGCGAGTACTACTTCTGCGAGGCCTACTGGCCCGACTTCCGCAGGGTCGACTTCCTGCGGGCGCTGCGGGCGTACGAGCAGCGCGAGCGCCGCTACGGCAGCTGACGCCGGTGCGGCCGAGGCGGTGACGGACCGTCACCCGAGCGGGCGTTCCTCACCGTCCTCCCGCGCGGTGTCGGTCATCGGGGCTAGCGTCGGTCTCGTGAGCGACGCTTCGGCCGTCCAGCAGTCCGTCTCCTCGCCGGTGCCCTCGACGGCGCCGACCGTGCGGACCTTCGTGCTCGACACCTCCGTGCTGCTGGCCGATCCGAAGGCGCTGCTGCGCTTCGCCGAGCACCAGGTGGTGCTGCCGGTGGTGGTCATCACCGAGCTCGAGGGCAAGCGGCACCACAGCGAGCTGGGCTACTTCGCCCGCGCCGCGCTGCGCCTCCTGGACGACCTGCGCATCAAGCACGGCCGCCTCGACGCGCCGGTGCCGGTCGGGGACGACGGCGGCACCCTCGTGGTGGAGCTCAACCACACCGACCCGGCGGGCCTGCCCGACGGGTTCCGCCTCGGTGACGCCGACGCCCGCATCCTCGCGGTGGCCGCCAACCTCGCCGCCGAGGGCCACCGCGTCACCGTGGTCAGCAAGGACCTCCCGATGCGCGTCAAGGCGTCCGCGGTCGGCCTGGCCGCCGAGGAGTACGTGGCGTCCGGGCCCGTCGACACCGGCTGGACCGGGGTGGTGGAGGTCGACGCGACCACCGAGCAGGTGCAGGGGCTCTACGACGACGGCGCGCTCGACCTCGAGCCCGCCCGCGACCTCCCGTGCCACAGCGGCCTGGTGCTCCTGTCGCCGCGCGGCTCCGCGCTGGGCCGCGTCGGCGTCGACAAGCAGGTCCACCTCGTCAAGGGCGACCGCGAGGTCTTCGGCGTGCACGGCCGCAGCGCCGAGCAGCGCATCGCCATCGACCTCCTGCTCGACCCGTCGGTGGGCATCGTCTCCCTGGGCGGGCGCGCCGGCACCGGCAAGTCGGCGCTGGCGCTGTGCGCAGGGCTCGAGGCCGTCATGGAGCGCCGGCAGCACCGCAAGGTCATGGTCTTCCGGCCGCTGTACGCGGTCGGCGGCCAGGAGCTCGGCTACCTGCCCGGTTCCGAGGCCGAGAAGATGAACCCCTGGGCCCAGGCCGTCTTCGACACCCTGGGGGCGCTCGTCAGCCCCGCCGTGGTGGAGGAGGTCATGGCGCGCGGGCTGCTCGAGGTGCTGCCGCTGACCCACATCCGCGGCCGCAGCCTCCACGACGCCTTCGTGGTGGTCGACGAGGCGCAGTCCCTGGAGCGCAACGTGCTGCTCACGGTGCTGTCGCGCATCGGGCAGAACTCGCGCGTGGTCCTCACGCACGACGTCGCCCAGCGCGACAACCTCCGCGTGGGCCGCCACGACGGCGTGGCCGCGGTCATCGAGGCGCTCAAGGGCCACCCGCTGTTCGGCCACGTCACGCTGACGCGGTCCGAGCGGTCTCCGGTGGCGGCGCTCGTCACGGAGATGATGGACGTCCTCGAGGTGTGACGAAGCCCTCACGGGGGTCCGTCACCGCCCGGGCTGACCAGGTCACCCTCCGTGGGGGGCCCGGTCACCCGGACGGACGAGGGTGGTTGAACCTGGACAGACCGGGCACCCGGATGGCACTGTCGGCGACGACAGCGCTCCGGGTCTCCCGGGGAGCCCGCCTGCCACCGCGCGCGCCGGCCCCCTGACCCTGCGTCCTCGCACCAGGCCCGCCCTTCCCCCGGGTCCCAGCGGACCACCCGGGGCACTCCTGCGCGCCGCGTGCGAGGTGCGCCGCCCGGAAGGCCCTGAGTGCTCCACCCCCGTCGTCCTGCCGCCCGCCGAGCAGGGGAAGCCCGCCGTCCGACGCCCGTGCCGCTGCGCATCACCGCGGGGGCGGCAGCCCTCGGCGCCGTGGCGCTCACCGTCACCGGTGGAGCGCTGGTGGGTCCGGCCAAGCAGGAGGCCGCCGCTGAGGCCAAGCAGGCCTTCGTGGCGCAGCAGGTGGCGCAGGTGTGGCGCTCCGCCGGGTCCTCGGGCCTGCCCGGGGCGTCTCAGGGGGCGGGCGCGTCGTCGTCGGCGTCGTCTCCCGAGGTGGTGGCGCTGCAGGCAGAGCTGGTCAGCGAGCGCGGAGGGTCGGCGAGCCGCAGCGAGGACCGCCTCGCCGCGGCGCAGCCCGCCGCCCCGTCCTCGACCGCCCCGTCCCCGGCCGCAGACCCGTCCTCCGCCGCGCCGGCTGACCCCGCGGACCCGGTGGCGCAGGCCGAGCAGCGCGTGCAGGAGCTGGTGGGGCAGCAGTCCGCCGACTCGGCCGACGCCTCCCAGACCACCAGGGCCTCCCAGGTGCCGGCCTCGCAGGCCCTGGCGGCCGTGAGCGCCGCCGAGGCCCAGCGCGCCGCCGCTGAGGCCCAGCGCCTCGCCGAGGAGGCCGCAGCACAGCTCGCCGCGGCCCAGGCCGACCCTCGCGCGGTGGCCGCACCGATGGTCGCCGCTCACGGCTGGGGCGCCGACCAGTTCTCCTGCCTCGACAGGCTGTGGACCAAGGAGTCCGGCTGGAGCTGGTCTGCCGACAACCCGACGTCGAGCGCGTACGGCATCCCGCAGTCGCTGCCGGGGAGCAAGATGGCCTCCCACGGCGCGGACTGGCAGACCGACCCGCGCGTGCAGATCGCGTGGGGACTCGACTACATCGCCGCCTCCTACGGCACCCCGTGCCGCGCGTGGGCGCACAGCCAGTCCGTCAACTGGTACTGACGCGCGCCGGCACCGACCGGCGCCGCGCCACCTCCGGTGAGCGCTGAGGGCCCGCAGACCGCCTGGTCTGCGGGCCCTCAGCGCTCCGCCGCGGTGCGGGATCAGGCCTTGGACGGGGGCCGCGTCATCGACATGACGTCGAGGGCGGTGTCGAGCTGGGCCTCGGTGACCTCGCCGCGCTCCACGAAGCCGAGGTCGATGACCGCCTGGCGCACGGTGACGCCCTTGGCCACGGCGTGCTTGGCGACCTTGGCCGCTGCCTCGTAGCCGATGACGCGGTTGAGCGGGGTGACGATCGACGGGGAGGCCTCGGCGTAGTGGCGGGCCTGCTCGACGTCGGCCTCGAGCCCGTCGACCACCTTGGCGGCCAGCACGCGGGAGCCGTTGGCGAGCAGGCGGGTGCTCTCGAGCACGCCCAGGGCCATCACGGGGATCTGCACGTTGAGCTCGAAGGCGCCGGAGGCGCCGGCCCACGCGACGGTGGCGTCGTTGCCGATGACGCGGGCGCACACCATGAGCACAGCCTCGTTGATGACCGGGTTGACCTTGCCCGGCATGATCGAGGAGCCGGGCTGCAGGTCGGGGATGCGCAGCTCGCCCAGGCCGGTGTTGGGGCCGGAGCCCATCCAGCGCAGGTCGTTGTTGATCTTCGTGAGGGAGACCGCGATGGTCTTCAGCTGCCCGGACAGCTCCACCAGGCCATCACGCGCCGACTGCGCCTCGAAGTGGTCGCGCGCCTCCGTCAGCGGCAGGCCGGTGTCCTCCGCGAGCAGCTCGATGACCCGCTGCGGGAAGCCAGCGGGGGTGTTGATGCCCGTGCCGACGGCGGTGCCGCCCAGCGGCACCTCCGCCACGCGCGGCAGCACCGCGTGCAGGCGCTCCACGCCGTAGCGGACCGCGGCGGCGTAGCCGCCGAACTCCTGGCCGAGGGTGACCGGGGTCGCGTCCATGAGGTGCGTGCGGCCCGACTTCACCACCTCGGCGAACTCGGAGGCCTTCGCCTCCAGGGAGGCGGCCAGCACCTCCAGCGCCGGCACCAGGTCGTTGACGACGGCGGAGGTCGCGGCCACGTGCACGGACGTGGGGAACACGTCGTTGCTGGACTGGGAGGCGTTGACGTGGTCGTTGGGGTGCACCGCCTCGCCCAGCGAGCGGCTGGCGAGGGTCGCGATGACCTCGTTGGCGTTCATGTTCGACGACGTGCCCGAGCCGGTCTGGAAGACGTCCACGGGGAACTGGTCGTCGTGGGCGCCGGTGGCCACCTCCTCCGCTGCGGCGGCGATGGCGTCGGCCACCGGCTGCGGCAGCACGCCCAGCTCGGCGTTGGCCAGCGCAGCGGCCTTCTTCACCCGGGCGAGCGCCTCGATGTGGCTGCGCTCCAGGGGGGTGCCGGAGATCGGGAAGTTCTCCACGGCGCGCTGCGTCTGCGCGCGCCACAGCGCGGCCGCGGGCACGCGGACCTCGCCCATGGTGTCGTGCTCGATGCGGTACTCGGCGCCGTCCTGCGTGACCTTCTCTTCAGCCATGGCACCGATCGTCGCAGAACCGCGCCGGGAGCCGTCAGCGGCTCCCGGCACGGTGGCCTCGCTGAGGCGCGCTGGTCAGGAGGCGGAGACGGAGTCCGCACCCTCCAGGAGCGACACCCGGCCGGTGGCCAGCTCGTAGGCGGCGCCCACCACGGCGGCGCGACCCTCGGCGACGGCAGCTCCCAGCACCGCCGACCGCTCGCGCAGGAGGTTCGCCGTGGCCCGCACGTGGGAGGCGCCGACGATCGCGGCCTCCGCGGTCGGGTCGTCGTCGCGGGCGCGGCCCTGGCGGGCCCACAGGATGCTCGGGGCGACGCGCTCGACGATGTCGCGCACGTACCCGCCGGGCACCGACCCGCCGTCGAGGGCGTCCAGGGCCGCCGCCACCGCGCCGCAGCGCTCGTGGCCGAGGACGACGACGAGCGGTACGCCCAGCACCTGCACGCCGTACTCGACCGAGCCCAGCACCGCGGCGTCCACCACGTGCCCGGCGGTGCGGACCACGAAGAGGTCGCCCAGGTCGGCGTCGAAGACGAACTCGGCCGGGACGCGGGAGTCCGAGCACCCCACGACCAGGGCGAACGGGCGCTGCTCGGTGACCAGCTCGGCGCGGCGCGAGGCGCTCCCCGCGCCGGAGCTGCGCTCCACGGCGAAGCGCTCGTTGCCCTCGGCGAGGGCGGCCCACGCCTGCGCGGGGGTCGAGGGCCGGCCCTCGGAGGGCGGCGGGCTGTCGGGGCGGACTGAGGGAGGCAGAACGGGCACGGCCGCATGATGCCCTAGACGCGCACGGGGCGCCCGCCGTGATCGACAGGCGCCCCGTGGCGCTTGCTCCCTGGTCAGACGCCCAGCAGCTCCCGACGCCACGGCGGGTCGGCACCCGGGCGGGAGACGGTGACGGCGCCGACGCGGGCGGCGTGCACGAGCAGGGTCTGGACGTCGTCGGCCGAGATGTCGCGCAGCGCCTGGCGCTTGTCGGCGCCCAGCAGGTCGTGCTCGGCCAGCCCGTCGATGAGCGCTGCCATCACGGAGTCGCCGGCACCCACGGTGTCAGCCACCACCACCTTCGGCGCCTTCACCTCGGCGCGGCCGCTGCGGGACAGGGCCACCAGGCCCTCCGCACCCCGGGTGAGCACGGCCAGGGACGCCCCGCGCTCCAGCCACGAGGCCAGCAGCGCCTCGTGGTCGCCGTCGGGCTGGAGCCAGTCGGCGTCCTCGTCGGACAGCTTCACCACGTCGCAGTGCTCCACGAGCGCGTCGATGCGCTGGCGCACCAGCGACGGGTCGCCCATGAGGGAGGGGCGCAGGTTCGGGTCGAACGTCGTGGTGGCGGTGTCGCGGTAGCGCTGCACCAGCCGGCTCACGGCCGCGGCGCCCGGCTCGTACCAGGAGCCGATGGACCCCGTGTGCACGGCCGCGGCGCTCTCCGGGAGCGCGGCGTCGAGCGCAGCCCCCTCCGGCAGCTCCCACGTGATGTCGAACACGTACGTGGCCGACCCGTCGGCGCCCAGCGTCGCCTGCGCGGTGGAGGTGGCGCCGGGCCGCACGGTGCCCTCGACCACCTCGACGCCCGAGGCGCGCAGGTGCGCGAGGACCACCTCACCGCGCGCGTCGTCACCGAGGTGCGCCAGCAGCTGCGCGGGGCGTCCGAGCCTCGACAGGCCGATGGCCACGTTCAACGGGCTGCCGCCCGGGTACTCCTGGACCCCGCCGTCCGAGGAGTGGACGACGTCGACCAGCGCCTCGCCGATCACGAGCACCGAGCTCACGGGTGACCCTCCTGTCCGGCGCCCGCGAGCACGAGCGCTGGGAGCGGACTGTAGCGGCTGAGCAGGAGGGCCCCTCCGCGCCGAGTGCGAGCATGGGGGTGTGAGCGAGCCCGTGGCAGCACCCGGCCCCGCGCCGTCGTCATCGCCGCCGGCGCCCGGCCGGGCGCCGGCGGCGCCGCCGTCCGGCAAGCGCCCCCGCGGCTTCGAGACCTCCGGAGACATGCTGCGGACGGTGCTCTTCGTGCTGGGCCTGGTGCTCGTGGTCTTCTTCCTCACCGCGCGCCCGCAGGGGGACCAGCGCCCCCCGGCCGACGTCGCCGCCTCAGCCGCGCAGGCCAGCGCCGCTGGCGTGCCGCTGTCCGCGCCGCAGCTGCCCGAGGGCTGGAAGGCCTCCACCACCCGCTTCGGGCCTGACGTCGACGAGGGCCTGCCCACCTTCGAGGCCGGCTACCTCGACCCCGCCGGCGCCTACGGCGGCATCAGCGCCACCGCGGCCGCGACCCCGGGGTGGGTGCGGGGCATCGCCGGTCAGGACGCCGCCTCTGACGGCACGCGCGAGGTCGCCGGCCGCACCTGGGAGGTGTGGACCACCACCGACCCCCGCAGCACCACCCTCGTCAGCGACCCCTCCAGCAGCGGTGGGGGTCCGGCCCTGGCCGTCACCAGCCGCGGGAGCGAGGCCTCCCTCGACGCCCTCGCGCAGGCTGCGGTCGCCGCGGTCGGCAGCGCGCCGACCGCCAGCGCCACGGCCCCGGCGAGCCCCAGCGACGCGGCCAGCAGCGCCCTGACCGACGGCTGACCTCAGCCCTGGGCGCGTGCCGCCTCCAGGCGCTCGCGCGCCCCGTCCAGCCACTGCTGGCAGCGCGTCGCCAGCGCCTCACCGCGCTCCCACAGGCGCAGCGACTCCTCCAGGCTCGCGCCGCCGGTCTCCAGGCGGCGCACCACCTCCACCAGCTGGTCCCTCGCCTGCTCGTAACCGAGCTGCGCGACCTCCTCGGGCAGTGCCGGTGCGTCAGCCATCGTCGTCCTCTCCGAAACCCTCGTCGTCCTCGTCCTCTGAGTCGACCACCTCGACGACGATCGACCCGCGCGCCAGCCGCGCCCGCAGCCACTCACCTGTCGGCGCGTCCTCGGGGGAGCGCACCACCTGGCCCTCGTCGGTCTGCAGCACCGCGTAGCCGCGCTCCAGCACCGCCGCGGGGCTCAGCGCGCTCACGCTGGCGGCCAGACCGGCCAGCACTCCCGCCTGCTCGCGCAGCCGACCCTCCAGCGCCCGACGCCCGCGCTCGCGGGCGTCGGTGACCGTGCGGGTCGGCTCGGCGAGCAGCGCGCGGGGGTCGGCGAGCACCGGACGCGACCTCAGCTGCGCCAGCGCGGTGGTCTCGGACTCCACCAGCCGCAGCACCGTGCGGCGCAGCCGCCCGCGGGCGGCCTCCAGGCCGGCCAGCTCCTCGGCGACCGCGGGGACCACGCGCCGGCCGGCGTCGGTGGGGGTGGAGGCGCGCACGTCCGCCACGAGGTCGAGCAGGACGTTGTCGACCTCGTGGCCGATGGCGCTCACCACGGGCGTGGTGCAGGCAGCCACCGCGCGGCACAGGGCCTCGTTGCTGAAGGGCAGCAGGTCCTCCAGGGACCCCCCGCCGCGGGCGACGACGATGACGTCGACGTCGGGGTGGTCGTCCAGCTCCGCCACGGCCGCGCTGACCTCCGAGACGGCGCCGGTGCCCTGCACGGCCACCTGCCGGACCTCGAAGCGCACGCCGGGCCAGCGGTCGCTGGCGGTGCGCACCACGTCGCGCTCGGCGGCGCTGGCGCGCCCGCAGACCAGGCCCACGCAGCGCGGCAGGAACGGCAGCGGCTTCTTGCGGTGCTCGTCGAGCAGGCCCTCGGAGGCCAGCACCCGCTTGAGGTGCTCGATGCGGGCCAGCAGCTCGCCCACGCCGACCGGGCGGATGTCGGTGGCCTGCAGCTGCAGCACGCCGCGCTTGGTCCAGAACTCGGGACTGGCCCGCACCACCACGCGGGCGCCCTCGGCGAGCCCCCCGGGCAGCGCGTCGAGCAGCCGCACGTGCGCGCTGACCGGCAGGGACATGTCGACGTCGGTGTCGCGCAGGGTGAGGTACGCCGTCGTCGTCCCGGGGCGCCGGGTGGCCTGGACCACCTGGCCCTCCACCCAGACCTGCGGCATCTTCGCCACGTAGTCGCTGATCTTCATGGTGAGCAGCCGCACCGGCCACGGGTGCTCCGCGCTGGTCTGCCCGGCGGTCGGCGGGAGGGCCTGCGGGGACGTCGACGACGGCTCACGAGCCCCCCGCTCGGCCGTCTGCGCTCCGGCTTCCACCACGCTGCGACCTTACGATGGGGGTGTGACAGCGCTGGAGACGAACGCCGCCCCTGCGGACGGCGCAGCCGAGGCTCCTGAGGGGCGGCCCCGCCGCAAGCAGGTGCTGCTCGCGGCGCCCCGCGGCTACTGCGCCGGTGTCGACCGGGCCGTCGAGACGGTGGAGAAGGCGCTGGAGCACTACGGCGCCCCCGTCTACGTGCGCAAGGAGATCGTCCACAACAAGCACGTCGTGGAGGTGCTGAGCCGCCGCGGCGCGGTCTTCGTCGACGAGACCGACGAGGTGCCCGAGGGCTCCCGCCTGGTGTTCTCCGCCCACGGCGTCTCCCCGGCCGTGCGCGAGGCCGCCGCGGCCCGCTCGCTGCAGACCCTGGACGCCACCTGCCCGCTGGTCACCAAGGTGCACCGCGAGGCCGTGCGCTTCGCCCGCGACGGGTACTCGATCCTCCTGGTCGGCCACGAGGGCCACGAGGAGGTCGAGGGCACCGCCGGTGAGGCCCCCGACCACGTCACCCTGGTCGACGGGCCGGACTCGGTCGACGCCGTCGAGGTGCCCGACCCCTCCAAGGTCGTCTGGCTCTCCCAGACCACGCTCAGCGTGGACGAGACCATGGACACCGTCCGCCGCCTGCGCGAGAAGTTCCCGCAGCTGGCCGACCCGCCCTCGGACGACATCTGCTACGCCACCCAGAACCGCCAGGTGGCGGTGAAGAAGGTGGCCGCGCGCGCCGAGCTCGTCATCGTGGTCGGCTCGGCCAACTCCTCCAACTCCGTCCGCCTCGTCGAGGTGGCCCTCCAGAACGGCGCGACGTCGTCCTACCGGGTCGACTCCGCCGCCGAGCTGCGCGACGAGTGGTTCGACGGCGTCGACGTGGTCGGCGTGACCTCGGGCGCCTCGGTGCCGGAGATCCTCGTCGACGACGTGCTGGCCTCCCTCGCCGAGCGCGGCTACGGAGAGCCGGAGGAGGTCCGCACCGCCACCGAGGACCTCGTCTTCTCGCTGCCGCGCGAGCTGCGCACCAACCTCGGCCTCACGCCCACGGGCGGGTCGGGTCGCGGTGGCGCTGCGTCGTCGTCCTGCTCCACCAGCTGACCGCCGTGGCTGCTGGCGGTGGCCCGCTCGTCCCCCGCAAGCGGGAGGTGCCCCCAGGTGACTGGGTCTCAGGAGAGCGGGTCTTCGGCCCGCCGGCCGGCACCTTCGACGCCGACTGGCTGGTCCCCGTGGTGCGCGAGGCCGCTCCCGACGCCTCCCACGAGCGCGCCCGGGAGGCCGTGGTCCGCGTCTGGGCGGTGCTGCGCGAGGAGGCAGCCCTGCGCGGCTGCGCCCCGGCCGACGTGCCGGAGGACGTGGTCGGCTCGCGCCTGGGGTCCTCGGACCAGCCGGCCGACCGCGTCGACGAGGCGGCCCTGACCGCCGTCCGCGCCGCCGTGCGGGCCTACGGCGCCCGCTGACCCCTACCTGCTCCGGGGGCGAGCCAGCACTCTCCCGCGCGAGTGCCGGTGTGGGGGCCGCTGGGTCGGCACTCTCCCGTGCGAGTGCCGGTGCGGGGGGTCAGCCGCCGAGGGCGCGGTCGAGGTTCACCGCGGCGCTGATGAGCGCCAGGTGCGTGAAGGCCTGCGGGAAGTTGCCCAGCGCCTCACCGGCCGGGCCGATCTCCTCGGCGTACAGCCCCAGGTGGTTGGCGTAGGTGAGCATCTTCTCGAAGGTGAGGCGGGCTTCCCGGAGCCGCCCGGCCCGGGTCAGCGCCTCCACGTACCAGAAGGAGCAGAGGTTGAAGGTGCCCTCGTCGTCGTCGAGACCGTCGTGGCCGTCGATGGCGTAGCGGGAGACCAGGCTGTCCGCCACGAGCGTGTCGCCGATCCTGTCGAGCGTGGACAGGAAGCGCGGGTCGGTGGGACCGGAGAACTTCACCAGCGGCATGACAAGCAGCGACGCGTCGAGCGTGCGGCTGCCGGGGTACATCGTGTAGGCCCCGAGCTCCGGGTCCCAGCACTCCTCCTGCACGAACCGGTAGGCCTTGGCGCCCAGGCGCCGCCACCGCTCGGTGGGCGCCGGCAGGCCCCGGGAGCGGGCCAGGCGGACGGCGCGGTCGTACGCGACCCACGTCATGAGCGCCGAGTACGTGAACCTCTGCCGCGGGCCGCGGACCTCCCAGACGCCCTCGTCGGGGGTGTCCCAGTTGTCGCCGAGCCAGTCCAGCCGGCGCGACAGGGTGGACCACAGGTCCCACGAGATGGGCACCTCGCGGTTGAAGAGGTAGACCGAGTCCATCAGCTCGCCGTAGACGTCGAGCTGGCGCTGACCGACGGCGTTGTTGCCGATGCGGACGGGGCGCGAGCCGCGGTAGCCCTCGAGGTGGTCGAGCACCTGCTCGGGGATGTGCTCGCTCCCGTCCACCGCGTACATGATCATGACGTCGCGCTCGGCGTCGGCCGCCTCGCAGCGCCGCTGCACCCAGTCCATGAACGCCGACGCCTCGTCCAGGTACCCCAGGCGCATGAGCCCGTAGGTGGTGAAGGCGGCGTCGCGCAGCCACGCGTAGCGGTAGTCCCAGTTCCGGGAGCCGCCCAGCGCCTCCGGCAGCGACGTGGTCGGCGCCGCCACCAGCGCGCCGGTGGGGTGGTAGACGAGCAGCTTCAGCGTCAGCGCGGAGCGCTGCACCACCTCGCGCCAGCGGCCGCGGTAGCGCGACTGCGCCGACCACCGCTGCCAGTAGTCGCTGGTGGTGTCGAAGAGCTCGTCCACCTCGCCGTCGGCTAGGGGACGCACGTCACCGCGCCACTCCAGGACGACGTCGACCTGCTCGCCGTCCTCCAGGGCGAACTCGGCGACGACGCCGGGGCCGCCCTGGCCGCCGTCGGTGACGCGCAGCTCCACCGGCGGCTTGACCCGCAGCACGAACCTCCCCGCGGGTGAGGTGAAGACCGCCCCGACGCCGTCCACCAAGCGCACCTCGTGCCGGGCCCGCCCGTAGTCGAACGCCGGGGAGCAGTCGAGGGTGAACACGGCCCGTCCGCGGACCGCCCGCGCCCGGCGCACCAGCAGGTCGCGAGGGGCGGCGACGCTGGAGGTCTCCGGGACCATGAAGTCGATGACCTCGCCGACGGCGTCCTTGCCGAGGAACCGGGTCAGCAGGATGTTCGTGTCCGGCAGGTACAGCTGCTTGGGCCGCGACGCGGTCCGCGCGCTGAGGCGGAACGAGCCGCCGCGCTCGGCGTCGAGCAGGGACGCGAACAGCGAGGGCGCGTCGAAGCGCGCCGGGCAGTACCAGTCGACGGTGCCGTCAGTGCCGACCAGCGCTGTGGTGCGCAGGTCACCGATGATCCCGTGCTCCTCGATCGGCAGGTAGCGCTCGCGCTCAGGCACGACCCCCGACCTTAGTGACCGATCACGGGTTCCGCTGGGCGTGCAGCGACCACCCGGTGAGGTCCGCCATGGCTCCAGTCCTGGCCGCCGCCTCGGGCTCGTCGCCGCGCTCGTGCGCGGACAGCGGCACCACGAGCTCGGGGGCGGTCAGCGGACGGGGCAGCGTCTCGACCACGGGCACGTCGGGCACGGTGACGTCGGTGAGGTCCAGCGCGCCCATGCGCCGCGCCGACACCAGCACCCGGGTCTCCAGGGTGCCGACCACCTTGTTGTAGTCGTCGACGGCGCGCGCCAGGGTGCGGCCGAGCTTGCCCGTGTGCTCCCCGAGCGTGGCGAGGCGCCCGTGCAGCTCCCGTCCGATGGTGAACAGCTCGCGCGCACCGTCGGACAGGGCGGCCTGCTGCCAGGTGATGGCCACGGTGCGCAGCAGCGCCAGCAGCGTGGTGGGCGTGGCGAGCACCACCTTGCGGGCCATGGCGTGCTCGAGCAGGGCCGGGTCGGCCTCGCAGGCCGAGGCGAGGAACGCCTCACCGGGCACGAAGCAGATGACGATCTCCGGGGCCGGCTGGAACGCCGTCCAGTACTGCTTGCCGGCCAGGGCGTCGACGTGGCCCCTCAGCGCGCGAGCGTGCTCGGTGGCGGCCGCCGCGGCGCGCCGCTCGCCCAGCGCGGCCCCGGGCGCGAGCCCGTCGCGCGCGTTGAGGAAGGCGGCCAGCGGCGCCTTGGCGTCCACCACGACGTGCTTGCCCCCGGGCAGGTGGACCACGGCATCGGGGCGGACCGCCTCGCCGTCGCCGTTGATGCCGACGGCCTGCACGTCGAAGTCGACCCGCTCGAGCATCCCGGCGTGCTCGACCACGCGCCGCAGCTGCACCTCGCCCCAGGCGCCGCGCACGTTGGGGGAGCGCAGGGCCCCCGCCAACGACTCGGTCTGGTGGCGCAGCGCCTCCCCGGAGGCGGCCACCTGCTGCAGCTGCGCGCCGAGGCGCCCGTACTGCTCGGCCCGCTCGCGCTCGAGCTGCTGCACCTGCCGCTCGATGCGCGCCACCGAGCTGCTCACCGGGGCGAGCACGGCGGCGAGCTCGCGCTCCTCCTCGTGCTCGGCGGCGAGCCGGGCCTCCAGTGCCGAGGCCCGTGCCGCGAGGATGTCCCGCTCGGCGACCACCTGGGCAGACGCCAAGCGCTCGCGCCCGGTCACCACCTGCCAGGCGCCGGCAGCACCGATCGCCACCCCGGCCACCAGGGCGAGCAGCACCACCACGAGCGAGAGCGCGTCCACGAGCCGAAGGTGCCACGCGCCACCGACAGCCGGTGGGTGATCCGCCCGGCCCGGCGCGTCGCGGGGCCTGACGGAGACGCCGCAGGTGACCCCAGCACGCCGTCGCGGCCCCGGTGACGGCCCTCGCGGTCCGTGGCCGGGCCCGCGCTCGCGTAGGCTCACCTGCCCGTGGCGCTCACCATCGGCATCGTCGGCCTGCCCAACGTCGGCAAGTCCACCCTCTTCAACGCCCTCACGAAGAACTCGGTGCTGGCGGCCAACTACCCGTTCGCGACGATCGAGCCGAACACCGGCGTCGTCCCGCTGAACGACCCCCGCCTGGACCGGCTCGCCGAGGTGTTCGGCAGCGAGCGCACGGTGCCCGCCACGGTGACCTTCGTCGACATCGCCGGCATCGTCCGCGGCGCCTCCGAGGGTGAGGGCCTGGGCAACAAGTTCCTCGCCAACATCCGCGAGGCCGACGCGATCTGCCAGGTGGTCCGCGCCTTCGCCGACCCCGACGTCGTCCACGTCGACGGCCGCGTCGACCCGAAGTCCGACATCGAGACCATCGCCACCGAACTGGTGCTCGCCGACCTGCAGACCCTCGAGCGCGCGGTGCCGCGCCTCGAGAAGGAGGTCAAGGGCAAGAAGGCCGACCCCGCGGTCCTCGCCGCCGCGGTCGCCGCCCAGGGCGTGCTCGACACCGGCACCACGCTCTTCGCCGGCGCTGCCGCCGCCGGCGTGGACGTCGAGCAGCTGCGCACCCTCGGCCTGCTCACCACCAAGCCGTTCCTCTTCGTCTTCAACGTCGACGAGGCCGGCCTCGTCGACGAGGCGCGCCGCTCCGAGCTGGCGGCCCTCGTGGCCCCCGCCCAGGCCGTCTTCCTCGACGCCCAGCTCGAGGCCGACCTGGCCGAGCTCGACGACGACGAGGCCGCCGAGCTGCTGGCCAGCGTCGGCCAGAGCGAGCCCGGCCTCGACATCCTCGCGCGCGCCGGCTTCGAGACCCTCGGCCTGCAGACGTACCTCACGGCCGGGCCCAAGGAGTCGCGCGCGTGGACCATCCGCCGCGGCGCCACCGCGCCCGAGGCGGCCGGTGTCATCCACACCGACTTCCAGAAGGGCTTCATCAAGGCCGAGGTCATCGGCTTCGAGGACCTCGTCCAGGCCGGCTCGGTGGCGGAGGCCCGCAAGAGCGGCAAGGCCCGCATCGAGGGCAAGGAGTACGTCATGGCTGACGGCGACGTCGTGGAGTTCCGCTTCAACGTGTAGTGGGTCATATCGCCGCTGGTCAGGGCGTCGTCAGCCCTGGCTAGTCCGCAGGGAGTCCGCAGCAGCGTTCGCGACGGCCGCCGCCAGACCACCGGCGGCGGCCCGCGTGCGGTCCTCGGCGGAGGGCCACAGGTGGCTGTAGGTGCCCAGCGTCACGGTGGCCGAGCGGTGCCCGAGGGCGCGCTGGACGGTCACCACGTCGCACCCGGCGGCGATCAGTCCGCTGGCGTAGAAGTGCCGCAAATCGTGCAGGCGGATGCCCGCCACGCCTGCCGCACGGCAGGCGGTACGCCAGCGGTGCCCGGCGGAGTTCTGGTGCAGGGGAGCGCCATCGCTGCCCGCCAGCAGCCAGCGCGAGGCATCGGTGCCCTGGCGGTGCTCGGCGATGTAGGCGGCCAGCGCGTCGAGCAGCGCGGCGGGCACGAACACCTCGCGCTCGCTCCCGTACTTCGGGGGAGTGATCTCGACGGCGCCGCCCTCGGCGCGCTGCACCTGGCGCTGCACACGGATGGTGCGGCGCAGGAAGTCGATGTCGCCGACCTGTAGGCCGCACGCCTCGCCGAGGCGCAGCCCGGCGAAGGCCGCCAGGGAGGCCAGAACCTTGGTGGCGGCGTCGCTGGCGGCCAGGATGCTGGCGACCTCGCCCGTGGTCGGCAGGCGCATGGCGGCCTCGCGACGCCGGAGCCGGGGGAGGCGCACGCCGACGCTGGGGTCGACGGCCAGGTGGCGGTCGACGACGGCGCCGCGCAGCACCGAGCGCACGTTGCCGACGCGCGTCCTGACGGTGCCGGGAGCCAAGCCCCGGTCGGTCATCCCCTTGATCCATGCCTCGACGTGGCTACGTCGCAGTCGGGCCAGCGGTACGTCCGCGAAGGTGCAGTCGCGCATGGCGAGGTTCATGGCGGCCGTGGTGCCGCTCGCCCACGTCTGGCGCGTGGCCCACGTCTCGTAGAAGGCCGCCAGCGTCACCTGGCCCGCCGCTGGGTCGACGTAGGTGCCTGAGACGACGGCCGTGGTCACCTCGTCGAGCCACCGCTGGGCGTCGACCTTGCGCGTGAAGTGCTTCGCGTGCTCGCGGTCGGCGTCGTCGCGGTAGCGAGCACGCCAGCGGCCGTCGGGACGGCGGGCGATGGAGGCCATCGTCAGCGCCCCCAGCGTGCAGGGGCGCCCCCAGCGGTAGCCACCTCATCGGGGCGCAGGTAGCCGCCGGCCCTAGCAGCCGCGACCCGTCGGGCGGCCGTCGCGCGGGAGACTCCGAGAGCATCGGCGATGTAGAGGTTCGGGGCCTCCCCGAGCAGTCGGGCCACGCGGTAGCGCAGCGCGACCATCCGCAGTTCGACGGCCTCGTCCGAGCGCTCGTCGCCGTCGTTCGGAGCGAGCACGGGACCGAGGTTCTTGCTCGTGATCAGCCCACTGACGCCGCGCTTGATGACGGCAGCCAGGGGGAGTCTGCGCAGCGCCTCGCCGGAGACCTGACGCCCGTCGGCAGCGGTGACACTGACCTCGCGCGCGACGTAGCGGCCCTCGTGCAGGCGCAGGACCACGTGCAGGTGCAGGCCGGGCTCATCGGGCAGTGTCGCGTCGACGGTGATCTCCGAGGGCACTTTCAGGCCGGGCGCGACCTGCCTCAGGTCGTCTGATCCGCTCGCCTTGACATCCTCCATGCAGCCAATGATGACACGGCATTGACGATGCTGGTTGCGCGAGCCGCTTCAATGGTGTCTCATAGTGGTGAGTCGCTTACCGCGATGCCGTCTCACCTAGGGGCTGTGATGTCTGACCTGCTGACCGTCGATGAGGTTGCCGCGCTGGTTCGCACTAGCCCGAGCACGGTGCGCTACTGGCGATACCGGGGCGAGGGGCTGGAGTCCTTCCGCGTGGGGCGGCGGGTCCTGTTCCGGCGCGAGGCCGTTGAGCGGTGGATGGCGGCACAGCGCGCCGCGACCGCCGTCGGGGGCGTCGCGTGACCGGCCTGGCGACTGCCGCCCTCGACGCTCGCCTGGCGGCCCTGGGCTCCCGGGGTGTCACCGAACCGCGCGCAGCCCTGGCGGAAGTCGAGCGCGCCGTTGGGCGTCGCGTGCTCGCCGACCTGGTGGAGCGCGACCACGTCAACCGCCACGACGTGCGCGTGCTGCGCGAGGCGCGCCGCCGCCTCGCGGCCCTGCCGCACTGAGCGGCACCGCCCCTGTCCCGCCGTCGGAAGCCGACGGCACCCCCGCTGCGGTCAAGTTGGCCAGCGGGTTTCTCGCCCTTGAGACACCCCTGGAGCCACCGCCGTGACCATCGACATGCAGAACGGGGCGCGGACCCCTAGTCCGCGCCCCGCGCCCAGCACCCCTGCCGCACCCTCAGCCGCCACCGAGAACAGTTCTCAGTCTATCTCTGACGCGCCCGAGGTCGACCTCGCCACAGCGAGCACGGGCAAGGGCGACGACGGCCCGAAGGTGGCCAGCGTCGAGCACGCCATCGAGGTGTTCGACGCCGGGTTCACCGCCTTCCGCAGCCTGGAGGGCCAGGTCTACGTGGTCGACCGCCACGACCCGAGCGCACGGCCGGTGCTCCACACCGGTGGCTCGCGCAGCCCGGCCGTCGCGCTCATCGCCGAGCGCATCCTGGCCAGCCACGACAAGTTCATGAAGGGCGAGGACCGCGCCGCCCTCGGGGACTACATCGGCTTCCGCGCCGACAAGGCCGCGCCCCGGCCGGTGCTGCTGCGTAGCGCGTGGAACGGGTGGCGCTTCATCGTCGACATCGGCGACGACTCCGGCCGCGTCATCGTCATCACCGCTGAGGGATGGCACGCGACCGACACCGTGCCCCCCGGCGTGCACCTGCGCCGCTCCAGCGTGACTGCGGCCCTGCCCACCCCGGCCCGCACCGGCGACCTGGACGCGCTGTGGACGCTGGTGCCGGTGACCGAGGCCGACCGGCCCCTGGTGCTGGCGCTGCTGCTGTCCGCGTGGATGACCGGCACCCCGCAGCCCGTCGTGTTCATCACTGGCCCGCAGGACGCGGCCAAGACCACGACGGCGCGCTACCTGCTGCGCTTCGCGGACCCGGTCTCTAACGTGCGCGGGCGGTCGCTGCCGACCAGCGAGCCGGACTGGAAGGCGGCGGTCAACCCGTACCTGGTGGTCCTGATCGACAACGTCTCAGGCATCACCGCTGCGCAGTCAGACATGCTGTGCAAGGTCTCCACCGGCGGCGAGGCCACCGCCCGCGCCCTCTACACGAACGCCGACACCCACATCACGTCGCTGCAGGCGTCGCTGTGGCTGACCTCCATCGGCGTCGGCGCCCTGCGCGGTGATCTCGGCTCGCGCCTGGTGCGGTTGGAGATGCCCGCCATCACCCCCGAGCGGCGCCGCTCCCTCAGTGAACTGGAGGCTGCGCAGGACGCCGCAGCCCCGGCCATCATGCGCGGGCTGCTGGACTTGGCCGTGGAAGTGCTCGGCGTGCTGCCCACCACTGACCGCACCCGGCTGCGCCACCGCCTGACCGACTTCGAGGTGCTGGTGCGCGCCATCGACTCGGTGATGGGCACCAGCGGCGCCGACCGCCTCGCCGAGCAGGCGGGCGCGCTGGCCGAGGACGTGCTGGACGGTGACGTGGTTGCCCAGGCGCTGCTCTCGGCGCTGGAGGCGGGCCGCATCCCCGACGGCCGCATCACCCCCAAGGGGCTGCTGGACACCCTGACCGCCGAGGCCGAGCGCCAGGGCAGCGCCCGCAGCACGGGCTGGCCGCGCACCCCGCGCATCCTCACCGACCACCTCGTGCGCATCGGTCCGGCGCTGGAGTCGGCGGCGGGCGTCACCGTCACGCGCGGCCCCAAGTTGAACGGCGTGCGCGCCATGATCGTCGCCCAGCACCGCCCGGCGGTGACCCCGTGAGCCCTGCGCCCACCCTCGCGGCCGACAGGGTCGAAGCAGGGTCGAAGCAGGGTCGAACTTGCCGCCCCAGGGTCGAAGGCAGGGTCGAACTTGCGGGCCCGGAATGGCCGACTGACCTGCAGACACCCCGAAACAGGGTCGCAAGGGTCGAACTTGAGGGGGCCTCACTACTTGGAAGGTCAGAGTTTCAGGGGTGTGCCCAGGGGGCTGACAAGGCTCCCGCAGGTTCGACCCTTGCGACCCTGCCTGGCCCGGTAGGGGCGGGCGGCTACACCCCCGGCTCCTGGCTGCACGCGCTGCTTGACCTCGTCGGCGCTGGACCGGCTGGCGGGGCGATGCGGCAGTGCCCCGCGCACGCCGACTCCGCCCCGAGCCTGCACGTCACCGTGGCCGACGACGGGCGCGTGCTCGTGCACTGCTTCGCGGGCTGCACCGTCGAGGAGGTGCTGGCCGCGCTGCACTGCTCGTGGAAGCACCTGCACGACCGCCCGTGGTTGACACCGCAGATCCACCACGCGACGTGGGGCCGGTCGGCCTGGCCGACGTTCCCGGCGTTGGACGCCCGCGCCGGTGCCCACCCGGCTGCGCGCGGCATGCGGCTGGTCAGCGTCCACCGCTACGGCGACGGGCGGTGGCTGCTGGAGCGGTGGCGCTCGCCTGGCGGCGCGAAGGACCTGCGCTGGACCACCCGGCGCGGACGCACCTACCTGCCCGGCATGTTCGGCGTGCCGACCAGCGCGCTGCCGCTGTACCGAGAGCGCGAGGTGCGCATGGCGGTCGGCGCGGGCGAGCCCGTCATCGTGGTCGAGTCCGAGTCCTCCGTCGACGCCATCTGCCGCGCAGGCACCTACGCCACGACGTGGGCGGGTGGGGCCGCCAGCCCCAACCTGGACCGCCTGGTGGCCGTCCTGCGGGGCGCGGACGTGGTGCTGGTGCCTGACCACGACGAGCCCGGCCTGGCCTGCGCCCGGCGCGTGTGGGCTGCCCTGCGCCCCGTCACGCGCTCCCTGGTCGGGGTAACCCCCGAGCCCGGCCAGGACGCCCGCGACCTGCTCGCGGCGCGCGGCGTGGCGGGCCTGCTGGGCGGTGCCCGGTGAGCGCGCCCGTGGTGGCCCTGTGGCTGCTCGACGGCGGCGAGCACGTCGTCGTACGCCTCAGCACCGGTGCCCGGCTGGTGCGCGCCATCGGTCAGCCCGGCGAGGCGGTGCCCGTGCTGACCGTCGAGGTCGTCTTCGACCTCAGCCACGGGGCCGGCTGGTGCTGCTACTGCGGCGCCCGCGTCGCCGTGCCCTACCGCGTCGGCGCCCTCCGGCTGCCCTGCTGCGGCGGCCGCGCCTGGCCGCTGCCCGCCTGGCCCGAGGAGGGCGCCATCGTGCGCCCCACCCGGCGCCCGGCCTCGCGCCGCACCGCGTGGCGGTGGCCGTCGTGAGCCGCGCGCCGCCTGCGCTGTCGTCAGAAGCAGCCAGACCGCATTAGCAACCTCGGAGGTTCCCGTTGTCCACGAACACCACCGCCCTGCCTGACGCCAACGACATCGCCATCGCGCTGGCCACCCGTGCCCGCACCGCTGGCAACGACCCGGCGCCCGTCCTCGCCCTGCTCGGCACCTACCTGGACGAGCGCCCGAGCGACGACGACCGCCGCAACCTGATGTTCGAGTTGGTCGCCGTGCAGGCCCACGCCATGGGCACTGCTGGTGACCTGCTCGACGCCATCCACGCCGCCCAGCAGGACGACGGCGGTGCGCTGTGACCCGCCACGAGGCCGAGGCGCTCGGCGCCCTGGTTACCGCGCAGTTGTGCGGCCCGCGCGCCGACCTGGCGCCCAGCCTGCTGGCCGCCGCCATCTCCGACCTGACCAGCACCACCGGAGGCACCCGATGACCACCACCGACGACATGACGCCCGCCGACACCGCCGAGCAGCCCGACCCCGCCGAGGGCCAGCAGCCGGACGACGGCGGCCGGGAGCCCGACGAGGAGGGCCAGGAGCCCGACGAGGAGGGTCAGCAGCAGCCGGAGGGCGACCGCGGCGCCCGTGAGGCGGCGAAGTACCGCCAGCGTGCTCGCGCAGCCGAGGCCGAGCGCGACAGGCTGCGCGAGCGGCTGGAGCGCTACCAGCGCGCCGAGGTGGAGGCCATGGCTGCCGAGGTGCTGGCCGTCGGCGGCGACCTGCTGGCGGTGCGCCCCGACATGGCTGGCTACCTCGGTGAGGACGGCCACGTCGACCCGGCCAGGGTGCGCGAGGCGGCTGAGGCCGTGGCTGCCGAGCGCCCGCACTGGCGCCTCGACGACGGCGAGGAGCCCGGCCGGGCCCAGGTGCGCGGTCGCCCCAAGCCCTTCCGGAACATGCCCAAGGCCTCCGGTTGGGATGCGGTGATTTCTCCTCGCCGGGGTTAGTGGAGTAATATCGGCGGTGCTCGGAGATATCGCCTGGTGCGACTCTCCGGGCACCGTCAGCCTCAGCGGGGCGACCGGGCCGAGTCTGCGACTCCCCGGCATGGAATCCATTCAGACTTCCCATGCCTTTAGGAGTTCGCGATGACTGCTACGACTAAGACTTTTGCTGCTCTCACGCAGCAGCAGATCTACACGCTGATCGTGGAGCCGGTGCAGGCGCAGAGCGTCGCCCTGCAGGTTTGCACCCGCGTGCCGATCTCCAAGCCCTCTCTTCGACTGCCGAAGATCGTCGACACCGGCACCGCCGCGTGGGTGGAGGAGGGCGCCGCCATCCCGATCTCGGATGCGGCCGCCGACGAGGACGAGGTCACCCCGAAGAAGGTCGCGGGACTGCGCACCATCACCAGCGAACTCGCGGACGACTCCGACCCTGCTGCTGTGCAGCAGGTGGGAGCCACCATCGTGACGGCCATCGCCCTGGAGGTCGACCGCGCGTTCTTCGGCCCGACGCAGCCGAGCCCGGCACCGGCGGGCCTGCGCAGCATCGGCGCAGACGCCAACGCGCTGGTCCTGCCCAAGACGCTCGTGAACGTCGACCCGCTCCTGGCGGCCATCGCGCACGGCCGTGACGTGGGCGCTCCGGTGACCTCGTTCGTGACGAGCCCGGCGCTGGCGCTGGAGTTGGCTACCTTGAAGGACGCCAGCGGTTCGCAGCGCGGACTGTTGCAGCCCGACCCGACGCAGCCGGATCGGAATGTGGTCGGAGGCGTGCCCATTCTGACGAGCCCCTTCGTTGAGGCCGGCGACGTGTGGGCCATCCCGGCCTCGCGCACTTTTGGTGTCGTGCGCAAGGACGCAAAGGTCGAGGCTTCGACTGAGTTTCTTTGGGCCAACGACTCCGTTTCTGTGCGCGGCATCATGCGTGTGGCGTTCGGAATGGTTTCTCCCTCTTCGATCTCGCGCATCCGTCGCGCGACCTCGTAACAGGCTGGGCTGCGGTGGTTGACCTCCGGCCGCAGTCCCTGCCGCCGGTTGATCGGGGTCCGTACCCGGCGGCACCCGGCCCACCCGTGACGCGTGAGGACCGTCGCGGGTGGGCCCCCGAGGCGCCCCGCCCGTCGTGCTGGACAACCACGGCGGGCGGGGTCACTCAGGGTGGTCAATCGATCACGAGAGCGGTTCTCGAACCTCGAAACCCAGGCTGATCTCTACACGCAATATTCAACGGTGAGAGTCATTCCCATCAAGAAGGGGTCCTCCCCCCACTCCCGACAGGAGCACCAGCGATGACCACCACGACGCCGGTGGGCGAGGCAGGCCGCGCACTGCTGCGCGCGCTGGAGCCCCTGGCCACCACCGAGCACGAGCGCGCCCGCGTGCTGTGCGCCGCCCTGGGCGCCGATGAGGTCGCCGACGCCGAGCGCTGGGCCCGAGCCCGCCGCGCTGAGCACTGGAGCGAGCAGCGATGAGTGAGCAGACCGCCCCGCTGATCCGCCGTGCTGACCTGGCCGTGTGGGCGCGCACCGAGGTGGAGCCCGACGACCGCTGGGCCACCACCTGCATGGCGGTGGCCAGCGCCCTGGTGCGCGAGGAGGCCCGGCAGCCGGACTGGACGGTGGACACCGCGCCGGTGATGGCGCGCATCATCACCGCGCAGTGCGCGGTGCGCGCCTACCTCAACCCGCCCGAGGGCGAGGTCTCCACCAGCATCGGTCCGCTGGGCTCGCGTCTGCTGGACGCCGTGGCCGAGGGGATCTACCTGACCGAGGCCGAGCGCGAGCGGCTGGCGGGCTACGCCCCCGCGCAGGACCGCGCCCGAGGCTCGCGCACGTGGGTGGCCTCCATGGCGTCCGAGAGCAGCCCGCCAGTGACCAGCGCGCTGTACCGGCTGCCCGAGGGCGCCGGGCCCACCGAGCCCGCCGAGGTGGTCTGGGTGGCCGAGTCGTGAGCGTCCCGACCGTCGCCGAGCGCGAGGCCACCGTGCGCGAGATCTCCGAGTTGGCCGACCACGTCAGCGTCGAGGTGCTGCGCGGGGTGCTGCTGCCCGCGTGGCGGCAGTCTGGCGAGGCGACGCTGGGCACCGAGCGGTGGCTGACCCTGTTCCGCCGGGTCGGCTACGTCATCGAGACCAGCCCCGCGCCGCGACCTACCGAGCCGGTGCGGCTGTGGCGGGCGGGGCATCGAGCGCGTGGCATGGCCTGGACTTCGCGGCGCAGCATGGCCGAGCAGTACGCCACCAACGGTGAGCGGCGGGCAGCCGAGCCGCTGTGGACGACGCTGGCGCCCTCGGAGGCGCTGCTGGCCTACTCGGTGGCCGAGGCCGAGCACGTCGTCGACCCGGCGCTGCTGGGCACCATCGAGGCGGTGCGGTGACCCGTCGCGCCGCCGTCGAGGCGCCCATCGACCACGGCTGGACCGACCACGCCGCCTGCCGCACCGCCACCCCCGTCGAGGCCGACGCCCTCACCGAGGTGACCAGGCTGGCCGAGGCGGCGCCGCTGGTGGCCCGCTGGTGTGCGGGCTGCCCGGTGAAGGCGCTGTGCGAAGCCCAGGGCCGGGCGCTACGCGCCGACGGCGTCTGGGGCGGTGAGGTGCTGCGCCTGGGGCGCACGTCGCGCGACCGGCGTCCACGCGCTGCATCGCCGCGCCCGGTGCCGCAGCAGCGTGCGCCGCGACCGCCGCGCGTCCGCAAGCCGCGCCCGGTCCCCGTGCAGGTGCTGGAGCCGACACCTCTCAAGCGGCGCGTACCCGGTCAGCCCCTGCGCGCGCCGCGCACCACCCCGGCCGAGCGCGAGGCCATCCGCCTGCACCTGTCGCGCGGCCTGTCGGCGACGGCCACCGCCCGCACCGTGGGCGTCAACCGCTCCACCGTCACCCTGCTGATCGAGCGCGAGAGGCTTCGGGTCAATGCCAAGGATGCAGCAGAAGAGGAGTAGTCATTGCGTGGTCCGTGAATGGCCCAAAAGAGCTATGGCGGTGTCTAGTCACGGCAAACAACACTGGTGAAACCTCAAAAAGAGGGCGGGGGGTTGGCGTTGCACCGCCAACCCCCCGGACCGCAACGAGTTCCTGTGGGGTCCTCATGCACGGTTCCGTCACCGTATCCGCGTCTCTATGCGTTTGGGAATCGCCCACGCGTATCGATTCTGACGCCGCCCGTGTCGTCGTTGTCATCGTCGTGGCTATCGCCACGCTCGTGCGCCACGGATGCGGACTGATCTGACGCCACTCCCAACGACGGCGCCGTGCACTCCAGCACGGCGCCGTTCGTCGGTTCGGTGGGAGGCTTCAGACATGTTCTATCGACTGGTGCGCATCGACTCGCAGACCCGTGAGCCCGTGCAGGTGGCTGCCTGGCATGCCCAGGACGACCTAGACGCCATCCCGTCGGCGGCGCTGCTGGCAGACGAGGAGCGACAGGTCGGCGGCGATCGTGGTGGCTACGTGCTGGAGCGCCGGGCGGACAAGGGCTGGGAGCCCGTGCACGCCGTTGGAGGCGTAAGCAACTAAGGCGGTAGTCCGCACCCGGTCCGCAGCAGGTCCGCAAAGCACCGGATGTAGCCAACAGCAGCCAACGCAATAAGCGCAGGTCACAGCGGTTTCCTGCGTATCCGCCCTGGTCAGCGACACGCCGTCAACGTTCCGCTTCAACGTCTGAGGCCATCTGCGCGTTCCCCGCTCACAGCACCTCGTCCCCCCGGCGAGAGCGGGAGAGCCGTCGCCGGCAGCGCCGTCTAGGGTTCTTGGTGACGCTGGGGTCCAGCGTCCTGGAGCGGACCCTCCGACGGTCCCGCCTCCGGTGCCAGGGAACTCGCAGAAGGAGTCATCACGTGGCAGTCAGCCTCAGCAAGGGCGGCAACGTGTCCCTCACGAAGGCGGCCCCGGGCCTCACCGCGGTCGTCGTGGGACTCGGGTGGGACGCCCGCACCACCGACGGCAAGCCGTTCGACCTCGACGCCTCGGCCATCGGCTGCCGTCCCGACGGCAAGGCGGTCTCGGACGAGCACTTCGTGTTCTTCAACAACCTCAAGAGCCCCGACGGGGCGATCGAGCACACCGGGGACAACGTGACCGGTGAGGGCGCCGGCGACGACGAGCAGATCAAGGTCGACCTGGCCGGCGCTCCCGCCGACCTCGACAAGGTCGTCTTCCCGGTCTCCATCTACGAGGCCGACGGCCGCGGACAGAGCTTCGGCCAGGTCCGCAACGCCTTCATCCGCGTGATGAACCAGGCCGACGGCAGCGAGATCGCCCGCTACGACCTCTCCGAGGACGCCTCCACCGAGACCGCCATGGTCTTCGGCGAGCTGTACCGCAACGGCTCGGAGTGGAAGTTCCGCGCGGTCGGCCAGGGGTACTCGACGGGCCTGGGCGGCATCGCCAAGGACTTCGGCATCAACGTCTGAGCACGAGCGGGGGCCGCCGCCCGGCGGTGCACGAGCAGCGGCCCCGGCCCGTCGACGGCACGGCGGGCTCCTCGGTCGACCGATCACGGAGGGTGCAGGGTGGGCGTCAGCCTCAGCAAGGGCGGCAACGTCTCGTTGACCAAGGAGGCACCGGGTCTGACCACGGCGCTCGTCGGGCTGGGCTGGGACGCCCGGACGACGTCGGGGAACGCGTTCGACCTCGACGCCTCGGCGCTGCTGGTCGGTGAGGACGGCCGGGTGCTCTCCGACGGGCACTTCGTCTTCTTCAACAACCTGTCGTCCCCGGACGGCTCGGTCACCCACACCGGTGACAACCGCACGGGCGCCGGAGACGGCGACGACGAGGCGCTGACCGTCGAGCTCGGAGCGGTGCCGCACGCTGCGGCCCGCATCGTCTTCGCGGTCTCCATCTACGACGCCGAGTCCCGCGCGCAGTCGTTCGGGCAGGTGCGCAACGCGTACATCCGGGTGGTCGACAGCGCCGACGGCACCGAGGTGGCGCGGTACGACCTCTCGGAGGACGCCTCCACCGAGACCGCGATGATCTTCGGTGAGGTCTACCGCCACCGGTCGGAGTGGAAGTTCCGGGCCGTCGGCCAGGGCTACACCTCCGGCCTGGCCGGGATCGCGAAGGACTTCGGCGTCAACGTCGGGTGACCCGCCAGCGCGCTGGCAGAGACGAGGCTGCACGTGCCGATCGACTACACCAAGCGACCCGCCCAGCAGCCGCCTGCCCCGCAGCAGGCGGCTGGCAGCACGACCGGGCAGGCCCCGCGCAAGGTGACGCTCACCAAGTCCGCGCCCACCATCTCGCTGACCAAGCGGGCGGGTGCCGGAGGCGTCCTGCGCGTCAACCTCTCCTGGACCGCCAGGTCGGGAGACCAGGGCGGCTTCTTCCGGCGCCGTGAGCCCGACATCGACCTCGACCTGGGCTGCCTGTACGAGTTCACCGACGGCTCCAAGGGCGTGGTGCAGGCGCTCGGCGGCTCCTTCCGGGCCGGCGTCGCCGGGGTGCCGACGCCGGTGGTGTGGCTCGACGGGGACGACAGGTCCGGCACCCGCGAGGGCGGGGAGAACCTCCACGTCGACCTCGCGCACTCAGCCCTGGTGCGGCGCGTCCTCGTCTTCGCCTACATCTACGAGGGCACCCCGAACTGGGCGGGCGCGAACGGCGTGGTCACCCTGACCCCGCCGGAGGGTCCGCAGGTGGAGGTGCTCCTCGACGAGCCCCGGGCAGGGGCCCGCACCTGCGCCATCGCGCTGCTCACCCCTTCGGCCGGGGCCCTGTCGGTGCAGCGCGAGGTGCGCTACGTCGACGGCGCGCAGCCCGAGCTCGACGCCGCCTACGGCTGGGGCATGCGCTGGACCAGCGGCCGCAAGTGAGGCACCGACGCCCGACCGCTGGCGCAACGGCAGAGCACGACCTGACCACCACGCAGGAGGAGATCGCATGTCCGTGAACCTGAGCAAGGGCCAGAAGGTCTCGCTGGCCAAGCGCGACGGCGGGCAGCTGACCCGCGTCCGCATGGGCCTGGGCTGGGACGCCGTGAAGAAGAAGGGGTTCTTCGGCACCAAGTCGCAGTCCATCGACCTCGACGCGTCGGTGCTGCTCTTCAACGCCTCGGGGCAGCTGGTCGACCAGGTCTGGTTCCAGCAGCTGCGCAGCCAGGACGGCTCGGTGCAGCACACCGGCGACAACCGCACCGGAGCGGGCGACGGGGACGACGAGGCCATCCGCGTGGACCTCACGGCGCTGCCCGGGGCCGTCACCTCGCTGGTGTGCACGGTGAACTCGTTCACCGGCCAGGACTTCTCCCAGATCGCCAACGCGTACTGCCGCCTGGTCGACGAGACCACCGAGACCGAGATCGCCCGCTACGAGCTGAGCGGAGCCGGGCAGCACAACGCCCAGATCATGGCCAAGGTGTCCCGGGACGGCGCAGGCTGGTCCATGACGGCCCTCGGCGTGCCGGCCACGGGACGCACCTTCCGCGACCTCCTCCCGGCCATCACGCCCACCCTCTGACCCACCCCGCCCCACAGCCCACTGCCAGCACGCCACCAGCCCGCCACCAGCGCAGCAGCACCGAGGAGCCCCCCGTGTCCGAGCTCGACCTGGGATCGACGTCCGCCCCGAGGACGACCGCGCCGGGTGGCGCCGCCGGCGGTGAGCTGGTGCTCACCCCGCCGGCGCCGGTCGTCGTGGTCAAGCCCGAGCAGGCCCCGGGGGCGGTGCCGCTGGAGTCGGGGCGCCAGGTCGAGCTGCAGGGCAAGGCACAGGCCTTCGTGGCCGACCTGGTCTCCCTCGACGTCGGCTCGCCGGCCTTCACCCAGAAGGTCGGCTCCATCACGTCGATGGGGGAGAAGGAGATGCGGGCCTCGGCCGCGGTCTCCAACCGGATGCTGGAGCGCCCGGCAGCGGCCATGGGCAAGGGCGGCAAGGGGGGTGACGCGCAGACGCGGGTGTCCAACACGCTGGTCGACCTGCGGCGCACGGTCACCGACCTCGACCCGGGCCGCGCCGAGCTCACCGGCATCAAGAAGGCCTTCAAGTGGCTGCCGGGCGCCGACAAGGTGGACCGGTACTTCGACAAGTACAAGTCCGCGCAGTCGCACCTCAACGCCATCATCAAGGCGCTCGACTCCGGGCAGGACGAGCTGCGCAAGGACAACGCCGCCATCGAGACCGAGAAGGCCTCGATGTGGGCGACCATGGGCAAGCTGCGGGAGTACGACGAGCTCGCCTCCGCCCTGGACCGGGCCCTGGAGGACAAGGTCGCCGAGCTGGAGGCCGCCGGCCGCACCGACGACGCGAACACCGTGCGCTCCGACGCGCTCTTCCCGGTGCGCCAGCGCCGCCAGGACCTCATGACGCAGATGGCGGTCGCGGTGCAGGGCTACATGGCCCTCGACCTCGTGCGGCGCAACAACCTCGAGCTCATCCGCGGTGTCGACAGGGCCCAGACCACCACGGTCGCGGCCCTGCGCACGGCGGTGATGGTGTCCCAGGCGCTGAGCCGCCAGAAGCTGGTGCTCGACCAGATCACCGCCCTGAACACCGTCACCTCCGACCTCATCCAGTCGACGTCGGAGCAGCTGCGGATGCAGGGCGCGGCGATCAACCAGCAGGCGTCGTCCTCGACCATCGACGTCGAGAAGCTCCAGGCCGCGTTCGACAACGTCTTCGCCACGATGGACGCCGTCGACACCTTCCGGGCGCAGGCGGTCGACTCGATGGCCCAGACCGTGCGGGCGCTCGAGGGCCAGATCGAGCGGGCCCAGCCCTACCTGGAGCGCACCCGCCGCGCCGACGGCGCCGGCGGCTGATCCCGCGGCGGCGCGAGCAGCAGGACGACGGTCGAGGAGGGAGGACGACGACGTGGCGTGGTTCCGCAGGTCCGAGCCGCCACCGGCCCGGCAGGCCGCCCCGGCGGTCGAGCCGTCCGACCCGCACGCCGACCTCCCCGCGGACGACCGCCCCGACGCCCTGCGCGAGGCCGTCCGGGGCGTCGTCCGCCTGGTGAACGCCTCTGCGGGCGCCCTCCCCGTCGAGGCGGTGGTCGCGGCGCGCCGCACCACCGACCTGCTGGTGCAGGTGGTCGACACCTCCGAGGTGCGTCCGCTGGACGTCTACGCCGCCATCTCCGTGCGGGCGATGGCCACCGACTACCTGCCCACCACGGTGCGCACCTACCTGGCCGTGGGACCAGACCTCGTGGACGTCCCCGTGTCGGGCACCACGCCCCGGCAGGCGCTGCTCGCGCAGCTGGCCGACCTGGAGCAGGGCGCCGCGGACGTGCTCGACGCGACCCGCCGCCAGGACGTCGCCGCCCTCATGACGCAGGGCCGCTTCCTGCAGACCAAGTTCACGGGCTCGGACCTGGACCTGTGACCGTCCCGACCGCAGACGACCCGAGGAGACCGACCGCGTGGCGCGCATGATCCGGGGCGCCAACGTCGCCCTGACCCGAGAGATCCCCGACCTGCGCGGCGTCGTGGTGGGGATCGACTGGGACGCCGGCACCGAGGTGGTGCTCCAGGACAACCTGGTGCTCGCCGCGCTGCTGTGCGGTCCCGACTCCCGGGTGCTCTCCCACGAGCACGTGGTCTTCTTCAACCAGCTCGCCTCGCCCGAGGAGTCGGTCGCGGTGCGCGACGCGGCGCTCCACGACGACCAGGAGCAGATCGAGGTCGACCTGCGCGACGTGCCGCCGGAGGTGGCGCGCATCGTGCTGGTGACCTACATCAACGAGGGCACCGCCCAGCGCCGCACGCTCGGGCAGCTGAAGCGCGTGGCGGTCGTGGTCCGTGAGGCCGGGTCGCTGCGCGAGCTGGTGCGCTCGGAGGACTTCGCCCCCGTGCTCCAGAGCGAGACGGCGCTCGTGCTGGCGGAGGTCTACCGCCACGGCGGCGACTGGAAGTTCAAGGTGGTGGGGGAGGGGTACCGCAACGGGATCGCCGGGGTCGCCGCCGACTACGGGGTCCCCCTGTGATCGAGGACCCGCGGCCCCGACCCGACCTCACCTGGCTGCGGCACCGCAGCCGGCGTCGACCGGGCCCCGCCGCCGCGCCCCCGCCGCCGGTCCGCACGCCGGTGCACGCCCCGCCCCCCTCGGCTCCCTCGACCAGCGCGCCCCTCCGCTCCGGGGGCGACGACCTGGACCTGTCCGCGCCGTCCTCGCCGTCCGGGTCCTCCGGCGGCGACCTCGACCTCTCGGCTCCGACCCCTCCAGCTCGCTCGACGGGCTCTGACCTCGACCTCTCCGCCCCCGCCCCGCCGAGCACCCCGGAGCGCAGCAGCTCGTGGAGCGCCGACCTCGACCTGTCGGGGCCGTCCCCAGACCACGCGCCGAGCCCGGCGCCGAGCCCCGCGCAGCAGCAGCGACCGGCGTCCGGGCCGTCCGGGCCCCCGGCTCCTGCGCGCCGCGACCGTCGCACCCGGCGCGGCGGCCCGACGCTGCTGACGCCCAGGGAGCCGACGGTCACCCTCGACCGGCTGGAGTCGGGCATCGGTGCGCTCACCGCGACCGCCGTCTGCCCGCCCTCGGCGGGCGACGTCGTCCTGGGGGCGCTGTACCAGCTGGCCGACGGCACGTCCGGGGCGGTCGGCGCCGCGGTGGGCGTGCCCGGGGGGCCAGCGCGCTCGCGGCGGCCCGTGCTGTCGGCGCCGCCGCCGCGCAGCGAGCGGGTGGTCGTCGACCTGCGGCAGAGCCGTGCGCTGCGCCGGCTGCTCGTGGTCGCCAGCTCGGCGTCGGGCTGGCCGCTCCAGCTCGACGGCACCCTGGTGGTGACCACCGCGGGAGGGGCGCGCGTGGAGGTGCCGCTCGCGACGGGGCGGCCGGTGCTCACACTGGCCGTGCTGTCGCTGTACGCCGTCGACGGCGAGTTCGTGCTCCGGGCGGAGCTGGAGCCGTTCGACGCACCGCTGCGCGAGGTGGCCCGGGCCTACGGCTACGGAGCGCTGTCCTGGGCCGACGACCGCACGCCCGTGCAGTGAGCCCGTGCCGTGAGCCCCGTCCCGTGAGAGGCGTCCGTCCGTGCGGCACTTCGACCACCTGAGCCCCGACCAGGAGCACCAGCTGTTCCTGCACCCGCCGCAGCCGGTGGACGTCGACGACGACCCGGCCCTGCTGGCCGTGGCCCTCGGAGCCACGCTGTACCTGCCCGCCGACAGGCCCGCGCTGTCCTCCGACGTGCTGCGCCAGCGGGCCGCGGGCGTGCTCAGCGTGGTGCTGTGCCTCGAGGACGCCGTCGCCGACCACGCCGTCGAGGCCGCCCAGCGCAACCTCGTGCACCACCTGCGCGCGCTCGCCGCCTCCGGGGCCGACGGCCCGCTGGTCTTCGTGCGGGTGCGCCGCCCCGAGCAGGTCGGCGAGCTCGTCGCGTCCCTGGGGGCCGACGCCGGCGTCCTGACGGGCTTCGTGCTGCCCAAGTTCACCGCTGCCACCGGTGAGCCCTTCCTGCGCGCGGTGGAGGACGCCGCGGTGGCCGCCGGGCACCAGCTGCGCGTCATGCCGGTCGTGGAGTCTCCCGAGGTGGCCCACCTGGAGACGCGCGTCGCATCGCTCGAGGGGATCCGGGCGCTGCTGGCCCGGCACCGCGAGTCGGTGCTGGCGGTGCGCATCGGCGCCACCGACCTGTCGTCCGCCTTCGGGCTGCGCCGCCGGCGCGAGCTGACGGTCTACGACGTGCGGGTGGTGGCCGACGTCATCGCCGACGTCGTCAACGTGCTCGGGCGGCCCGGGGACGACGGCCACGTGGTCACCGGGCCGGTGTGGGAGTACTTCACGCGTCCGGAGCGCGTGTTCAAGCCGCAGCTGCGCGAGACGCCGTTCCGCGTGCACGACGAGCGCCCGCTGCGCACGGAGCTGCTCGCCGAGGGGCTGGACGGGCTGATCCGCGAGGTGGTGCTCGACCAGGCCAACGGGCTGACCGGCAAGACGGTCATCCACCCGTCGCACGTGGCGGTGGTGCACGCGCTCTCGGTGGTGGCGCACGAGGAGCACGCGGACGCCCTCGACGTGCTCGGCGCCGGCGGTGGCGGCGTCGCCGCCTCCTCGTACGGCAACAAGATGAACGAGGCCAAGCCGCACCGCGCGTGGGCGGAGCGGTTGAGCCGCCGGGCCCGGGTCTTCGGCGTGGCGCGCCCGACCACCTCCTTCGTGGACCTGCTGGGAGCGGTGACGGCCCGGTGAGCGGTTCGAGCACGGGTCCGAGCGCTGGCTGGAGCGGTGCGTGGGTGGCGCGCGAGCTGGGCGTCGACGTCCGGACCACCGCCGCCACGGGGTCGCTGAGGGTCACCGACCTCGTGGGCCTGGCGGTGCGTCGCAACCCCCGCCGCGCCCACCTGCTGGTGAGCCGGGTGCTGGGCAAGCACGTCCCCGCCGACCCCCGCCTGGTGCGGGGTGCGGGCCTGCTGCTCGGCACGCTCGTGGGAGACCTCCTGACCGGCCGCGGTGGGGACGGCGGGGCGGCGGCTGAGGGTGGTGACCTGCTCGCTGCGGCCCTGCGGACCCCCGAGGACGACGACGCCGCCGACCGGCTCGTCGAGCTCTGCTCGGCGGCCGCCCGCGAGCGCCCTCGGGTGGAGGCGCTGGTGCTGGGGTACGCCGAGACGGCCACCGGGCTGGGGCACCTCGTGGGTGACGCCCTCGACGTCGCCGTGCTGCACTCCACGCGGCGCTCGGTGGGGCGCCCGCCGGCCGGCGCCTTCGAGGAGGCGCACTCCCACGCCACGGGGCACCTCCTGCTGCCCGACGACCCCGGTCTGCTGACGGGGGAGCGGCCGGTGGTGCTGGTCGACGACGAGCTGTCGACGGGTGCGACGGTGATCGACACCGTCAGGAGCCTGCAGCGGGTGGCGCCGCGGGAGCGCTGGGTGGTGGCGACGCTGGTGGACCTGCGCTCCGAGGCCGACCGGACGCGGATGGCCGAGGCCGCCGCAGAGCTGGGTGTCCGCCTCGACGTCGTCGCGCTGGCCTCGGGGACCGTCGACCTGCCGCCGGACGTGCTGCGCCGCGGCGCGGAGCTGGTCGCGCGCGTGGAGGGCACAGCCGCGCAGCAGCGACCGGAGCCCGGCGTGGTGACCCCTGCTGGTCGTCCGGCTGGTCGTCCCGCTGGTCGACCGAGCAGCGGGCCGGTGGTCGAGGTGGCTGGCCGGGTGGCGCGCGGCTTCCGCGACGGGGGGCGCCACGGGTTCGCGGATGAGCACCGTTCGGGCACCGCCGCCTCGGTGCCGGGGATGGCCGCCCAGGTGGAGGTCGCCCTCGGGCCGGAGCTGGGCGCGGGCGGGCGGCTGCTGGTGCTCGGCACCGAGGAGCTCATGCACGTGCCGCTGCTCGTGGCCGACGAGCTGCGCCGCCGGCTGGCGCCTCGCCGCGTGGTGGTCCGCAGCTCCAGCACCACGCGGTCTCCGGTGCTGGCCGTGGACGACCCGGGCTGCGCCGTCCGGACCGCGCTGCGCTTCGCCGCGCACGACCATCCCGACGACGCCCGCGACGCCTCGCAGGCGGCGAGGTACGCCTACAACGTCGCCCCCGGTGAGGGGCAGGACGCGTACGACGCCGCGGTCCTCGTGGTCGACTCCGCGAGCGGCGACTGGGACGGGCCCCCGTCGTCGTCCTCGGAGCCCCCGCTGCCCCGCCTGACCGACGTCCTCACCAGCGCCGTGGCAGGACCGGTGGTGGTGCTGGAGGTGCCCAGCCACCGGCCCGCGCCCGAGCCGCTGCGGGGACCCGCCTTCGGCTCCTGCGCCGGCGAGGAGGTCGGGTGGCTGCTCACAGACCTGTCCGGCGCGGCGCTGGAGGCGCCCGTCGAGGACCGCGAGCGCGCGGTGCAGACGGGAAGGGCCCACTACTCGGAGTCGCTGCCGGTCGAGCGCCGTCCCGACGCCGCCTACCTCGCGCTGTTCGAGCAGGCCCTGCAGGCCTCCGCGGCCAGGGTGGCGCTGGCGGTGGGGGTGGTCACCGAGCTCCTGCTCGCCGAGCGCTCCCGGCCGCCGGTGCTGGTGTCGCTGGCCCGCGGCGGCACCCCCGTCGGGGTGCTCGTGCGCCGCTGGGCCGCGCAGCGGGGCCACCGCCTCGAGCACCTCTCGGCCTCGATCGTGCGGGGCAGGGGCCTCGACCCCCGCGCCCTCGACCACCTCGCCCAGCAGCACGACCCCCGCGACGTCGTCTTCCTGGACGGCTGGACCGGCAAGGGGAGGATCACCACCGAGCTGGGCGCCTCGGTGCGCTCCGCCGAGGCCCGCCAGCCCCGCGGCTTCACCCCCGCGCTCGCGGTGCTCGCCGACCCCGGCAGCTGCACGCCGGTCTTCGGCACCCGCGAGGACTTCCTGGTGCCCTCGGCCTGCCTGGGCGCGACGGTCTCGGGGCTGGTCTCCCGCACGGTGGTGCGCCCCGACCTCACCGGGCCCGGCGGGTACCACGGCGCCAAGTGCTACCGCGAGCTCGCCGCCGAGGACGTCACGGCCCGCTTCCTCGGCGCGGTGACCGCCCGCTTCCCCGAGGTCGCCGGCGCCGTGGCCGACGCCCTGGCCGAGCGGCGCCACCTCGACACCACTCCCACGTGGTCGGGGCTGGCCGCCGTCGAGCGCATCGCCGCCGAGCTGGGCGTCTCCGCCGACCTGGTCAAGCCCGGCGTGGGGGAGACGACGCGGGTGCTGCTGCGCCGCGTCCCGTGGAAGGTGCTGGTGCGGCCCGACGCCCTGCCGCAGCTCGCGCACGTGCTGCACCTGGCGGCCGAGCGCGGCGCCGCCGTGGAGGAGCGGCCCGACCTGCCCTACGCCTGCGTCGGCGTCATCAGGCCGGCGCGGTGAGCGGCACCTCGGGCGTCGCGGACGTCGCAGACCGCGCGGCCGTGGACGAGCGGGTGCTCATCGCCACCGACCTCGACCGCACCCTCGTCTACTCGCGGGCCGCGGCCGGGCCGCCGCGGCCGGGCGAGCCGGCGTGGGTGGTGGTCGAGCACCTGGAGGGCCGGGAGATCTCCTACCTCACCCCCACCGCCGCCGAGCGCTGCGCGGCGCTCGCGGCGGCGCGCCGTCTGGTGCCCGTCACCACCCGCACACCCGAGCAGTACGCCCGGATCACGCTGCCCGGGCCGCCGGCGCAGTACGCCGTGACCGCCAACGGCGGTGTGCTGCTCGTCGACGGCCGGCCCGACGCCTCCTGGGACGCCCGGGTGCGCTCCGCGCTGCGGACGGTGGCGGGGCTGGAGGAGGCGCGCGGGGAGCTCGTGCGGGCCTGCGGGTCCGACCCGTCGGCGCAGGTCCGCACGGTGCCCGAGCTCTTCTGCTATGCCGTGGTCGACAGGCCCCGCCTCGACCCGGCCTCGCTGGACCGGCTGCACGCGTGGGGGAGCGCTGCCGGATGGGTCGCCTCCCTGCAGGGCCGCAAGCTCTACCTCGTGCCGGTCCCGCTGACCAAGGCCGCCGCGACGGCGGAGGTGGCGCGGCGCACCGGCGCCCGGCACGTGCTGGCTGCGGGCGACTCCCTGCTCGACGTCGACCTGCTCGAGCTGGCCGACCTCGGCGTCCGCCCGGGGCACGGGGAGATCGCCGACAGCGGCTGGTCGAGCCCCACGGTGACCGCGCTGGAGACCACGGGGATCCGCGCGGGCGAGGAGGTGCTGGCCTGGTTCGCCGCCCGCGCGGAGGAGCTGGTGGGCCGACCGGGGGAGCGCTGATCGGCCGTGCGTGCTGCCGGCCGGGCGCTGCGTTGCCGCTCCCAGGTCCGTGTGGTCACCTGATCTCACGATCCGAGGGGGGTCAACGGTGGCCGATCAGCAGCCAGCACCGAAGGGGCCGGGGGGCTCCGCGTCGTCGCAGGTCCAGGAACCCGATGAGGGGAGGGCCGGCGGGGCCGGGGAGGAGCGCCGCAGGCACGCCGCTTCCACTCGGTCAGGACCGTCCCGGCGCGCCGTGCTCGGCACCGCGGCGGGCGTGGTCGCGGCCGGGGGCCTCGCCACCTGGGTGGCGCTGCGCACCGGCGGCGGCACGGACGCGCCGGGCGGCAGCGGGACTCCCAGCACGTCCCCGTCGCAGACCGAGACGCCGTTCGTGCCGCGCCAGTGGATCTCCGGCGCGTCCGGGGAGGGCGTGGCCGACGGCTCCTACGCCGCGGCCCGCGGCACCGACGTCGCCGTCTCGGCCACCTGGTTCGACAACAACCAGGCGATGCTGGAGCTGTACACGCTGCAGCCCGGCGCGGAGTTCGACGGCTGGGACAAGCCGCTCGACGTCTCCCTCGGCGCCATCGACATGAAGGACGAGGGCGAGACCTGGGCCGACGCGGCCGCCGGTGCCTACGACGACCGCTGGCGCGAGTCCCTCACCCGCCTGCGCGACGTCTGGGGCGGGCGACAGGCCACCTGCTACGTGCGGTTCGCCCACGAGATGAACGGCGACTGGTACCCGTGGAAGGTCGTCTCCGACGACGTCGCCGCCTTCAAGACCGCCTGGGGTCGCTACCGGGCCATCCAGCAGAGCGTGTTCCCCGCCTCCAAGCTCGTCCTCTGCTTCAACCGCGAGTCGTCGAAGTCGGGCTACGACTGGCGCGAGCTCTACCCGGGTGACGGCCAGGTGGACGTCATGGGCGTCGACTACTACAACCAGTTCGGCGCCGTCGAGACCGCGGAGCAGTGGGACGCGTCGATGACCTCGAAGGACGCCTTCGGCGCCCCCAAGGGGCTGCAGGGGCACCTCGACTTCGCCAAGGAGGTCGGTCTGCCGCTGGCGGTGTCGGAGTGGTCCGGCAACGCCGACGAGGGCGACTACCCCGTGTTCGTGCAGAAGATGCACGAGTTCTTCTCCCGCAACGGCGGCACCGGGCCCGGCGAGGTCCTCTACGAGGTGCAGTTCAACGTGGACATGCAGGGAGCCAACGGCAAGTTCCTGCTCATCAGCCCCCAGACGCGGATGCCCGAGTCGGAGAAGGCCTACACCAGCCTGCGCTGGGGGAGCCCGACCGCCTGAGCCTGCCGCGCCGGCCGGCGCGCCGACCGCCGTCGTCCTCAAGGTCGCGATCTTGTCGTCCGATGTGGGGACGAGGGGTGCAGACGGCGCCCCGGACGCGAGGGAGCTCTGACGTGGCGATGACGAGGTGGGCCGACCTGCGCCTGGGCACCAAGCTCACGACGCTGGTGGCCGTCGGCGCGGCAGCGACCCTGGCCATGGGCGGCATCGCCGCCGCGGCGCTCTCGAGCGTCGGTACGCAGGTCGACGCCCTGGCCGCCACGAACAGCGCCACCCAGCACGCCCTGCAGGCCGACATGATGCACGACGCCGTCCGCGGCGACCTGCTGCGGATGATCGTCACCGCCGACGCCGGGGAGCGCCAGAAGGCCGCGCAGGAGATGGCCGAGCACCGGAAGGCGCTCACCGACGCCCTGGCCGCCGTGGGCGCCGACCACCTCGGGGGCGGCGTGGACCAGGCGCTGCGGCGGGTGCAGCCCGACGTCGACGCCTACCTCGCCGCCGCCACGACCTCCTCCGACGTCGCCGTCCGCGACCCGCAGGCGGCCCTGGCCGGCTACGACGACTTCCAGAAGGCCTTCTCCGCGCTGGAGGACTCGATGCCGACCATCGGCGACGCCGTCGACGAGCGCGTCACCGCGGCCACGAGCGACGTCGCCGCCCAGCGCCGGTCCGCCGGGCTGCTCCTGACCGCCAGCGGCGTGCTCGGCCTCGCCGTGCTCACCGCCCTCGGCGTCGCGGTGACGCGCTCGGTCACCCGCCCGCTGCGCCGGGTGACGGACGTCGTGACGGCGCTCGCGGACGGCGACCTCACGGGCAGCTGCGACCTCGCGCGCCGCGACGAGCTGGGTGTCACCGCGGACGCGCTCGACCGCGCCCTGGTGGCGCTGCGCCGCGTGCTCTCCGGGGTGGCGGCCCAGTCCGACGCCGTCGCGAGCGCCTCCGAGCAGCTGCGCGGCACCACGGCCCAGATCGCCGCGGCCTCCGAGGAGACCAGCGCGCAGTCGAGCGCGGTCGCCGGTGCCGTGGAGGAGGTGTCCTCCGGCGTGCAGACCGTCGCCGCGGGCGCCGGTGAGATGGGTGACGCGATCCGGGAGATCGCCAGGTCCACCGAGGAGGCGACCCGGGTGGCGGGCAGCGCCGTCGCCGCCGCCACCGCGGCCACCGAGACGGTCACGGGCCTGGGCGAGGCGAGCCGGCAGATCGGTGACGTCGTCAAGGTCATCACGAGCATCGCCGAGCAGACGAACCTGCTCGCGCTGAACGCCACGATCGAGGCCGCCCGCGCCGGTGAGGCCGGGAAGGGCTTCGCCGTGGTCGCCGCGGAGGTCAAGGAGCTCGCCCGGGCGACGGCTGCGGCCACCGAGGACGTCGCCCGCCGCGTGGAGACCATCCAGCAGGGCGCTTCCGGCGCCGTGGACGCCATCACCGGGATCTCCGACGTCATCGCCGAGATCTCCGACCACCAGAGCACCATCGCCGCCGCCGTGGAGGAGCAGACCGCCACCACGCAGGAGATGTCCCGCTCTGCAGGAGAGGCGGCCGGTGGTGCCGGGCGGATCGCCGCCACGGCCTCCACCATGTCCGGCACCGCCTCCTCGACGAGCCGGGCGCTGGGCGAGGCCCGCACGGCCGTGGACGACCTGGCCGGGCGAGCCGCGGCGCTGCGCCGCGAGGTCGCGGCCTTCCGCTTCTAGAGCCCCGCGGGCCCCCGCGGGCCGGACGGGTCCTGCGACCGGGCGCCCGGGCCCACCGCCCGGCACGCCAGCTGCAGCGCGAGCCGCTGCTCGTGGTCGCTGAGGCTGACCCGCAGCAGGCGCTCGATCCGGGTCACTCGCTGCGCCACGGTGTTGCGGTGGACGCCGAGGACGGCGGCGGTCTCCGACAGCGACGACTCCGCGTCGAGGTAGGCCGCCAGCGTCCGCACGAGCGAGGGATCGGAGAGCAGCGGCTCCAGCAGGCTGCGTGCGGCCGGCTCGAAGGTCTCGGTGCGGGTCCAGGCGAGGAGCGTCTGCGCCACCCCCAGCTGGTCGACGTGGAGGAAGCGGCCCTGCTCCGGGCGTCCCGCGGCGAGCAGCGCGGCGTCGGCCGCCTCCGAGAGGGTCCTGGCGACCCCCGCCGGTCCCTGGTGGGGCCTGCCGACGCCCGTGGCGCACCCGGTCAGCTGCCGCAGCCCGTCGTGCAGGCGCCGGAACCGCTCGGCGAGCTGGCGCACCTCCACCGCGCTGGGGGAGCGGTCGGTGCTCCACCACCCGCTCCAACCGTCCCCCTGCTCGGCCACCACGAGCTGCAGGCCGGCCTCGGCGGAGCGGCGGACCGCCTCGGCGCGCAGGCCGGCGACGTCGGTGGCGCTGCCGGTCCGGATGCGCACCCCGACGTGCCACCCGGCCAGCGGCCACCCCGCGGCGGCGGCCCGCTGGCGCAGCTCGGGGCTGGGCTCGCCGGTGAGCCGCAGGACGTCGGTGAGCAGCGCGGCCCGCCCGCGCGCGTCGCGCTCCACCGCCGTCCGCTCGGCGGCGAGCCAGCCGGCCACGGCGGTGGCCGCGGCGGCCAGGACGTCCTCGGCGGGTCCCACCGCAGCAGGGCCGCGGTCTCCGGGCACCCTCACCACGAGCCAGCGCTGCACACCGCGCAGACCCGGCAGGAGCACGGGCCGGGCCGCGGTGGTCCCGGCCCCGGTCCGCTCGCGCTGCGCCACCGGCTCCGAGGGGCGGGGGACCACCAGCGCGCGGTCGCCGTGGAGCACGGCGCCGGAGGCGTCGCAGAGAGCCACCGGAACGCCCAGCAGCTCCGCGCACAGGCCGACCAGCCCGGCGGGCGTGCCCACCCTGCCGTCGGCGACGGCGCGCGAGACGCCGAGCACGGCCCGGGCGGACGCCACCTCCGGGGCGGCCAGGTGCACGGCCGCCGCGGCGGCGAGGTCGAGCAGCGGGGTGTCCGCACCGACCACGCACAGCTCCAGCCGCGTGCACAGCAGGCGAGTGGGGACGGGCAGCGCGTCCGTCCCGGCCAGCAGCACGGCCCGAGCGCCGGCGTCAGCTGCGCGGCGCAGCACCGCGTCGAGCTGCCAGGCGGGGGCGAGCCGCCAGGAGGCGCCGGTCAGCACCACGAGCGCCGGCACCGCGGCGGTCTCGTCCAGCTGCCCGGGGGCCTCCAGGAGGACGACGCCGCGCAGCGCCACCCCGCCCGGTGCGCCGGCGAGGACCTCCGCTCCACCCCAGGCGGGCAGGGCGAGCACCGCGCTCAGCTCCGTCACCACAGCGTCCCGTCCGGACGTTCGCCGAGCACCGGGTCGAGGTCGAGGCCGAACGCCCGCGGCGCCACCCGGTCGGTGCGCCCGGGCCGGCTCCAGAAGGAGGGGGCGGGGAGCCGGAGCACCACCACGTCGTCGCCCCGGCGGATCCTGTCGCACGCGACGACGCGGGCGCTGCGCCGCTCGAGCACCACGAGCGGGTCGGGGGTCGTGGCCACGGGGGCGCCGTCCTCGAACGCCACGAGGTACTCGTTCTCCATCTCCAGCCGCAGCAGCGCGCTGGTGCGCTGGTCGCGCACGCAGGCCGAGCCCCGTCCGAAGCCGGCGCCGGCGCGCCGGGCCACCTCCACCACGCGGCCGGCTCCCAGCAGCTCACCGCCGGCGGCGACGGCCACGTCCTCGGTGGTGGCCGAGGGCCCCAGCGCCTCCAGGCGGGCTCCCACCTGCAAGCAGCGCCGCGTGGTCCGCACCGGGCCGGCGCCCGACCAGGGGGCGCGGCGCACGGGGCCCGTCGCGATGGCGGCCCACCCGCCCTCCGCGGCGAGCACCGCGCGCACGACCCGCTCGCACCGGACGCCGTCGCCGCCCTCCACCACGAGCACCTGGCCGCTGGGCAGGGCGAGCGCGAGCGGTGGGAGCGCGCCGTCCACCACCGCCAGGGAGAACTGCTCCAGCCGTGGCAGGGCGCGGCCGCACAGGTCGACGTCGACCACCGGGAGGTCGACCGAGACGGCGGTGGCCAGCGCGGTCAGCCCGTTGAGCCCGGCGGCCTCGATCGAGGCCAGCGCCGTGGCCCGCTCGCCGGTCCACCGCTCCACGGCGCGCACCGCCCGTGCGAACTCCTCCCCGCCGGGCAGCTCCTCGGTGAAGGCGCTGACGGCGCCGACCATCCCCACGAACGAGACGGCGTGGCCCGTCGCGCGGGCGGGGTCGAGCAGGGGGACCGCCCCGCTGCCCACGGCGTGGGCGAACAGCAGGCCGGCGGACCGCGCGTCGCCTCCGCCGCCGGAGCCGAGGACGTCCGCGCCGCGCACGAGCGCCGGGACGTCCGCCGCGGTCACGGCGCGGACGTCCCAGCCGTCGTCCCGGGGGTCGCGCACGGCGCACACCCTGGCACCGCCCGCCCCGGCCGGGCGGGGCGGGGCCTCAGACGGCCAGCGGCTGCCGGACCTCGTCCGTGACGAGCTGCTCGATGGGCACGAACGGCTGGTCGATGCCGAACGCCGCCGGCCCGAAGACCGCCAGGGCCTCCGGCGTGCGCATGATGTCGGGCGTGGAGATGCCGAGCACCACCACGCGCTGGCCGTAGCGCAGACCCTCGGTGGTGATGGGCTCGGCGGTGGTGTCGTCGACCACGCAGATGAGGTCGGGCACCACGCAGACGGGCACGCCGTCGCGCAGGGCGAGCAGGTGCTCGTTCTGGAAGCGCAGCTCCAGCACGCCGTCGTCGTGGCCGGTCACCGTGCAGGCGCCGCGGGTGAACCCGCCCGTGGTGCGCCGCTCGACGTCGGTCACCTTGCCGCGGAAGAGCGGGCGCACGTTCCGGTAGATCGTGCCCGCGAAGTACTCGGCCAGGGCCGCGAACGGGTCGCGGTGCGCCTCGCGGGCCTCCCGGATCGCGCGCCCGGCGCCGATGCCCAGCGACAGGGTGCGCGGGATGGCCACCCGCTTCACGTCGGCGCCGGTCATGGCGTACTCGGCGATGAGCGCCGCGCCGCCGAACTGGATGGCGCAGGCGCGGGCGAGGCGCTCCATGCGCACGTCGTCGTCACCGGTGTCGATGACGACGGTCTCGTGGCGGTCGCCGGCCACCACCATGGGGGAGGCGTGCACCCCGTAGACCCCGAACGTCTCCATCTGCAGCTCGGGGAAGGCGCGGCCCATCCCGTCCGCGTCGACGACCGGCAGACCGGCGCGGGCCGCCACCAGCAGCGGGACCATCGAGTTCAGGCCGCCGCACTCGATGGGCATGGTGGCCTGGGCCCTGCGGCCCAGGCGCTCCTCCAGCGTGCGCAGCGCCACCACCGGCTCGGTGCCGCGCGGCACCTTCTCCACCATGACGGTGGGGGCGCCCATCATCGCGGTGGGGATGACGAAGAGGTCGTCGTCCACCTCGTCGGGGTCGAGCACGGTGATGGGGCCGTGCTCCTTGATGGCCTCGGCGACGAGCAGGCGCCCGATGTACGGGTCGCCGCCGCCGCCGGTGCCCAGGAGGGTCGCGCCGCGCGCGAGGTCGGCCAGGTGGGTCTCGTCGAGCAGCCAGCTCATGCGGGAACTCCTTCGAGGAGGACGGCGTCGTCGGGGTAGCCGAAGGCGGCGGGTCCGGCCAGCGCCAGCCCCTCGGGGGTGCGCCAGCGGGGGTCGCACGGAGCCACGACGGCGCTGACGCGGTGGCCGAAGCGCAGCTGCTCGGTGGTGATGGCCGCGCCGGAGGCGGTGTCGAGCAGGCAGATGAGGTCCGGTGCGGTGGCCAGCACGTGGTCGCCGTCCCGCAGGACGAGGTTCTCGTTCTGGAAGTCCACGGTGAGGCGCCGGCCTGCGTGCTCGCCGGCGCCCTCCAGCACGGCGGTGCCCCGGGCGAACCCCGTGGTGGTGCGCCGCTCGACGTCGACGACCTTCGCGCGCACCGCCACGCGTCCGCCGAGGTGCGCCGCCACGGCGGAGGCCGGGTCCTCGCCGGCCACCCCGGGCTCGAGCAGGGCCCCGACGGACGCCGCCAGGGAGAGCGTGCCCGGCACGAGGCCGCGGCGGGCAGCGGCGCCGTCCATCGCGTAGTTGGAGATCATCGCAGAGCAGCCCATGTCGATGGTCACCGAGCGGGCCAGCCGCTCGGCCCACCGGTTGTCGACGGTGTCGATGACCGCGCAGTTGCCCTTCTCGTCCACCACCGCCATGGGCGTGGCGCGCACGCCGGTCAGCGTGAGGAGCACCTGCTGCAGCTCCGGGAAGGCGCGCCCCATGCCGTCGGCGTCCACCAGCGGCAGGCCCAGCTCGGCCGCCGCGGCCACCGGCACCAGGGAGTTGACCCCGCCGGCCTCGATGCACGCGACGTGCGTGACCTCCAGCCCGAGGTGGCGTGTGAGGACGTCGACGGCCCGGCCGACCTGGTCGGCCGAGGGGATCTTCTCCACCATGACGGTGGGCGCGCCCATCATCGCCACCGGCAGCACCACGGCGCCGTCCGGCAGCTCGGCCAGCGGGGTCAGCGCCACCGGGCCGTGCGTCCTGATGGCGGCGGCGGCCATGAGGGCGCCGATGTGCGGGTCACCGCCGCCACCGGTCCCCAGGACGGCGGCGCCGCGGGCGATGGCACGGACCTCGTCCAGCCCCACCTGCCGCAGCTGGCGCGGCGCGGCGGCGGAGCTCACGCCCTGCTCCCCGCCGCCACCGGCTCACCGCGACGCGCGCCGGAAGCCGTGCCGGACGACGGGCCGGGGGTCAGCGCGAGGTCGCCGACGGCCTTGACGCGGATGCGGGTGGCGCCTCCGGGCAGGTAGGGCAGCGGCACCTCGTCGATCTCGAGCACCTCGACGCTGGAGGGCACAGCACCGTTCGCGACGGCGCGCTCCACGGCCTCGGCCCGAGCGGCCTCGAGGACGTCGCCGCGGCGCCCCGGCTCGATGGCGAAGACCCTGTCCACCTCGCCCCCCACCTGTGCGATCGCCGCGCCGATGGCGTTCGCCACGGCGAAGTTCTCCGGGCGGAGCACCTCCCCGCTGCCGGCGAGGTGGTCGGGCAGGAGGACCGAGCCGCCGCCGACCGCCACCACGGGCAGGGGCTGGGAGGACGTCCGCATCCTGTCGACGGCGTCCGCGACGTCGGCCGCGATGCGCGACAGCGCCGCGCGGACCAGGTCCGGGTCGAGGTGCGCCACCAGCGAGGCGTCGCCGATGTCCGCGCGCCCGGCGGCGACCGCGATGTCGGTGGCGGTGAGGGTGTCACCGCCGAAGACCAGCGCCCGCTCGGTGAGCCGGTAGCCCACCGAGTCCGGGCCCACGCTGACGCCTCCGCCCGCCCCGCCCGCTGCACCGCGGACCAGGGAGCCGCCGCCGATGCCGATGGACAGCACGTCGGGCATGCGGAAGTTGGTGCGGATGCCCGCCACCGACACCTCGGTGGTGGCCTCCCGCGGGAAGCCGCGGGTGAGGACGCCGACGTCGGACGTCGTCCCCCCGACGTCCACCACCGCGCACGTGGACACCCCGGAGAGCACCGCCGCCCCGCGCATCGAGTTGGTGGGGCCGGAGGCGAAGGTGGACACGGGGTAGCGGCGGGCGTGCTCGACGTCCATGAGTGTGCCGTCGTTCTGGCTGAGGTAGATCGGCGCGTCGATGCCGGCGCCCGACACGGCGGCGAACAGGCCGCCCACGATGTCCGAGGCCAGCTCGCGCAGCGCGGCGTTGACGACGGTGGCGTTCTCGCGCTCCAGGAGGCCGATGCGCCCGATCTGGTGGGACAGGGAGATCGCGACGTCGGGCAGCTCCTCGGCCAGCACCTCCGCCGCGCGCAGCTCGAACTCGGTGTTGACGGGGGAGAACACCGAGGTGATGGCCACGCTGCGCACGCCGTGGGCGGCCATGTCGGCCGCGTGGCGGCGCAGCTCGTCGGGGTCGAGCTCGGAGATGGTGCGCCCGTCGAACTCGTGGCCGCCGTGCGCCAGGTACGCGCGGCCGGAGACCGCCGTCACCAGGCGCTGGGGCCAGTCGACCATGGGCGGCAGGGCCGCGGTGGCCGGCAGGCCCAGGCGCAGCGCCGCCGTGGGGGCCAGGCGCCGCGCCTCGACCAGGGCGTTGATGAAGTGCGTGGTGCCGATCATCACGGCCCTCACGCCGGCGGGGTCGAAGGCCCGCACGCCCTGCAGGGACGCCAGCGAGGCGGTGATGCCGCTGGAGACGTCGGAGGTGGTGGGGCTCTTGACGGCGGCCAGCACCGCGTCGTCGTCGCCCAGGAGGACGGCGTCGGTGTTGGTGCCGCCCACGTCGATGCCGATGCGCACGGGGGTTCTCCTCGTCCTTGCGGGTGCGGGGGTCAGAGCGCCGCGGTGGGGGCGGTGCGGGCGGGGGTGCCCGAGCTCTCGGCGTCGGTCACGTCCACGACGTCCGCGGAGGCGTCCGTGGTGCGGGACAGCCCGACCTCGCGCAGCAGCCCGGTCTTGCCGGCCACCACGTAGAGGACGAACGCGATGACGAGGGAGTTGATGGACCCGAGGCCCACCGTGAGGAAGTAGCCGCTCACCGAGGCGACGGCCCACACGGCGATGGTGGCCGGCACCCAGGTGGGGGAGCTGGCGGGCACGGCCCCGCCGTCGGCGCGGGACGCCTCGAGCTCGCCGCGCCAGCGCTTCACCACGAAGTACTCGGCCACCATGATCCCGGCGACCGGCGGGAAGACGACGCCCAGGATGATGAGGAAGTCGGTGAAGCGGGTGAGGATGCCCGCCGCCGCCAGCAGGCTGCCGGCCAGGCCGAGCAGGCCGGTGACCAGCGCGCGGTTTACGGTGCGGCCGGTGAGCGTGCCGATGAAGTTCACCACCGCCAGGCCGGACGAGTAGAGGTTCCAGTCGTTGATCTTCACGGTCCCCAGCAGGACGACGAGCACGGCCACCCAGCCGACCGAGGAGGTGAGGATGGCGGTGATGTCGCTGGAGCCGATGGCGTGGGCGAGCAGCACGCCGGACATGCCGATCAGGTACTCACCGATGGTGAAGCCGACCACGGTCTGCTTCACCACGTCGGCGCCGGACCGGTTGTAGCGCGACATGTCCGGGGTGATGACGGCGCCGACGATGAAGCCGCCGGCCACGAGCGTGGTGCCGGTGGCGAGGTCGATCTGCGGGCCCGGAGGGGCGGAGCTCATGAGCGCCGTGACGTCGGTCTTCGACAGCTCGCTGATGATCGCCCAGCCGACGAGCACGAGGAACGACGGCACCGTGAGGTAGGCCGTCCAGGCCATCGAGCCGAACCCGAAGACGCAGATGGCCGTCACCACGAGGCCGAAGACGATGGACCAGCCCCAGACCGGCAGGACGCCGACCGTGGAGGCCAGTCCCTGGGCGGACACCGCCGACTGCACGCCGAACCAGCCGACGAGGCTCATGCCGATGGCCAGGCCCATGAGGGCGGAGCCACCGCGGCCGAAGCCCAGCCAGCGGGCCACCAGCGAGGTCGACATGCCCTCGCGGCAGCCGATGACCCCCACGAAGATCGAGACCACCTCGAGGATGACGGCCCCGAGGGTGAAGGCCAGGAACGCCTGCCAGAAGCCCATCCCGAAGCCGAGGGCGGCCCCCAGCAGGAACTGGCTGAGCGCCGACACCTGCCCGAAGCGCTGCACCGCCACCGAGAACCACGAGTAGCGGGCGCCCACGGGCACCCGTCCCATCGCGTAGTCGTCAACTCCGTGCGTCCCACCAGCCACGGCCCTGCCTCCTTCTCCACCGTCGAGCGATGGAGCGTGAACGTAGGGTCGTGCGCCGGCGGCGTCAGTGGGCGAGGTGCACGGGTCGCGCCTCCGGGCAGTGCAGTGCGCACTGCGCAGCACCCGGAGGGCGGGCTGCGCCGGTGCGCCGGCCTCAGGCGACGCGGCGGAACTGCACGTCGTCGGTCCACAGGGAGCGGACGGAGACGCTCTCACCGGTGCGCGGCGAGTCGATGATCTTGCCGTCGCCGGCGTACAGCGCCACGTGGCCGTAGGAGTTGAAGAGCACCAGGTCGCCCACGCGCGGCTCGGAGACCGCGTACCCGGCGGAGCGCATGGCCCCCGAGGTGCGGGGGAGGGCCACGCCGACCTTGGAGTAGGCGTACTGCACCAGGCCGGAGCAGTCGAAGCCGCTGGTCGGGCTCGTCCCGCCGAAGCGGTAGGCCAGTCCCACGTGCTTCTTCGCCTCGGCGACCGCGGTCTCGCCGGCGCTCGTCTCGCGCGCCGGGGCGGGTGCCGCTGCCGGTGCGGCGGGGGCCGCGCCGGCTCCGGGGACGGCGAGGACCTGCCCGGGGTAGATGGTGGAGCTCCACGAGAGCCCGTTGGCGGCGAGCACGGCCTGCGTGCTGACCCCGGCGGCCCGCGCGATCTTCGAGACGGTGTCACCGGCGCGCACGGTGACCGATCCGCCGCCCAGCGCCCCGTTGGCGGCGACCGGTGCGGCGGCGACCGACAGGTGCGCCGCCGCCTTCACGGCCGGGGTCCCGCTGTGCGAGGTGCCCGGCACCGCCGCCGACGCCGCACCCGCCGTCGCGATGACGGGGACGGCGGCGAGCGCACCGGTGGTGACCACGGCGCGGGTCACGGCGCCGACGTCGACGAGGGGGCGCACCGGTGCGCGGTGTCGTGCAGTTCGAGCCACGGCAGCGACGCTAAGTGATCGATTCGTCACCGTCTGGCGAATCCCAGATCCCCAGGAACTTCCCACGGACGGCTGCAGCGGACACCTCCCGCCCGCCGGGCGCCGACCGGACGCGCGGAGCGCGACCCGCGGACGGGAGACACAGGTCCGCGCCGGAAGAGCCGATGCTGGTGGTGTGGAGAGCGCACGGCCCGCGGTGGCGGCTGCCCGCGGGCCGGCGGTCCCCAGCGGTGCGCTGGACTTCTCCGCAGCCACCCGCAGCGCCTTCGCCGACCTCTCCGGGCGGACCGGGCTGGAGCACTGGTGGCTCGTCAGGCGGCGCGGTGACGAGCAGGTGGTGCTGGCCGACCTCGCCGGTGCGGGCGCGCGCAGCTCCGCCGTGCCGTGGCGCTCCGGGGTGCCCGCCGCAGCCCTCGACGGCGGCGCTCCGCCGGTGGCGCCCGTCGTGGCGGACGTCCCCGCCTTCGCCGCGGCGTGCGCCGCCAGCGGCCTGGACGCCGCCTCCCTCGTCGTCGTCCCCGTCCTCAGCGGCCAGGGCGCCGTCGTCGGGGCCCTGTGCGGCGCGAGCGAGCTGGCCCGCCCCGACCTCGCCGCGCACCTGCCCGGCGTCCGCGCCGCGGCCGACCTCCTCGGCCTGCTGCTCGAGCAGGTGCTGGCCCTCGACGACGTCGTGCGCCGCGCCGAGAACGCCGAGGCCGCCGCGCACACCGACCCCCTGACGGGCCTGGGCAACCGCCGTGCCTGGGACGCGGCCCTCCTCGCCGAGGAGGAGCGCGCCGCGCGCCACGGCACGCCCACCGCGGTGCTGGTGCTCGACCTCGACGGCCTCAAGCAGCTCAACGACACCGCCGGTCACGACGCCGGGGACGACGTGCTCCGGCAGGCGGGCGCTGCGCTGCGCGCCCAGGTCCGCGGGCAGGACGCGGTGGTGCGCCTCGGGGGCGACGAGTTCGGGGTGCTGCTGCCCGACACCGAGAGGGCGGTGGCCGTGGCGGTCGCCGCCCGGGTGCGCTCCGCGCTCGGCGCGGCGGGCATCGGCGTGTCCTGCGGGGTGGCGACGCGCACCGGGCAGGACGGGCTGCTCGGTGCCTGGCGCGCTGCGGACGAGGCCATGTACGCCGACAAGCGGGCTCGGCGGGGACGCCGCAGCGCGCCGCTCAGCAGCTCGGGCGTGTGGTCGGTCAGGGCCCCGGGGACGGCCGGCGGCGCGGTCCCCGCGGTGGGCGGGCGCCCGCCGGTGCCCGCCGCCGTGGACCGCGGCGTGGACGCGCTGCTGGAGGTGGCCAGGGCGCAGGTGGGCGTCGACGTCGCCTTCATCAGCGTGCTCGAGGGCGGTCAGCGCCGCTTCCGCAACGTCGTCGCCCGCGTGCGGGTCCCCTTCGCCGCCGGGACCTCCGAGCCCCGGGAGGGCACCGTGTGCGACCTGCTCGTGCGCGGCCGGCTCCCGGGCGCCGTCCCCGACACGGCGGACTCCGCCGTCGCGTACCACCCCGACGTGCGCGCCATGTCGATCGGCTCCCACGTGGGCGCGGTGCTGCACCGCGCCGACGGCACCCCCTACGGGACGCTGTGCGCCTTCTCCCAGCGCCCCGACCCCCACCTGGGGGCTCCCGACGCCGAGGCGCTGGCCGCGCTGGGGCGCGCCGTCATGGGTCTCGTCGAAGCGGAGGACGCCGCGGAGGGAAGAGCCCGCGCGGTGCGCTCGCGGCTGGAGGGGCTGGACGAGCAGGGCGGCCTGCGCACCGCGTTCCAGCCGGTGCTGTCGCTCGCCGACGGCGCGCTCGTCGGGCACGACGCCGAGACCGCCTTCCCCCGGGGCACCGCCGCTCCGGGCGCCTGGTTCTCCGAGGCCCGTGCCGTGGGCGCCTCCGGCCCCCTGGAGGCCGCCGCCCTGGCCGACGCCCTCGACGCGTCGCGCGACCTGGCGGGGTGGGTGCTGGTGAGGGCCAGCCCCGCCACCGCGACGATCCCGGCGTTCGCGCGCCGCACGGCCGCGGTCGACCCCTCCCGGCTGGTCCTGCAGGTGCTGGGGGAGGCCGAGGCCGGCGACCTGGACCAGCTGCGCTCCGCGCTCGCACCCCTGCGCCGCGACGGGCTCCGCCTCGCCCTGGAGGTGGGGGCCGCCGTGGACCGCGGCGGCGAGCGCGTCCTGGCCCTCGAGCCCGAGGTGGTCGTGGTGCACCGGCGCGTGGTGGCCGGCGTGGCGACCAGCCGCCACCGGCGAGCGCTGGTCACGGGGCTGGTCGCGTTCTCCGAGGCGCTCGGGGCCCAGCTCCTGGCGCGCGGGCCGACCTCCGCGGAGGAGCTCGCCTGGCTGCGGACCGCGGGCGTCCCGCTGGCCCACGGGGTGGCACCCGACGCCGCAGAACCGGCTCCAGGGCCCGTCGGCGGACCCTAGCCTGGGAGGTGTGACCCCGATCCTCGCGCTGGGCCCGTCGTGGCTGGACCCCGACACGCTGATCCGCACGCTGGGCTTCGTGGGCATCCTCGCGATCGTCTTCGTGGAGTCGGGTCTGCTCGTCGGCTTCTTCCTGCCCGGCGACTCCCTCCTGTTCACCGGCGGGCTCCTCATCGCCACCGGTGTGCTGCAGGTGCCGCTGTGGCTGGCCCTGGTGCTGGTCCCGCTGGCGGCGGTGCTGGGCGACCAGTGCGGCTACCTCATCGGGCGGCGCCTCGGCCCGGCGGTCTTCAAGAAGCAGGACGCCCGGTTCTTCAAGCCGAAGTACGTCGAGGACGCCTACGCCTTCTTCGACAGGTACGGCGGTCGGGCGGTGCTGCTGGCGCGCTTCGTGCCGGTGGTGCGCACCTTCGTCCCCGTCGTCGCCGGCGTCGGGCGCATGGACTACCGCCACTTCGCGGCGTGGAACGTCGCGGGGGGAGTGCTGTGGGGGGCCGGGGTCACCACCCTCGGCTACCTGCTGGGCGGGATCGCCTTCGTGCGGGACAACATCGAGGTGATCCTCATCCTCATCGTGCTCGTGTCCGTGCTCCCGGTGGCCGTGGAGCTGCTGCGGGCCCGGGCTCGCACCCGGTCCGAGGGCGTCGCCGCAGGTCGATCGAGCGGCAGAGGGGCTCACCGCGCGTGATCATGCGGTGAACAACGGGTGTTCACCGTTCCCTCGTCCGGTTGCGAATCGGTAACGGCGAGCCGGGAATCCGCGTCAGCCTGTTGCGGACTTGCGGATGTGCGGGGTGGAGTGAGCCGTCCACACGGGCCGCGCCGCACGACCTGCAGCGCGCCCGAACCGCGACGCCCGACGAAGGGTCCTCCCCGCGTGATCACCTCTCGCAGAGCCACTGCTGCTCTCGCCGTCCTCGCCGGCGGCGCCCTGCTCATCTCCGGATGCTCCGCCGACCGCGGCGGGAGCACCGGTGGTGCCAGCAGCGGCTCCAGCTCCGCCGGCACGAGCAACGCCACCATCACCGTGGCCCACGAGCAGGAGTTCAACTCCTACAACAACAACACGGCGGACCAGAACGCGGTGCAGAACACCGTCGTGCTGAACAACGTGCTCGGGGGCTTCTGGGACTTCGGTCCGGACGGCGGCGTGCTGGACGACAAGGAGTTCGGCACCGTCGAGAAGACGAGCGACGACCCGCTGACCGTCAAGTACACGTTCAACGACAAGGCCGTCTGGTCCGACGGGCAGGCCCTCGGCTGCGAGGACATGGTCCTCGCCTGGGCCGCCAACTCCGGCAAGTTCACCAGCCAGGAGAAGGACGAGAACGGCAACCCGCTGTCGGGCTTCTCCTCGGCCGGGACCACCGGCTACGAGGACATGAACATCCCCCAGTGCAAGGCCGGGGACAAGACGGTCACCGTGACCTACACCAAGGTCTTCGCGGACTGGGCCGGCATGTTCGGCGCCGGCTCGATCATGCCCGCGCACATCGTCGCGAAGAACGCCGGCGTCTCCGACCTCATCGGCGCCATCACCAACAACACCTCCGACCAGGTGGCCGCGCTGGCGAAGTTCTACAACACCGGCTTCATCGGCAAGCCCGGGACCGTCGACAAGGACAACTGGCCGTCCTCCGGCCCGTACATGATCGACTCCTGGCAGGCCGGGCAGTCCATCACGCTGAAGGCGAACCCGAAGTGGTGGGGCACCCCCGCCAAGACGGGCACCATCGTCATCCGCTTCATCGACGCCACCGCCCAGGCCCAGGCCCTGGCCAACGGCGAGATCCAGGTGGCGCGGCCGCAGCCGGCGCAGGACATCCTCAAGCAGCTGCAGGCCATCGGCAGCTCGGTCAAGATCGACCAGGGTGACGAGTACACGTTCGAGCACCTGGACTTCAACTTCCAGGGCGAGTTCAAGGACGCGAACCTGCGCAAGGCGTTCGCCCTGTGCGTGCCGCGCCAGCAGATCGTCGACAACCTCATCAAGCCGGTCAACGAGAACGCGACCGTGCTGAACTCCCGCTACAAGCTGGCGTTCCAGGAGGGCTACCAGCAGGTCGTCCAGGCCTCCTACGCCGGCCAGTACGACCAGCCGAACATCGAGCAGGCCAAGCAGCTGCTGGGCGGCAAGACCGGCGTGACCGTGCGCGTCGGCTACCAGACCCCGAACCAGCGCCGCACCGACGAGGTCTCCCTCATCAAGGCCTCCTGCGACCAGGCCGGCTTCAACGTCGAGGACGCGGGCCAGCAGGACTTCTTCGGCAACGGCCTCGCCGCCGGCAACTTCGACGTGGCGCTCTTCGCCTGGTCGGGCTCGCCGCTGGTCTCCTCCTCCGCCTCGACCTACGTCACCGGCGGCGGCAACAACAACGGCAAGTACTCCAACCCCCAGGTCGACCAGCTGACCGCCACGCTGCTCTCGCAGACGGACGCGGCCCAGCAGGACCAGACGATCGGCCAGATCGAGAAGGTCCTCTGGGACGACGTGGCGACCCTGCCGATCTTCACCTTCCCGGGTCTGCAGGCCAACAGCACCGAGGTCACCGGTCCCGCGTTCCAGCCGGCCCAGAGCCAGCAGACGTGGAACGACAACGAGTGGGCTGTCGCGCAGAAGTCGTGACCTGCCCCGTCAGCCGGCCCCCGCGCTCAGCGGGGGCCGGCTGACGGCCGTCCCCGTCCGCACCGACGGGCTCGAGCACCCCCCCCGCCTCCACGCTCCGTGGAGAGCAGGAGCAACCTAGGTCGGTCGTGGGCGCGCGCCTGCGCGCCACGCGGACCGACCTGGCCCTGTGCCGGGGTGCCCAGCGTGCTCGTCCGGACCGTCCGTCCGCAAAGGGGTTTCCACCCGTGGTCGCTTTCGTCCTGAGGCGCCTGCTGATCTCGATCGGCGTCTTCTTCGTCGCCACGTTCCTCATGTACGTGCTCGTCGCCAACGCTGGCGACCCGCTCGAGGACCTGTACGGCATCACCAACCCCGGTGACCGTGCCGCCCGCATCGCGTCGCGCACCGAGATCATGCAGCTCAACACCCCCGTGGTGCTGCGCTACTTCCACTGGCTGGGCGACCTGCTCGGCTACCTCTGGGGGGCCGGCAGCCTCGGTGTGAACCGCACCGGCCAGGCCGTCGCACCGCTGCTCGGCCTGGCGCTGAGCAGCACGCTGCGCCTGGTGCTGCTCTCCACCGTCCTGGCCATCGTCACGGGCATCGCGGTCGGCATCGTGTCCGCGCTGCGCCAGTACACGAGCTTCGACTACACGATCACGTTCTTCTCCTTCGTCTTCTACTCGCTGCCCATCTTCTGGGCGGCCGTGCTGCTCAAGCAGTTCGGCGCGATCGCCTTCAACGACTGGCTCGGTGACCCCGCCGTACCGCTCCCCGTGCTGCTGGTGCTGGCCGTGGTCGGTGGCCTCTTCGGCGCCAGCCTCGTGGGCGGGCGCACCTGGGCCCGGCGCGGCGTCGCCTTCGCGGGCGGCTTCCTCGTCGTCGCCGCGGTCCTGGTGGTCGTCTCGCAGACGGACTTCCTGGCGCGTCCGAGCCTCGGGCCCGTCGGGGTCTCCGTGCTCGGCCTGGCCGCCGCCGTCGGCATCACCGCGCTGGTCTCCGGGCTCGCGGCGCGCCGCGTGCTCTACGCCTCGCTGGCCGGAGCCGTCGTGGGGATCGTCATCTACGTGGCCACGGTCGGCGTCCTCGCCGACCCGACGTGGCCGCTCCTGCTGGGGCTGTTCGTCGTCACGCTGGTCGTGGCCGGCGGCATCGGAGCCGGCATCGGCGGCATCGACAGGAGCCGGGCCGCTCGCGCCGCGGTGCTCTCGGCCGCGGTGGTCGCCGCGCTCAGCTTCGCCGACTGGCTCATGTACGCCTGGCCCGACTACGTCGCGAACTCCTTCGGGCGACCCATCGCGACCATCGGCTCCAACACGCCCAACTTCACGGGCACCCTCTGGCAGACCACGCTCGACACGCTGACGCACCTGGTGCTCCCGAGCGTGACGCTGGTGCTCATCTCGTTCGCGCAGTACACGCGCTACACGCGGTCGAGCATGCTCGAGACGATGAACCAGGACTACGTGCGCACCGCGCGCGCCAAGGGCCTGACGGAGCGCACCGTGATCATGCGCCACGCGTTCCGCAACGCGCTCATCCCCGTGACCACGCTGGTGGCGCTGGACTTCGCCGCCGTCGTCGGCGGTGCGGTCATCACCGAGCGCATCTTCGGCTGGCAGGGCATGGGTGCGCTGTTCATCAGCGGCGTCTACACGGTCGACCCACCACCGGTGATGGCGTTCTTCATCGTCTCCGCTGCCGCGGTGCTGCTCCTCAACATCGTGGCCGACCTCGTCTACGCCTACCTCGACCCGAGGATCCGCCTCTCATGACCACCACCGACCCCCGCACGACCGCCGGCGAGCCCAGCGGACCGGGCTCCACCGGTGACGCCGGCGACGCCTCGGGGCTCTCCGTCGTCGCCCTGTCCCAGGGGCAGCTGGTCCGCCGGCGGTTCTTCCGCCACCGCGGGGCCCTGGGCGGCATGGCCGTGCTGCTCTTCGTGGTGGTGCTGGCGTTCAGCTCCATCGGCTTCGCCGGCATCCCCGGCTGGTGGCACTACGGCTTCACGCAGCCCACGCCCATCGAGAACGGCGGGCGTCCCACGCTCGACCTCATCCCGTGGTTCGACGGCGACGGTCTGGCCTGGGGCGACCACCCCTTCGGCCAGGACAACATCGGCATCGACTACTTCGCGCTCACCATGCGCGGGGCGCAGCGGTCGCTGATCATCGCCTTCATGGTCGGCATCGTCGCCACGGTGATCGGCACGCTCGTCGGGGCCCTCGCCGGCTACTACCGCGGCTGGGCCGACAGCCTCCTCATGCGGGTCACCGACGTCTTCATCACCATCCCGGTGATCGTCATCGGTGCGGTCCTCGGCCGCCGCTACGGGGCCCTCCCGATCGCCCTGTTCGGGGCGATCCTCGGCGTCCTGCTCTGGACGTCCCTGGCGCGCCTCGTGCGCGGCAGCTTCCTGTCCCTGCGGGAGAAGGAGTTCGTCGAGGCCGCGCGCGCCATGGGCGCCTCCAGCAGCCGCATCATCTTCAAGCACATCCTGCCCAACAGCCTCGGCGTCATCATCGTGTCCGCCACGCTGACCATCGCCGTCGCGATCCTCGTGGAGAGCGCCTTGAGCTACCTCGGTCTCGGAGTGCGGCCGCCGGAGACCTCCCTCGGCCTGCTCATCAGCAACTACGAGTCGGCCTTCACCACCAGGCCCTGGCTGTTCTGGTGGCCCGGCCTGTTCATCGTGCTCATCGCGCTGAGCGTCAACTTCATCGGCGACGGCCTGCGCGACGCCTTCGACCCGCGCCAGGCGAGGGTGCGCTCGTGAGCGCCGCCCAGCAGGCCGCGGGACGGGCCGAGCAGCCGGTGCTGCAGGTCGAGGACCTCACCGTGGCCTTCCCCACCGAGGACGGCGTCGTCCGCGCCGTGCGCGGCATGACGTACTCCGTGGCGCCCCGCGAGGTGCTCGGGATCGTCGGGGAGTCCGGCTCCGGCAAGTCCGTCTCGTCCATGGCGGTCATGGGCCTGCTGCCGCGCAGCGCCCAGATCACCGGCCGGATCCTGTTCCGCGGCGAGGACGTGCTCACGATGAGCGCGCGCCAGCAGCGGGGGCTGCGCGGCCGCCGCGTCAGCATGATCTTCCAGGACCCGATGACGGCGATGAATCCCGTCTACACGGTCGGCGACCAGCTGGCCGAGGCGGTGCGCTCCCACAGCGCCGTGCCGCAGAAGGTCGCGCTCAAGAGGGCCAAGGAGATGCTCGACCTCGTCGGCATCCCGCAGGCCGAGGCGCGGCTGCGGGCCTACCCGCACGAGTTCTCCGGCGGCATGAGGCAGCGCGCGATGATCGCCATGGCGATCATCAACGACCCGGACGTCATCATCGCCGACGAGCCGACCACCGCCCTGGACGTGACGGTGCAGGCGCAGGTGCTGGACACCCTCATGTCCGTCAAGGACGCGGTCGGTGCCGCGATCGTCTTCATCACCCACGACCTCGGGGTCATCGCGCAGGTCGCCGACCGCGTGCTCGTCATGTACGCGGGCAAGCCGGTGGAGATCGGCACGACGCGCGAGGTGTTCAGCAAGCCCCTCATGCCCTACACCGTGGGGCTGCTGGGCTCGACGCCGTCGGCGGAGGGCAGCCGGGCCGGTGAGCGGCTCCGCCCGATCAAGGGTTCCCCGCCCTCGCTCATCTCCCTGCCGCGGGGCTGCCCCTTCGGTCCCCGCTGCCCGCTGGTCCGCGAGGACTGCCGGGCCAGCGAGCCCGAGCTGCGCCACCGCGGAGCGCCCGCGTCGGCGGCTGGAGCAGCGGGCGCACCCACCGGTCGGGTGCTGCCCGTGGTCAGCCCCGACCACTTCGCGGCGTGCCACCACAGCGACGAGCTGCTGGCCGCCGAAGACCCCACCCTCTTCTTCCGCGCTGAGAGCGAGGTCTCCTCGTGAGCACGCACCAGACACCGGGCACGGGGCAGCACACCCCGCAGTCCCCGGTGCGCCCGTCGGACGCCGAGCGCGACACGCACCTGCTCGACGTGCGCGACCTGGTCATGAACTTCCCCGTCCGCGGGGGCGGCGTGATCCAGCGCGTGGTCAACCACGTGCAGGCCGTCTCCGGCGTGAGCTTCAGCCTCGACGCCGGCGAGACCCTCGGCGTGGTGGGGGAGTCGGGCTGCGGCAAGTCGACGACGGGCCGCGCGCTGCTGCAGCTGCACAAGCCGACGTCCGGCTCGGTGCGGTTCGACGGCAAGGAGCTCATCGGCCTGTCCGAGAAGGACCTGCGGCCGGTCCGCCGCGACCTGCAGATCGTCTTCCAGGACCCGTACGCCTCGCTCAACCCGCGGATGCCGGTCAACGACATCATCGGCGAGCCGCTGGTCATCCACGGGACCGTGCCCGACAAGGCCGCCCGCAAGGAGCGCGTGCGCGAGCTGCTGCAGCTGGTGGGGCTCTCGCCCGAGCACGGCAACCGCTACCCGCACGAGTTCTCCGGCGGCCAGCGCCAGCGCATCGGCATCGCCCGCGCGCTGGCCCTCGGTCCCAAGCTCCTCGTCCTCGACGAGCCGGTCTCCGCCCTGGACGTGTCCGTCCAGGCGGGCATCGTCAACCTCCTCGAGGACCTGCAGGCCGAGCTGGGCATCGCCTACATGTTCATCGCCCACGACCTCTCGGTGGTGCGCCACATCTCCGACCGCGTCGCGGTGATGTACCTGGGCAAGGTCGTGGAGATCGGACCCAAGGACGACATCTACGACCGTCCCATGCACCCCTACACGCAGGCGCTGCTGTCCGCCGCCCCCTCGGCGGACCCCGAGGTCGCGCGGACCGCGGCGACGGAGCGCATCGTGCTGGAGGGCGACGTCCCGTCCCCGCTGAACCCGCCCTCGGGCTGCCGCTTCCGCACCCGCTGCTGGAAGGCGCAGGAGGTCTGCGCGACCACCGAGCCCCCGCTGGTGGAGAAGGACGGCGGCGGGCCCGGCCACCAGATCGCCTGCCACTTCGCCTCCACCGACGTCGGCCACCCCGGTGGCCGCACGTCGCTGCCCGTGAGCAGCGTCCGGGCCGGCGGCGAGGCCGCCTGACGTCCGGCGAGCAGCCCACCACCGGCGGCCGAGGGCTGCTGGTGGTGGGCGCTGCGCTGGTCGACGACCTCGCGGCGCCCCGCCGCCTGCTCGCCGCCCGGCGCAGAAGGCCGTCGGCGCTGGCCGGCGGGTGGGAGCTGCCCGGCGGCAAGGTGGAGCCGGGGGAGGTACCGGCCGACGCGCTGCGGCGCGAGCTCCGCGAGGAGCTGGGCGTGCAGGTGGAGCTCGGGGCGGAGCTCGTGCCGCACGCCGGTGAGGGCACCGGCGGGCTCTACGCCGACGCCGGCGTGTGGCCGCTGCCGGGCGTGGGCGTGATGCGCGTGTGGTGGGCCCGGGTGCTCGAGGGTGAGCCGCGCCCCCTGGAGGACCACGACGCCCTGCGCTGGCTCGAGCTCGACGACTGGCTGGGCGGGGTGGCGTGGCTGCCCGCCGACATGCCCGTCATCACCGCCCTGCGCGCCGCGCTGCGCTGACGCGCCCGCCCGCTGTCGTCGTCGTCCTCCTCGTCCCCGTCATTCCCGCACTTTCCGCGGCAAGTGCGCTTCTCGGGCGCCCCATGGCGCACGTTCCGCGGCAAGTGCGGGAGAGGAGGGGGACAGGGGCGGGCAGACGGGTGTGCGGGGAGGTCCGCTAGCGGGTTGACACGAGTGGGGCGCGGACCCGTAGGGTCAAGAATGAAACGTTCCAAAACGAGATGGTGAGGCGCGTCGATGACGACGGACCAGGCAGCGACCACCCCCGCCCCCACGTCGGCCGGGGCGGCCCCGAGCGTGGCGGTGCTGCGGGTGGAGCACCACCGCGCGGGTGAGGCGGTCGGCATCGGTGGCGGCGCGCCGCGGCTGTCCTGGCAGGTCGCCCCCGGCCCCCGCGACTGGGTGCAGGCCCGCTACGAGCTGCGCCTCGTCGACGACGACGGCCGGGTGGTCGCCGCTGCGGCCCCCGTGGACTCCGCCGACCAGGTGCTCGTCCCCTGGCCCTTCGCCCCGCTCACGAGCGGCCAGCGGGTCAGCGCCCAGGTGCGCGCCACCGGCGCGGACGGAGCCACCTCGCCGTGGTCGGCGCCCGAGCCCGTCGAGGCGGGGCTGCTGCGGCGCGAGGACTGGAGCGCCGCCCTCGTCACCGCCGACCCGCCCGGCGAGCCCGGCGCCCCGGTCGCCTCGCCGGCTCCGCGCCTGCGCCGCATCTTCACCGTCCGTCCCGGTCTGGTCCGCGCGCGCCTCCACCTGACCGCGCACGGCCTCGTGGAGGCGCACCTCAACGGCCGCCGCGTGGGGGACGAGCTGCTCGCACCGGGCTGGACCGCGTACCGCTCCCGCCTGCGGTACCGCACCCACGACGTCACCGACCTGCTGGTCGAGGGCGACAACGCGGTGGGTGCGCTGCTCGGCAGCGGCTGGTGGCGGGGGCGCCTGGCCTGGGGCGGGCGCCGCGCGCTGTACGGCACCCAGCGGGCGCTGCTCGCCCAGCTCGAGCTGACCTACGCCGACGGGAGCACCGACCGCGTCGTCACCGACGCGAGCTGGCGGACGAGCCCGAGCGAGGTGCTGGAGGACGACCTCTACGACGGCGAGCACGTGGACCTGCGGCTCCGCGACGACGCCTGGCTGCAGCCCGGCTTCGACGACGGCGACTGGCAGCCCGTCATCGAGCTGCCCCTGCCGGAGGCCGAGCTGGCGGCTGCGGACTCCGCCCCGGTGCGGGCGGTCCGCGCGGTCCGGCCGCAGGCCCTCGAGGTGCTCGACGGCCCCGGGGCCGGCGCGGACCCCGGCCAGACGACGGTCCGCGTCGACCTCGGGGAGAACGTCGTCGGGCACCTGCGCCTGCGGCTGCGACCGGAGCTGGCCGTGCAGGAGGGCGACCGCGTCGTCGTCCGCCAGGCGGAGGTCCTCGAGCACGGCGCGCTCGGCGTGCGGCCGCTGCGCACGGCGAGGGCCACCGACACCTACGACCTCGCGGCGGGCGCGTCGGCGGGCGCGCAGGTGCTCGAGCCGCGCTTCACCTTCCACGGCTTCCGCTACGCCGAGGTGTCCGGTCCGGCCTGGTTGACGCACCTGACCAGCGACGACGTCGAGGGCGTCGTCATCACCTCGGACCTCGAGCCTGCGGGGGGCTTCTCCTCCTCCGAGCCGCTGCTCGACCAGCTGCACGCCAACGTGCTGCGCGGCTGGCAGGGCAACGCCGTGGACGTCCCCACCGACTGCCCGCAGCGCGACGAGCGCCTCGGCTGGACCGGCGACGCCCAGGTCTTCAGCCCCACCGCGTCCTTCCTCACGCGATCGGGCGGCTTCTGGACCAGCTGGCTGAAGGACGTCGCCGCCGACCAGGTGGACGGCGCGGTGCCGTTCGTCGTCCCCGACGTCCTGTCGGGTCCGGGCGTGTTCGGCGCTGACGGCGCGCCGGTCCCGGCGGCGGCGTGGGGCGACGCGGGCGTCGTCGTCCCGTGGGTGGTCTTCGAGCGCACCGGCGACACCGCCGTGCTGGCGCGCCAGTGGCCGAGCATGGTCGCCTGGGTGGAGCGCCTGCTGCGCGAGGCGGGGGAGGACCTGCTGTGGGCGGGCGGGTTCCAGTTCGGCGACTGGCTCGACCCGACCGCGCCCCCGGACGACGCCGCCGCAGCTCAGGCGGACCCGGACGTCATCGCCACCGCCCACCTGGCCCGCGGTGCCGAGCTGCTGGCCCGGACCGCACGGGTGCTGGGGCGTGACGAGGACGCCGCGCACTGGGACGACGTCGCGCAGCGGGTGCGGCGGGCCTTCACGGCCGAGTACGTGACGGGCTCCGGGCGCGTGCTCTCGGACTGCCCGACCGTCTACGCCGTGGCGATCTGCTGGGACCTGCTCCCCGACGGCGCCCGCCAGCACGCCGGCGACCGCCTGGCCGACCTCGTGCGCACGTCGGGCTTCCGGATCAGCACCGGCTTCGTGGGGACGCCCCTGGTGACGGACGCCCTCACGCTGACCGGGCACGTCGACGTGGCGCACCGCCTGCTGCTGCAGCGGCGCGTGCCCAGCTGGCTGTACCCGGTGACCATGGGCGCCACGACGGTGTGGGAGCGGTGGGACTCGATGCTCCCCGACGGCACCATCAACCCCGGCGAGATGACGTCGTTCAACCACTACGCGCTCGGCGCCGTGGCCGACTGGATGCACCGCACCCTGGCCGGGCTCGCGCCGGCCTCCGACCCCGCCGGTGACCCGAGCACCGCGGGCTACCGCGAGATCGTCGTGGCGCCGCGGCCCGGTGGTGGGCTGACCAGCGCGTCCGCGTGGCACGACACCCCGTACGGCCGGGCCTCGGCTGGCTGGCGCGCGGAGGGCGGCGCCTGGCGCCTCGACGTCGTGGTGCCGCCGGGCGCGCGGGCGGTCGTCCACCTGCCCGACGGCAGCGAGCCGGTGCGCGTCGGCAGCGGCGAGCACGCCTTCTCCCTGCCGCTGGCCGCAGCCCTCGGCCGGCCGTCCCGGCCCGTGGGCCTCGGCTCCTCCGTCCGCGAGCTCCTCGACGACGCCCGCGCGTGGGACGCCGTGTCCGCGGCGCTCGTCGCAGCCGGGGTGGGGCAGGACGACGCCGAGGCCGCCCGGCGGATCGCGCCGCTGCTCGAGCGCGACGTGCGGACCATGGCGCTCTCGGCGTCCGCGCCCGGCAGCGTGCCGTCCGGCTCGCCGCTGCTCGACGCCGTCGAGCAGGCGCTGGACGGAGTGGCGTCGACGTCGTCGTCGAGCTGAGGGCCGCGCGGCCGGCGACCCGAGGGCTCAGCCGGCCGTCTCGGACGCCTCTCCCGCTGCCCGCTCGGCGGCGGGGGAGGCGTCGAGGCGTCCCACGGCGAGGTCTTCCAGGCGGGCGAGCAGCTCCTTGTTGCGCAGCCCGATGACGAGGGCCCGCAGCGGCCGGGGGACCCAGCTGCCGGGACCGGAGACGGCGTCCTCCTCGATCGTGACGATCGTCCCGTCACCGCGGCCGAGCAGGGAGATCACCACGCGCGCCTCACCCAGCGGCCATCCCTTCGCGGTCAGCTCGAGGCGCTTCCCCGGGTCCACGCCGTCGAGGGTCGACGTGCCGCGCTGCATGAGCGGCCAGGCCCCGAAGGAGTGGTGCAGCACCGCCCCGACGACCGGCCAGTCGCCCTCGACGGCGCGCAGGTGAGCCGTGCCGACCACGAACACCGGGTAGTTCCACGGGTCGCTCAGCACCTCCCACACCAGCTCCGAGCGGACCGGGACCCAGTGGTGCCGTGTGCTCACGCCCCCACCCTGGCCCGTCGGGCGTCGACCGCCAGCCGAGGTGCCGGCCGGGAGCGCCGGTCGGCCTCCTGCCGTCAGCGGGGGTCGTACCGGAGGAGGTGGTGCGTGTCGCGGACGAGCGCGCGCAGGTCCTCCAGCTCACCGGAGAGCGTCCCGGCGGCCCGCGCCTGCACGAGCACGTTGCCCAGCGCGGTGGCCTCCACCGGACCGGCGAGCACCGGGCGGCCGCAGGCGTCGGCCGTGAGCTGGCAGAGCAGGGCGTTGCGCGCACCCCCGCCCACCACGTGCACCACGTCGACCTGCTTGCCCGACAGGCGCGCCGCGTCGTCGACGGCGCGGGCGAACGCTGAGGCCAGGCTGTCGAGGACGCACCTCACGACGGCGGGACGCTCCCGCGGCACCTGCTGGCCGGACGCGCGCGCGGCCTCGCGGAGGCGCGCCACCATCGGCCGGTGGGCGCTCGGCGGGGCGAGGAAGGCGGGGGCGTCGACGTCCACCACCACCCCGCCGACCTCGGCGGCCGCCGCCTCGAGCAGGCCCGGCAGGGCGTCGGCGTCCAGGCGCCAGTCGGCCAGGCAGCCCTGCAGCACCCACAGACCCATGACGTTGTGGAGGTACCGGACCCGCCCGTCCACGCCGCGCTCGTTGGTGAACCCCGCGGCGAGGCTCTCCGGGCTGGTCACCGGTCCGGCGAGCTCCACGCCCACCAGGGCCCAGGTGCCGCAGGCGACGTAGGCGAAGCGCTCGGTGGCTGCGGGGACGGCGACGACGGCTGAGGCGGTGTCGTGCGTGCCCACCGCCACGAGCTGCGCGCCCTCGAGCCCGGTGGCGGCGGCCACCGCGGGGCGCAGCTCCCCGAGCACGCGGCCGGCGTCGTGCACCGGGGGGAGCAGGGGCCCGACGTCCACGCCGCCCGCGCTCGCCAGGGCCACGAGGTCGGGCGCCCAGCGGCCGGTGCGGACGTCGGCGAGGCCCGTGGTGGAGGCGTTGCTCGACTCCGCGCCCACGTGCCCGGACAGCCAGTACCCGAGGAGGTCGGGCAGCAGGAGCAGGGTGCTCGCGCGGTCGAGGTGCGGGCCTCGGGCCTCGGCGAGCAGCTGGTAGAGGGTGGTGAACGGCAGCCGCTGCAGGCCGTTGCGCTCGTACAGCCGCTCGGGGCTGGTGCGGGCGTCGAGCTGGTCGAGCAGGCCGTCGGTGCGCTCGTCGCGGTAGGACCGCGGGTTCCCCAGCAGCGACCCGTCGGCGGCGAGGAGGGCGTAGTCGACGGCCCAGGTGTCCACGCCGACCGTCTGCACGCGCCCGGCGCGCCCGCCGGGGAGCTGCGCCGCCAGCTCACCGGCGCGGCGCAGCCCGGTGAGGGCGTCCTGCCACAGGCCGAGCACGTCCCAGTGGAGGGCGCTGTCGAGGGTGCCCGCGCCGGCGGACACCTCGACGCCCCCGTTGCGGAAGCGCGCGGCCTCCACGAGGTCCAGGCGGCCGCCGCCGACGTCGCCGAGCATCACGCGGCCGCTGGAAGCTCCGAGGTCGACCGCCGCGTGGAGGCTCACCGCCCCCTCCGGGTGGCCGATCGTCCACGATCACGGCGGAGGGTGCTCCGGACGTCCATGATCACGGCGGGGGAGGGGGTCATCGGAGGAAGGCGGCGGCCACGCCGCTGTCGACCGGCACGTGCAGGCCGGTCGTCCGCGACAGCTCCCCGCCGGTGAGCACGAACACCGCGTCGGCCACGTGCTCGGGCAGCACCTCGCGCTTGAGCAGCGTGCGCTGGGCGTAGAAGGAGCCCAGCTCGGACTCCTCCACCCCGTAGACCTCCGCTCGCGAGGCCCCCCACCCGCCGGCGAAGATCCCGGACCCGCGCACCACGCCGTCGGGGTTGATGCCGTTCACGCGGATGCCGTGCTCGCCCAGCTCGGCGGCCAGCAGCCGCACCTGGTGGGCCTGGTCGGCCTTGGTGGCGGAGTAGGCGATGTTGTTCGGCCCCGCGAAGACGCTGTTCTTGGACGAGATGTAGACGACGTCGCCGCCCATGCCCTGCGCGACCATCACGCGCGCCGCGGCCTGGGAGACGAGGAAGGAGCCCTTGGCCATGACGTCGTGCTGGAGGTCCCAGTCGCGCTCGGTGGTGTCCAGCAGCGGCTTGCTCAGCGACAGGCCCGCGTTGTTGACCACGAGGTCGAGCCCGCCGAACGCCAGGACCGCCTCGGTGACCGCCGCCGCCACAGCGGCGCTGTCGGAGACGTCGACGGCGACGCCGACCGCCACGTCCGCCCCTCGCTCCGCACCCACGAGATCGCCGATCTCAGCGGCCGCGGCCTGCGCCTTCGCGAGGTCGAGGTCGGCGACGACGACGCAGGCGCCCTCGCGGGCCAGCCGCTTCGCCGTCGCCAGGCCGATGCCCGACGCAGCGCCCGTCACCAGGGCCACGCGGGTGGCGAGGGCCTTCGGCTCCGGCATCCGCGCGAGCTTGGCCTCCTCCAGCGCCCAGTACTCGATGCGGAACTTCTCGGCCTCGGCGATGGGCGCGTAGCTGCTGACCGCCTCCGCCCCCCGCATGACGTTGATCGCGTTGACGTAGAACTCGCCCGCCACCCGCGCGGTCTGAGCGTCGCGGCCGTAGGTGAACATCCCCACCCCGGGGACCAGGACCACCAGCGGGTCGGCGCCCCGCACCGACGGGGAGGTGTCGGGCCCCTCGGTGACCGCGTGGCGGTGGTAGTAGGCCAGGTAGTCCTCCCGGTAGGCCCGGTGCAGCTCGGGCAGCCGCGCCAGCACCTCCTCCAGCGACGCCGTCGCCGGGAGGTCGACCACCATCGGGCGGACCTTGGTGCGCAGGAAGTGGTCGGGGCAGCTCGTGCCGAGCGCCGCCAGCCGCGGGTGCTCGGCCCGCGCCAGGAACTCCAGGACGACACCGGCGTCGGTGAACGCCCCGACCTGCGGCGCGTCCGTGCTCGCCAGCCCGCGCAGCACCGGTGCCAGCGCGGCGGCGCGCTCGCGGCGCTCGGCCGGCTCGAGCGGGCCGTACCCGTCGAGCTCGGCGCCGAAGGGGTGCTCACCGCGGGCCGCCAGCTCGGCGGTCTTCGTGTCCAGGTACCGCTCGGCGGTGTGGATGATCTCCAGCGACCGCTGCCGGCACTCCTCGCTGGTCGCACCCCAGGCGGTGATGCCGTGCCCGCCGAGGACGCAGCCGATGGCCTGGGGGTTGCTCGCGGCGACCTCGGCGATGTCGAGGCCCAGCTGGAAGCCGGGGCGGCGCCACGGCACCCACACCACGCGGCCCCCGAAGACCTCCCCCGTCAGCGCCTCGCCGTCGGCGGCGGTGGCCAGCGCGATGCCGGCGTCCGGGTGGAGGTGGTCGACGTGGGCGGCCTCCACGAGGGCGTGCATGGCCGTGTCGATGGACGGTGCAGCGCCGCCCCTCCCGAACAGGCAGTGGTCGAACGCGGCGACCACCTCGTCCTCGCGCTCCACGCCGGGGTAGACCCCGCGCAGCGCGCGCACCCTGTCGAGGCGCAGCACCGCCAGGCCCGCCTCGGTGAGCGTGCCGAGGTCTCCGCCGGAGCCCTTGACCCACAGCAGGTCGACGTCGGAGCCGGTGACCGGGTCGACGCCGGTGCCCTTGGCGGAGGTGTTGCCGCCGGCGTAGTTGGTGTTCTTCGGGTCGGCACCCAGCTGGTGCGAGCGCTCCAGCAGCTCGCCCACCGCGGCGTTCGTCGTCGTCATCGTCAGGCCCCCCAGCTCGCCTGGGCCCCGCCGATGCGCTCAGCGGCGATGCGGTCCAGGTACCCGGTCGCGGCGAAGGCGGCGTACGGGTCTCGCGGGAGGCCCTGGCTCTCGCGCAGGTCGGCGAGCAGCCCGCGCACGTCGGTGTTGTAGGCGTCCATGAGGACGCCGTTGGCGCCGAGCACGTCCCCGGAGGTCTGGGCCTCGGCGAGCGCCTCCCTGTCGACCAGCAGCGCCTTGGCCGTGGCCTCCTGCACGTTCATCACCGAGCGGATCTGGCCGGGGATCTTCGGCTCGATGTTGTGGCACTGGTCGAGCATGAAGTTCACGCCGGAGGTCGGCAGGTGCGCGCCGGCGCCGACGATCTCGCTCATGATGCGGAAGAGCTGGAACGGGTCAGCGGCGCCCACGATGAGGTCGTCGTCGGCGTAGAAGCGGCTGTTGAAGTCGAAGGCGCCGAGGCGGCCGGCGCGCAGCAGCTGCGCCACGACGAACTCGATGTTGGTGCCGGGCGCGTGGTGGCCGGTGTCCAGCACCACGGACGCCCGCTCGCCCAGGGCCAGGCAGTGCAGCAGCGAGGTGCCCCAGTCGGGCACGTCGGTGGCGTAGAACGCCGGCTCGAAGAACTTGTACTCCAGGAGCAGGCGCATGTCGGCGTCCAGGCCCGCGTAGACCTGCGCCAGCCCCTCGGCCAGGCGGTCCTGACGGGCGCGCAGGTCGTCCTGGCCGGGGTAGTTCAAGCCGTCGGCCAGCCAGATCTTGAGGTCCGTGGAGCCGGTCTGGCGCATGACGTCGATGCAGGCCAGGTGGTGCGCCACCGCCTTGGCGCGGATGCGCGCGTCGGGGTTGCACAGGGAGCCGAGGCGGTAGTCGTCGTCCTGGAAGACGTTGGAGTTGACCGCCCCGATGGTGACGCCCTCGTCGGCGGCGTGGGCGGCGAGCTTGCCGTAGTCGTCGACGAGGTCCCACGGGATGTGCAGGGAGACGCGGGGGGCGGCGCCGGTGTGGCGGTGCACCTGGGCCGCGTCGCTGACCTTCTCGAAGGGGTCGCGGGGCACGCCGGGGGTGGAGAACACCTTGAAGCGGGTGCCGGAGTTGCCGAACGCCCAGCTCGGCAGCTCGATGGTCTGCTGGGCCAGCGCTGCCAGCGCCTCGTCGCGCAGGTCGGTCACGGTGGGGCTCCCGGAAGTTGATGAAACGATTCAATGACGGTAGCCGCGGTGTTCGGCCCGTGTCAACGCCTCCATCGGAGCACGCCCGGCGCGGTGCGCGCTCCGCGGCGGCTAGCGTGCGGTCGTGGTGGTGGGCATCAAGGACGTCGCGCGCGAGGCGGGCGTCTCCGTCGGCACGGTCAGCAACGTGCTGAACCGCCCCGACAGCGTCAGCCCCGCCAAGCGCGCTCTGGTCGAGGCCGCCGTCGAGCGCCTGGGGTACGTGCGCAACGAGTCGGCCCGCCAGCTGCGCGCCGGCTCCTCGCGCACCATCGCCCTGGTGGTGCTGGACGTCGCCAACCCCTTCTTCGCCGACGTCATCGCGGGAGCCGAGGAGGCCGCCGAGGACGTCGGCGCGCTCGTCGTCGTCTCCAACAGCGGCGGCAGGCCCGAGCGCGAGGCGCGCCACCTCGCGCGCCTGGAGGCCCAGCGCGTCATGGGTGTGCTGCTGTCCCCGGTGCGCGACGGCGAGAACGCCGCCGCCGCGGAGCTGGAGCGCCGCGGGACGCCCGTGGTGCTGGTCGACCGGGTCTCGGGGTCGGCCACGTCGCCGTCGGTGGCCGTCGACGACGTGCGGGGCGGGCGCCTCGCGGGAGAGCACCTCCGGGACCTCGGGCACCGCGCGGTCGCGTTCGTCGGCGGCCCCGACCACCTCGGCCAGGTCCGGGACCGGCTCGCAGGGCTGCGCGTCGCCGCGGGGGAGGTCGTGCGCGTCGAGGTGGTGGCCAGCGACGACATGTCCGTGCGCGCCGGCAGTGCGGCGGCCGCGCGGATCTTCGAGCGCTGGCCGGACCCCGCCGACCGGCCGACCGCGGTCTTCTGCGCCAACGACCTCCTCGCCCTCGGGGTGCTCAACGAGTGCGTGCGCCGCGGCGTGCGGGTGCCCGACGAGCTCGCGCTCGTCGGGTACGACGACATCGGCTACGCCGGCACGGCGGCGGTGCCGCTCACCTCGGTGCGCCAGCCGCGCGAGCTGCTGGGGCGCACGGCGGTGGAGCTGCTGCTCGAGACCGTCGACGGCGGTGCCGACGGGCGGGCGGGGGCGGGGCGGCACGTGCACTTCACGCCCGAGCTCGTCGTGCGCGAGTCCACCCAGCCCTCTCGCTGAAGCCCGCGGAGCGGCTCCGCCCGCGCCGCTCCCGCGGCGCTCCCCGGCGCCGGTGCGGCGGGTGGGTGGCGCCGAGCCGTTAGCGAGAAGTGCTTGACGCCGTCGAGCAGGTGCGCGTACGTTCCCCGAACTGAAACGATTCATAGACGGCGGCCGGAGATCTCCGGCCGCTGCCCGTCTCGACGAGGAGACCTCGTGAAGGTGCCCCGCTCCCGCCTGCTCGCAGCCCTGGTGGCCGCCCCCCTCCTGCTCACCGGCTGCAGCGCCGGCTCCCTCGGTTCCTCCTCCGACGAGGGGTCTGGCGGTGCGACGGCCATCACCTTCCTGGTGGACAACGGCGCCGGCACCGCAGACGTGGCCAACGCCCTGGTCGACGCCTTCGAGGCCGAGCACCCCGACGTCACCGTCAAGGTCGAGACGCGCCCCGGGGGAGGCGACGGCGACAACCTCGTCAAGACCCGCCTGTCCACGGGGACCATGGACGACGTCTTCCTGTACAACTCCGGCTCGCTGTTCCAGCAGATCGACCCGGCCAAGAACCTCACCCCGCTCACCGGCGAGGACTTCGCCTCGCGCATCGACGACGCCTGGAAGCCCAACGTGTCGGCGGGGGGCGACCTGTACGGCGTGCCGTTCGGCACCAGCTTCGGCGGGGGCGTCCTCTACAACATCCCCGTCTACACCGAGCTCGGCCTCTCGGTGCCGACCACCTGGCAGCAGTTCATCGACAACAGCCAGAAGATCAAGGACTCCGGCAAGGGCGTCGCGCCGGTCGTGCAGACCTACGGCGACACCTGGACGTCCCAGCTGTTCGTCCTGGGTGACTTCCACAACGTGGCCGCCGCCGAACCGGGCTTCGCCGACGACTTCACCGCCAACAAGGCCAAGTACGCCACCGACCCGGCCGCCATCAAGGGCTTCGAGCACACCCAGCAGGTGCACGACCTCGGCCTCACCAACAGCGACTTCGCCTCCGCCACCAACGCCGACGGCCTGCGCATGGTCGCTGACGGGACCGGTGCCCAGTACCCGATGCTCTCGGCCGTGGTCGCCGGTCTGCAGACCGCTGCGCCCGACGAGGTGGGTGACGTCGGCTTCTTCGCCCTTCCCGGCGACGACGCCGCGACCAACGGGCTGACCGCCTGGGCGGCCAACGGGCTGTACGTGCCCAAGAGCACGACCGGCGCCGAGCTCGACGCCGTCAAGGAGTTCCTCGACTTCATGACGACGCCGGCTGCCTGCGACGTCCAGAGCAAGGCCAACACGCCCACCGGGCCGTACCCGATCACCGACTGCTCCCTCCCCACGGACGTGCCGCAGCTCACCAAGGACGTCGTGAAGTACTTCGACGACGGCAAGCAGAGCCCGGCCCTGGAGTTCCTCTCCCCGGTGAAGGGCCCGAGCCTCGAGCAGATCACCGTGCAGGTCGGCTCCGGCATCAGCACCGCCGCCGAAGGCGCGGCCCTGTACGACCAGGACGTCCAGAAGCAGGCGCAGCAGCTCGGCCTCGCCGGCTGGTGACGACCACCCCCGCCCGCCCCGGCCCGCACCTCGCGGGCCGGGGCGGGACCCCCACGTCCGCACCCACTCCAGGAGGAGCCGTGGCCAGCACCACGACAGCGCTCCCGCCGGTGCCCCCACCACCGGCCAGCCAGCCGCGGGCGACCCGCCGCGGGCGCCGAGGCAGCCCCTACCCCAGCTGGTTCTACCTCCCGGCGGCGGTGATCTACGTGGGGATCTTCCTGCTGCCGACGTTCGCGTCGTTCTACTTCAGCCTCACCCGCTGGAACTTCAACAGCTCGGAGTTCATCGGGCTCGAGAACTTCGTGCAGTTCTTCCGCGAGCCCGCACTGGTCAAGGGCTTCGTCAACACCCTCGTGTACGGCGTGGTGACGTCCACCCTCAAGGTGGTCCTCGGCATGGCCCTCGGCGTGCTGCTGACCAGCCAGATCATCGGCCGCGGCTACCTGCGGTCCGTGGTGTTCTTCCCCGTGCTCGTCTCCACCATCGGCGTGGGGATCACCTTCACCGCCCTCATGAACCCCACCCGCGGACTCATCAACCAGGTCATCGGCCTGGTCGGTGTCACCGGTCCCGGGTGGCTGACCGACCCCCAGATCGCCCTGCTGTCCGTGGCGCTGGTGGACGTGTGGAAGGGCGTGGGCCTGGCCACCGTCATCTACATCGCCGGCATCGTCTCGATCCCGCAGGAGTACACCGAGGCCGCCGCCGTCGACGGCGCCTCCGCCTGGCAGCGCTTCCGCAACGTCACGCTGCCGCTGTCGTGGCCCGCCACCTCCACCGTGGTCACCCTCAGCCTCATCGGCGGGCTGCGGTCCTTCGACCTCATCTGGGCGATGACGCGCGGCGGCCCGGGCTTCACCTCCGACGTCATCGCCTCGGTGATCTACAAGCAGTACCAGGCGGGCTTCTACGGCCTGTCCACCGCCGGCAACGTCGTCCTGTTCCTCGTCGTCACCGCCGTCGTCGTCCCGCTGACGCGCTGGCTGGCCAAGAAGGAGGTGGCGCTGTGATGCGCACCGCCCAGCGCTGGTGGGTCGGCGCCCTGGCGATCGTGGCCAGCGTCGTCGTCTTCCTCGTGCCGTTCGCGTTCATCGTGCTGCAGGCGGGCAAGGACGCCACGTCCGCCTCGCGGCTGAGCTTCTCGTGGCCGGAGCAGCCGCAGTTCGTCCAGAACTTCGTGGACGTGCTCGAGGCGCGCGACTACATCCTCGTCATCGCGTTCATCAACAGCACGATCCTCACGGTCGTCTCGGTGGCGTTCCTCGTGGTGCTCGGGGCGATGGTGGCCTTCGTGCTGCAGCGGCGGGTCACCCGCTGGACCGGGCTCATCAACTTCCTGGTGCTCGCCGGGCTCATCGTGCCGCCCGCCGTGGTCCCCACCATCTGGGTGCTGCAGGGCATCGGGCTGTTCGGCACCATGCCGGGCCTGATCCTCGTCGAGGTCGCGTTCGGGCTGTCGTTCTCGGTGCTGCTGTTCCGGGCGTTCATCTCCTCGATCCCGCGCGAGCTGGACGAGGCCGCGATCATCGACGGCGCCGGGCCGCTGCGCCTCTTCTTCCGCGTGATCATGCCGCTGCTGCGGTCGGTCATCGTGACCGTGGTCGTGGTGCAGTCGGTGGCGGTCTTCAACGACTTCGCCAACCCGCTGTACTTCCTGCCCGGGGAGCAGAACGCCACGGTGCAGCTGACGCTCTTCAACTTCCAGAGCCAGTACAACACCAGCTTCAACCTGCTCTTCATGAACATCCTGCTCATCACCATCCCGCCGCTGGTGATGTACGTGTTCTTCAACCGCCAGATCGTCGCCGGCATGACGTCCGGCGCGGTCAAGGGCTGACGTCGAGCCCAGCTGACGCGGCCGCCGTGCGGCGCCGACCGCGTCAGCTGGGCTCTGCCGCGCTGTGGCGCCGGAGCGCGAACGGCAGCGCCATCAGGGCCCACACCCCCGCGACCAGCAGCGCCTCCCACAGCAGGTAGACCGGCCAGGGGCCCAGCAGGTCCAGCACGGAGGCGCTGCGGGGCTTGGCAGCCAGGTAGCCGTAGTTGGTGCCGAGCGCGGCGTTCAGCGCGCCGACCGCCAGCGCCCACACCACCGTGAGGCCGAGCGACCGCGCCCAGTCCGTCCAGCCGACCCGGATCCCGGTCGCCACGAGCGCTGCGGCGCCCCACACCGTGCCCAGGTGCATCGCCCAGAAGAGGAGGAACACCGGGTCGGGGAAGCCGGTGGCGAGGTCGGGCGTCGCCATCGCCTGCGGCACGAGCGTGAAGCCCCAGAAGTACGTCAGCGCCGCGGCCCACCGCTGCCGCGACCACAGCGCCCACGCCACCACCAGCGAGGCGACGTCGCAGAGCTGCACCGGCAGCGTGCGCCCTACGTCGAAGCTGCCGGGGAGGTTGTAGAGCACCTGCAGGGGCGCGGTGACCGCCAGCAGCGCCACGGCGAGGCCGCGCAGCAGGCGGTCTGCCGCGACACCACCCCGCAGGCGGCGCCCGAGCACCACCAGGACGACCGAGCCCACCGCGCCCACCGCGAGCGCCGCGAGGTGCGAGGCGTCGAAGGGCTCGAAGCCGTCGGACACCCACCGGACGCTAGCGCCCGTGCTCCCGCGCGGCGGTGACCTCGACGCACCCCACCGGCGTGTCGGACAGCTCCAGCCGCAGCCGCGTCAGCCGCTCGCCCCACACGGCGGTGAGCAGCGGGTCGTCCAGGCGGCGCTCCTCCAGCGAGGCTGCGACCGCGTCCCCGCTCCAGGCCAGGCGCACGCGTCCCGCGCCGTCGAGCGCCTCCACCACGGCGCAGCCCCCGTCCAGCGACACCTCACCGGCGAGCACCAGGTGCACAGCGCTCGGCCCGGCCGCCGGAGGCGGCCCCGAGCGGAGCTCCCACGCGTCGTGGAGCTCCCACGCGTCGCTGATGACGACAACGCCGCCGCGCTCGAGCCGCGCGGTGCGCCGCCACGACCGCACCCCGCAGGGCGGGTGCGCCGCCACCAGGTCCAGTGCGAGCCCGGTGGGCTCGTCGTCATCGAGCAGCAGCTCCACGTCGCGGGCGGCGAACGCGCGGCCCACGCCCTGCTCCGCGCCCCGCAGCACCGGCGCGCTGTGCCAGGCGCTGCGCATGGGCCACAGGTCGTAGCGGCGCTCGCCGAAGGTCTTTGCGGTGTACGTGGGGCGGCCCGGGTCGACCACCACGGGCACGCCGTCCAGCGCGACGACCACGCTGCCGACGTCGCAGTGGTTGTGGTGCTCGCCGTTGTCGCCGCCCTTGACCACCAGCGACAGCCCCTGCGAGCTCCCGGCGGCGGGCCTGGCCACGAGCACCTGCACCGACGACAGCCACGACGAGCGCGCCAGGGGGGCGGCAGGCGGGTCGGCCAGCGCCTCCCGCCAGCTGCTGTCGGCGAGCGCCAGCGCCGTCCGGGCCAGGCCGGCGCGCTCGTCGAGCAGCGGCCGGCCCTGCCGCGCGAGCGCGCTGGCCGTCGCCGCCGCGTGCGCGGCGGCGCCCTGGTCGCCCGCGCGACGGCCCGCTGCGAAGAGCGACCACCAGGGCAGCCCGTCCGCCGCGCGGGCGCGGGAGTCGGAGGAGCTCGCGTGCCACGCGCCGCCCAGGTGCAGCGCGCCGGGGAAGCCGGTGGTCGCCCGCAGCCGCGGCACCACGGTCCAGCCCAGCGCTCCGCCGGTGGCCGCGCGCACCACCTCGAGGGCCTCCAGCGCTCGGCAGGCCCCCTCGAACCAGTAGTCGAAGCCCTCGTCGGTGGCGCCGTCCTCCGGCAGCGCCTCCACGTACCGGTCCAGGCCCCGCACGGCGAGCGCCACCGCGAGCGCGCGCTGCGCGCCCTCGTCCCCACCGTCCAGCAGCACGAGCGCGGCCGCCAGGACGTTGCCGTGGATCCACGGGTTCCAGTTGTGCACGTCGCCGTCGAGCCCGCTCCACGGCCAGTCGCGGCGCGTCAGGAAGGAGTCGACCACCCGGCGGCGCACCTCGAGCCGCACCCTCGCGCGCAGCCCGGGCCAGCGGACGTCGAGGCGATCACCCAGCAGGTGGTCGGTCCACGCGAGCTGGCCGGCCACCTCGCCGGCGCCCAGGTCCAGCACCGGCGCTGAGGCGTCCGGCAGCACCGCGCCGGTGCGGCGGCGGGCGTCGTCGTGGGCGGGCCAGCACCAGCTCGACTGCTCGCAGCGCAGGAGCACCCCGTCGGCCACCTCGTCGAGCAGGTCGTGCAGCTGCGGGTGGTCGTCGGGGCAGACGGCGGCGGCCACCACCGCACGGGTGAGCCGGTGGGCGTGGTCGAAGACCAGCTGCTCGTGGGTCGCGCGGTCGCCGTCGCGGTGCACCCGCGCCCACGTGCCGGCGGTCGGCTGCGGCCAGCGCCGGCCGCGTGCGGCGCCGGCGCGGCCCAGCAGCGAGGTCAGCGCGTCGCGGCGCAGCCGATCCCACGGGGCGCGGGCGGCCGCGGGGACGGTGCACCCCCGCAGGTCGAGGCGGGGGAGCGCGGACCGGGGCGGTGCGAGCAGGGCAGCGATCCGCTGCTCGTCCACCGCCCCCCAGGCGGTCTCGAGCGGACGGGTCGACGGCGTCGGCGCCACGGGACCACCATGCCAGCGTGCCCGCCGCCTCCGACCGCTCTGCCGACCGCTCTGCCGACGGTGCTCACGCGCGCGTGGTCGTCCTCGTGGGGCGCGGCCGCTACGAGGACCCCTGGCACGACCACGCCGCCACCGCCCACCGCGTGGCGCTGGAGCTGGCCGCGCCCGGCCGTGCCGTGGAGCTGGTCTCGCTGTTCCCGGGCGCGCTGCGCGAGCAGCTGGCCCGCGACCCGGCGCTCGTCGTCGTCGTCGCCGGCAGCGGTCGGGTGGACGCCGGCTTCGACGGCACCGACGACGACTGGGCGCCCGACCACGCCGCGCTGACGGCCTGGGCCGACGGCGGCGGTCCCCTGCTGGGGCTGCACTGCGCGGCGAACACCTTCACCGACGCACCCCACTGGTCGCGCCTGCTCGGTGGTCGCTGGGTCCCGGGCACCTCCTGGCACCCGCCCCACGGCCCTGCGGCGTTCACGGCGCTGGCGGGCGCCGCGCGGCTGCCGGGCGCCCCGCCGCTCGTGGAGGCCGTGGACGAGCGCTACTGCGACCTCGTGCTGGGCCCCGGGGCCGCTCCCCTGCTCGCCCACGTCGAGGACGGCCGCGAGCAGGTGGTGGCGTGGGCCGTCGAGGACGGCGTGCGACGCGCCGTCTACGACGGGCTCGGTCACGCGGTGGCGTCCTACGACTCGTCGTCGCGGCGGGCGCTGCTGCGCGCCGAGGTGGCCTGGCTGCTCAGGGAGCCACGGGGGTGAGCGCTGCCGCGGCCCCGCAGGCCGCTCGTCGTGCTCGCACGAGGACGACGACGGCGGACGCGGCCAGGGCAGCCGCCGCGGCGGAGGAGACCGCGAGCACCGCGCCGGACGGTGCCACCACGGACTGCCCGACCAGGGCCTGCCACGTCAGCAGCACGAGGGTCGCCGCCCACCCGGCGCTGGCCACGGCCACCAGCTCCAGGCGCACCCGGGGCGTGAGCAGCGCTGCCGCCGCGGGCCAGCGGCGCGCGGCGAGGGACAGCGCCAGCACCAGCAGCGGCAGCACCTGCAGGGCGTGCATCCCCACGAAGTGCGGCACGCGCAGGTCGCCCGCGACGGTGCTCCACCCCAGCAGCGGGAGCCCCGGCCCGCCGTCGGAGGCGCCCACGGTGTGCGCGCCGGAGATGCCGCGGAAGTCCGCCAGCTGCGCGGACGTCGGCGACGTCATGAGGAACGCCACCGCCATGCCGGCCAGGGCGATGACGACGCCGGCGCGCACCGCGAGGTCGAAGGCGGCGTCGCCGGAGGGGTTGCGCCACAGCAGCACCCCGACCACCGCGGTGATCAGCCAGACCGCCGCGATGCTCACGCCCATGACCGCGAACGCCGCCGCGTGGGCCGGGGTGGAGACGTTGAAGTGGCTCGTCGTCCCCAGGGCCGCGGCGCCCAGGATGATCACCATCTCCACGACGAGCAGCGCACCCGCCACGGCGGCGAGGGCGCCGGCGAGTCGACGACCGCGCTGCAGCCGCGTGAGCAGCCACGCGAGGGTGACCGCGTAGAGCGCGATCGACAGCTCGAACTTCAGCGGCTTGGCCCAGCCGTTCACGCCGGTGAGCTGCACCGGGTCGGCGACGGCCAGCACGGCCGTCGGGACGGCGAGCAGGAGCATCGCCGCCGCGACCCACAGCAGGGGTGAGCGGCGCAGGGCGGACGCGGTCATGACGGCTCCTCGGCTGACGGGCTGCTGGTCTGGTGGACGGGGCGGGTGACGCGGGCGACGTGCTCCTGCGCGATGCGGCGCAGCCCCGCGACGAGCGCGTCGCCGAGGACGGTGCCGACCACCACGGTCTCGGCGCTGCGGTCGCGGTCGGCGGCGTCGGGCCAGACGCGGGCGAGGTCGGCGCGGGCGACCACCTCCGCGGCCCGCGCGTACTCGCCGAGGCTGTCGAAGAGGTCCTTGCGGCCCAGGGCCACCCAGCTGTCGAGCACCGCCGCCGCCTGGGGGAGGCCGGGGTTGCCGTCCTCGACCTCCCACCCCATCGAGCGGACGACGTGCTCGACGGCCGCCAGCGACGGGGCGGAGGGCTCCCACGGCGCTGCGTGGCCGGGCAGCGCCCGCTGTGCCGCGCCCATCACCTCGGGCAGGCCGGTGCCGGGGTCGTCGACGGCGGCGACCACGGCCCGGACGCGGGCGATGGGCAGCCCGCCGACGTCGACGAGCGCGCGGACCAGGTGGAGCCTCCGGACGTGCTCCTCGCCGTAGGAGACCTGGTTGTAGCCGGTCTTCTCGGCGGGCGGGAGCAGCCCTTCACGGACGTAGAACTTGATGGTGGCGGGGGCGGTGCCGCTGCGCTCGGCGAGCTCGGAGATGCGCACGGCGATGACGGTAGTAGATAGATAGCGCTACTGTCGATAGTGGCGCTCTCGAAGTGCGCCGGGTGCGGACTGCCGCGTCAGGAGCGCTGCGTGGACTCTCGCTCCACCACGACGAACGGGCTGACGACGCTCTCCGGTGGCGCGCCGCGGTCGGCCATCCGTCGCAGCAGCAGGCGCGCGGTCTCCTCGACGATCACGTCGTGGCCGGGAGAGACGCTGGTCAGCGAGGGGACGGTGTACGCGGCGTCCTCGACGTCGTCGAACCCCGTGACCAGGACGTCGTGCGGGACGCGTCGGCCGGCGTCGGCCAGGGCCCGCAGGGCGCCGATGGCCAGGGCGTCGGTGGCGCAGACGAGACCGTCCAGGTCCGGGTCGCGGGCGAGCGCCTCCCGCGCCAGCGCCGCTCCAGCGGCCAGGCTGCTGCGCAGGGCGGGCAGGCCGGTGACGCGGGCGCCGGGCACCTCGGCCACGGCGCGGTGCACGCCGAGCGCCCGCAGGCGGAACGCGTCGGACGGACGCTGCGCTCCAGGGGTCCGCTCGCCGCTGCGGTCGTCGTCGTCCTCGTCGTCGTCGCCGAGGGGCTCCGCGTCCGGCATGCCCAGCGCCACGAGCCGGCGGCACCCGCGGTCCAGCAGCAGGCGCGTGACGGCCGCCGCGCCGGCGGTGTTGGCCATCTCGACGTGGTCGAAGCGGCGCACGTCCTGCCGCTCACCCAGGACGACGACGGGGAGGTCGCCGGCGAGGGAGGCGACGGCGTCGGGGTCCAGGCCGACCGCCGACAGCACCAGCCCGTCGTAGGCGCTCACCCGGGACGTGGTGATGGCGGCCAGCTCGCCCTCGCGACTGGCTCCGGTCTGCTCGACCACCACGCGTAGCCCCTCGGAGGCGAGGCGGGTGATGAGGCGGGACGCCAGCAGGCCGAAGTAGTGGCTGTCGACCTCCGGCACGGCCAGGCCGATGATGCCCGTGCGGCCGCGCCGCAGGCTCTGCGCGGCGGTGTTCACGCGGTAGCCGGTGCGCTCGACCACCTCGAGGACGCGCCGGCGCGTCTCCTCGCTGACGTTGCTGCGCCCGGCCAGCACGTTGGACACCGTCATCGACGACACCCCGGCCGCCTCGGCGACGTCGCGCATGGTCGTCACCGGCCACCTCCCTCGTCCGTGGCCGAGTCTGCTCGACCTCCGTCTTGACAGTCTGCAGCGGGATTGCTTGTATCGATAAACGGCCACCGCCCGCAACGTCGCACCGCAAGGGTCCGCCCCCGCGAGCCCCGCGCCGCTGCCCGCTGCTGGTAGGGCCGGTCGGCCCGCGAGGGCCCCGAGACGGCCCACCCGGCGGTCGTGCCCCGTTGCGGGCGCCGGGTGGGTCACCACGGCGGCAGCGCCGCGTGCCGGTCGGGGCCGTCGTCGGCCGACCCGACCGGCACCGACGGAGGAGCCCGACCATGACCAGCCCTTCCACCAGCCAGCCCCGCACGGTCGAGGGCGTCGTCGACCTCGACCTGCCCGGCCACACCATCAGCCGCCACGTCTACGGCCACTTCGCCGAGCACCTCGGCCGCTGCATCTACGGCGGCTTCTACGTCGGTGAGGACTCACCCATCCCCAACGAGGGCGGCATCCGCCTGGACGTCGTGGAGGCGCTGCGCGCGCTGGACATCCCCAACCTGCGCTGGCCGGGGGGCTGCTTCGCCGATGACTACCACTGGAAGGACGGCATCGGCCCCCGCGAGCAGCGCCCCACCATGGTGAACAGCCACTGGGGCGACGTGGTGGAGGACAACTCCTTCGGCACCCACGAGTTCATGGCCCTGTGCGAGCTGCTGGGCACCGAGCCGTACATCTCGGCCAACGTCGGCTCCGGCACGGTGGCCGAGGCGAGCGACTGGGTGCAGTACCTCACCCGCGCCGACGCCTCGCCGATGGCCGCGCTGCGCCGCGCCAACGGACGTGAGGAGCCGTGGAAGGTCCGCTTCTGGGGCCTGGGCAACGAGCCGTGGGGCTGCGGCGGTCGGATGAGCGCCGAGGCCTACGGGGAGCTGGCCCGCACCTTCGGCACGTACAGCCGGGACATGGGTGACAACACGCTCTACCGGATCGCCGCCGGTGCGGCCAACGCCGACTACCGCTGGACCGAGGTCCTCATGAAGGCCCTGGGTCGCGGCCTCGGAGGTGCCGAGGACCCGGGCTTCGGCAACCACGCCTACCAGGCGATCTCCTTCCACTGCTACACGGTGGCGGGGAGCTGGGAGCACAAGGGCAGTGCCACCGAGTTCGACCTCGACGAGTACTACTCGACGGTGCTGCAGGCCCAGCGGATCGAGGAGGTCCTCGCCGGGCACGCCCGCGTCATGGACGTCTACGACCCGCAGCGGCAGGTCGGCCTGGTGCTGGACGAGTGGGGCACCTGGTTCGACGTCGAGCCCGGCACCAACCCGGGGTTCCTGTTCCAGCAGAACGCGCTGCGGGACGCTCTGGTGGCGAGCGTGCACTTCGACGCGTTCCACCGCCACGCCGACCGCCTGGTGATGGCGAACATCGCCCAGACGGTCAACGTGCTGCAGGCGATGATCCTCACCGACGAGGACAGCGGCGCCCTGGTGCTGACGCCCAGCTACCACGTGTTCGAGATGAACAAGGGCCACCACGACGCCGCCCACCTGCCGGTCCACCTGCGCGGTGAGGTGCCGACCCGGACCGTGCCCGACGTCCGCGGGCTCGGCGGCCACGGCCCGTCCGGGCACGGCATCTACGAGCGCGGTCCCGCCGACCTCACCACGGTGTCGCTCTCCGCCAGCGCCAAGGACGGCCGCGCGCTGTTCTCCCTCACCAACCTCGACGCCGAGCAGGCCGTGACCGTGCGGCTCACCGTGCGCGGCACCGCCGCCGGCGCTCCCACCGCCCGCCTGCTCACCGCCGGTGCGGTGCAGGCGCACAACACCCCGGCGCAGCTGGAGGCCGTCGCACCGCGCGACCACACCAGCAGCGTCCGCCTCGAGGGCGCACCCGGCGCCCAGACCCTCGTCGTGGAGCTCCCCGCGCACTCCTTCGCCACCGTGGAGCTGCCCACCGCCTGACCGCACCAACCCTCCGACTCCCGCTCGCACGCTGCGAGCGCCCGCCCCCTTCCTGAGGAGCGACCCTTGAGCACCACCCCGAACACCGCAGCGCCCGCCGTCGTCGTCGAAGGCGTCATCGACCTCGACCTTCCCGGCCACACCATCAGCCGCCACGTCTACGGCCACTTCGCCGAGCACCTCGGCCGCTGCATCTACGGCGGCTTCTACGTCGGTGAGGACTCACCCATCCCCAACGAGGGCGGCATCCGCCTGGACGTGGTGGAGGCGCTGCGCGCGCTGGACATCCCCAACCTGCGCTGGCCGGGGGGCTGCTTCGCCGACGACTACCACTGGAAGCACGGGATCGGGCCCCGTGACCAGCGACCCCGCATGGTCAACAGCCACTGGGGCGACGTGGTGGAGGACAACTCCTTCGGCACCCACGAGTTCATGGCCCTGTGCGAGCTGCTGGGCACCGAGCCGTACATCTCGGCCAACGTCGGCTCCGGCACCGTGGAGGAGACCAGCGACTGGGTGCAGTACCTCACCCGCGGCGACGACTCGCCCATGGCCGACCTCCGCCGTGCGAACGGCCGCGACGAGCCGTGGAAGGTCACCTACTGGGGCCTGGGCAACGAGCCCTGGGGCTGCGGCGGCAACATGAGCGCCGAGGCCTACGCGGCCCTGGCCCGCCAGTTCGCCACGTACAGCCGCGACATGGGCGACAACAAGCTCTACCGGATTGCCGCGGGCGCCACGAACGCCGACTACCGCTGGACCGAGGTGCTCATGAAGGCGCTCGGCCGGGCGCTGGGCGACGGCGAGGTGCTCGGGCACGGCAACTCGAGCTTCCAGGCGATCTCCTTCCACTGCTACACCGTGGCCGGGCCCTGGGAGCGCAAGGGGAGCGCCACGGACTTCGACACCGACGAGTACTACGCCGTCATGGCGCAGGCGCAGCGCATCGAGGGCGTGCTCGCCGGGCACGCGAAGGTCATGGACGCCTACGACCCCGACAAGCGCGTCGGCCTGGTGCTGGACGAGTGGGGCACCTGGTTCGACGTCGAGCCCGGCACCAACCCGGGGTTCCTGTTCCAGCAGAACGCGCTGCGGGACGCTCTGGTGGCGAGCGTGCACTTCGACGGCTTCCACCGCCACGCCGACCGCCTGGTGATGGCGAACATCGCCCAGACGGTCAACGTGCTGCAGGCGATGATCCTCACCGACGAGGACAGCGGCGCCCTGGTGCTGACGCCCAGCTACCACGTGTTCGAGATGAACAAGGGCCACCAGGACGCTGCGCACCTGCCGGTGCACCTGCGCGGCGCGGCCCCGACGCGGACCGTGGCGGGCGTGGTCGGCATCGGGGGGCACGTCCCCGACCGCAGCGACGTCGAGCTCACCACCGTCTCGGTGTCAGCCAGCACGAAGGACGGCGCGGCGCTCGTCTCGCTGACCAACCTCGACGCCGAGGCGCCGGTGACCGTGCGACTCGACCTGCGCGGGGTGGCCGTGGGGGAGCTGACCGCCCGCCTGCTCACCGCCGACGCGCCGCAGGCGCACAACACGCCGCAGCAGGACGACGCGGTGGCCCCGCGCGCCTTCGACGGCGCCCGCGTGGAGGACGGCGTGCTCGTCGTCGAGCTGCCGGCGCACTCGTTCGCCACGGTGTCCCTGCCCCTGGTCTGACGGGGCCCGCCTCCCACGCAGGTGGCCGACCCCCCGTGATCACGGTGATCACGGCGGGTCGGCCACCTGCTGCACCCAGGCCGCGACGGGTCAGCCGCCGCCCTCGCCCTCGGGCAGCAGCAGCGCCCGCGGCGCCGGCGCCGCCGGGTCGGGCAGCACGAGCTTGAGGGCGAACCCGGGGACCGCCTCCACGGCCGCTGGCAGCGGTGAGGGCAGCACCACCTCGAGGGCGTCGTCGGTGCGGCGCACCTCCAGCGGGGTCGGGTGCCCCAGCAGGCGCACGTCGCCCAGGTCCCGCACCGCCAGCGACGACGCACCCCCGAGCGAGCGGATGCGCACCACGTCGTCCTCGGGCCTCACCATGCCCATCGCGTACAGCGACGTCTGGCCCACCTCGGCCCGCTGCGTGAAGCGCAGGTCGGCGGCGGTGAACGGCAGCGAGGCGGAGTCGGTGAAGGACCCCTCCGGCACCGCCGTCGGGCCCTCACCGGGCACGCGCCACGGCCGGGTGCCGTACACGGCCTCCCCGTTGACCGTCAGCCACGCGCCGAGGCCCTCCAGGAGCGCGGCCTCCTCGGCGGGGATGGTCCCGTCGGGCTTGGGCCCGATGTTGAGCAGGAGGCAGCCGTTCTTGGCGACCACGTCGACCAGCTCTCCGACCAGGTCCACGGGGTTCTTCCACTCGTGGCCCTCGATCCACCCCCACGAGGTGCGCGAGACCGAGGTGTCGTTCTGCCACGGGCGCTCCTGCACGTCGGCCATGCCGCCGCGCTCCACGTCCAGCACCGCGGTGCCCTCGCGGAAGGCCTCCCACTTGTACTGCAGCACCACGCCGCGGCCCCACTGCGCGGCCCGGTTGTAGTAGTAGGCCGCCAGCATCCGCCGGTACGGCTCGAACGCGGGGTGCTCGATCCACCAGTCGAACCACAGCACCTGCGGGCGGTAGGCGTCGATGATGCGCACGGTGCGCAGCAGCCAGTCCTCGAGGTAGGCCTCGTTCGGGCCCGCCGCCTGCGGCATCGCCGGGCCGTACAGGTCGGCGAAGTCCGGGTCGTCGCGGACGTCGGAGGCGAACGCACGCCCCGGGTGGAAGAAGAACCAGTGCTCCGCGCGGTGGCTGGAGGCCCCACGGACGATCCACTGGTCGTCGCACGCGTCGAGGACGTCGCCGAGCACGTCGCGCTTCGGACCGACCTTCGTGGCGTTCCAGCGGGTGCGCGGCTCGTCGTACATCGGGAAGCCGTCGTGGTGCTCGGCCACCGGGACCACGAACTGCGCGCCCGCCCGCCGGAACAGCCGCGCCATCCCGGCCGGGTCGAAGGCGTCCATGGTGAAGCGCGGCAGGAAGTCCTTGTAGCCGACCTCGGCGTGGTCACCGTGGACCTCGCGGTGGTGGGCGTGCTCAGGGGTGCCCTGCTGGTACATGCGCCGCGGGTACCACTCGTTGCCGAACGCCGGCACCGAGTAGGCGCCCCAGTGCATGAAGATCCCGAACTTCGCGTCGCGGAACCAGTCGGGCACCTCGTAGGCGGCCAGCGACTCCCACGTGTCCGTGAAGGGTCCCGCGTCGATCACCTCGCGCACCGCGTCCAGCGCCGCCTGCGTGTCGGGGACCTCGACGGGGGCTGGGACCCAGCTGCGGTCGGTGGCGCTCGTGCTCTCGGTCGTCATGCGCGTGCTCCTCGGGCGGTGGTCAGGTCGAAGGCCACGACGGCGGGCCCGTGCTGGGTGGCGGAGGCGGGGACGTCGACGACGACCGAGCCCGCACCGCCGGAGCCCTCGCGGGCGGTGACGGCCGTGCCGTCGAGCAGGTGTGCGCTGCCGAGGTCCACCGCGCTCGCCGTGAGCGGCAGCTCCACCTCGCCGCGGGCGTCCACGACGGCGTTGAGGGCGTCCCCGGAGCGCGTCCAGCGGATCCAGGTCGCGCCGCTGCCGTCGTCGTCGTGGCCCTGGTGCCCGCTGGGGCGGGCGACGGAGGCGTCGACCGTCGTCGTGCCGTGCACGGCGGCGCTGTTGACGGCCATCCAGTCGGCCAGGCCCTCCAGGCACCGGCGCTGCAGCTCGGGGATCTGACCGGACGCCGTGGGGCCGACGTCGAGCAGGAGGTTGCCGCCGCGGCTGACCACGTCGAGCAGGTGCTTCACGGCGCCGGGTCCGTCCAGGTGGTGCTCGGGGCCCTCGACCCGGTTGTAGCCGAAGGAGTAGCCGATGCCGCGGCAGTTCTCCCACGCGCCGGACTCCAGGTCCCGGCCCTGCTGGTACTCGCTGGTGCGGAAGTCCCAGTGGGTCTGCCCGAACCTGTCGTTGACCACGCCGTCGGGCACGGCCGCGTAGTACTCGTCCAGCACGTGGGCGAAGGACAGCGGACCGTCGGGCTTGCCGGCGTCTGGCCAGTTGATGTCGCCCCAGAGCACGTCGGGGGCGTAGCGCTCGACGAGGTCGCGCACGTGGGCGTTGGCGTAGGCGGTGTACGCCTCGTCCTGGGGGCGCTTGTCCTCGCCGATGTCGGAGACGATGGGGCCGAAGTCGGCCACGTCCCAGTCGAGGCCGCCGGAGTAGTACGTGCCGAACCGCATCCCGGCGCGGCGCGTGGCGGCGGCGAGGTCACCGACCAGGTCGCGCTGCGGGCCGCGCGCCACGGTGTTGCGGGGGGTGCCGGGGGCCTCCCACAGGCAGATGCCGTCGTGGTGCTTGGTGGTGGGGACGACGTAGCGGGCCCCGGCGCGGGCGAACAGCGCGGCCCACTCGTCGGGGTCGAACTCCTCGGCCTTCCACACGTCGAGGAAGTCGTCGTACGGGGCGCCGCCGAAGACCTCCCGGTGGTGCTCCGCCGCGGGGGAGCCCTCGATGCGGATGGTGTTGTAGTACCACTCGGCGTAGGGGTTGTGCTTCATCCAGGTGAACCGCTCGATGGTGCCGAGCTCGCCGATCGGTTCGGCCCAGGCGGGCACCGAGTAGGCGCCCCAGTGGATGAAGATGCCGAGCTTGGCCTGGGAGAACCAGGCGGGGACGGGCCGCTCGAAGCGCTGGTAGAGCTCCGTGCGGGAGTCGTCGGAGAACACGGGGGAGGACCTCCGGTGGTGGTGCGGATCCGGTCTGCGGGGGCGCGCCGGGGCGGGGTCGACCGCTGGTCGGTCAGCGGCCGCCGAGCCCCGACAGGGCGATGCCCTTGACGAGGTAGCGCTGCAGGAGCAGCACCAGCAGCGCGGTGGGGGCCATCGAGATGGTGGCTGCGGCCATGAGCAGGTTCCACGCCTGGCCGTTCTGGCCCAGGAAGAGGTTGAGGCCCAGCGGCACGGTGGTGGTGGTGACGTCGTTCGTGACGATCAGCGGCCACAGGAAGCTGTTCCAGTAGGTGATGAAGGTGAAGACCGCCAGCACAGCGAACGCCGGCGCGGCGATCGGCACGATGATCTGCGTGAGGATGCGCCAGTGTCCGGCGCCGTCGATGCGCGCCGACTCCTCCAGCTCCTTGGGGATGGTGAGGAAGAACTGGCGCAGCAGGAACGTGCCGAAGGCGGTGAACGCCCAGGGGAGGATCAGCGCCTGGAAGGTGTTGATCCACCCGAGCTGGTTCATGATCAGGAACATCGGGACGACGACGACCTCCTGCGGCACCATGAGCGTGCCCAGGTAGACGAGGAACAGCGAGTCGCGCCCCTTGAACCGCAGCCGCGCGAAGGCGTAGGCGGACAGCGCCGAGGTGACCAGGGTGATGACGGTGCCCGTGACGGCCACGAACGCCGTGTTGAGCATGAACCGGCCGAACGGCAGGAAGTCGAGCGCGTCGCTGTAGTTGCTGAACAGCAGGCTCTCCCCGAACAGCTTCGGGGGCGTGGTGAAGATCTCTCCAGCGCTCTTGAGGCTGGACAGGACCATCCAGGCCAGGGGGGCGAGGAAGACCAGCAGCGCCAGCGTCAGCAGCAGCTGGGAGACGACGGGCGGGCGCTTCTTGCGGTTCTGGGGGACGAGGCCACCCGCGGAGCCGCCGGAGTCGGGGGTGCCGGCGCCGGTGCCGTCGTCGGCGCTCAGCGCTGCCGACCTCGTGCCGAGGGCCTCACTGGTCATAGTGCACCCACTTCTTCTGGCCGAGGAACTGGATGGCGGTGAGCGCCATGATGATCACGAAGAGCACCCACGCGATGGCCGAGGCGAAGCCGAGCCTGAAGTTCTGGAAGCCGGACTGGTACAGGTACATGACCAGCGTGGTGGTGCTGTTGCCCGGCCCGCCGCCGGTGAGGATGTACGGCTGCACGAACACCTGGAACGAGCTGATCAGCGTCAGCACGGTGGCGAAGAAGAGCGACGGGCTCATCAGCGGCAGCACCACGGAGAAGAACTGCCGCACGGGGCCGGCGCCGTCGATCGCGGCGGCCTCGGTCAGCGAGGGCGGCACCGCGTCCAGCGCCGCGGAGAAGACGAGCAGGTTGTAGCCGAACCCCTGCCAGACCGACATGAGGACGACGGCGGGCAGCGCCCACGCGCTCGACCCGAGGAAGTTGGGGGCGCTGACCCCGAACAGGGTCTGGAAGACGCTGTCGATGAGCCCGCGCGGGGTGTACAGCAGGCCGAACACCACCGCGTTGCCCACCATGGGCGTCACCGCCGGCACGAAGAAGAGCACCCGGTAGTAGCGCCGCCCGATGATGCGCGGGGAGATCCACACCGCCAGGCCCATCGACACCACGATGTTGACGGGCACGTACAGCAGCACGAACACGGCCGTGTTGAGCAGCGCCGTCTTGAACACGGGGTCGGTGGTGAAGAGCTCGACGAAGTTCTGGAACCCGACGAAGCTGGGTGTTCCGAGCACCGGCCAGTCGAAGAAGCTCATCACCAGCGAGGCGACGATCGGGAACGCCGTGAACGCGACGAACCCGATCGCTCCCGGCAGCAGGAAGGCCGAGGCGGCGCGACCGTCGCCCCGCTTGGTCCCCCGCGGCGGCGCGGGGGACTCGGACGCAGAGGCGTCGGTGACGCGGACGGCGCCGGTCAGCGCCATGGGACCTCCTCGGGCCGTGACATCGCGGGAGCTGCTCCGTGAGGTCCGTCAGGCCTGCGCCATCACCTGCTTGATGAAGGAGTCGACGTCGGAGTCGCCGTTGAAGCAGGGGACGGCGTACTTGTTCCACTCGTTGTTGACCTGGGTCCACTTGGCGGTGGTGCGGTACCCCTCGGCGGCCTTGATCATGGCGTCCATGACCTCCTGCGCGTCCTGGAGCTTGTTGCCCTCGTACCAGGCGCTCTGCTGAGCCGTGCGCGCCGGGAAGGCGCGCCCGGACTGGCCCAGGTAGGTCTCCGACTCCACGTTGACCAGGCCCGCGGTGGCCTTGGCGGCCAGGTCCTGGTTCTTCGCCTTCGCGGAGACGCCGAAGCCGGAGCCGGCCGTGACGGTCTTGGAGCCGCTCCCGCCGACGGGCATCGGGGCGATGCCCACCTCGAACTTGGCCGTCGCCTTGGCGTTGATGAGGCTCCACGGACCGTCGATGTTCATGGCCGCGTTGCCGGCCAGGAACTGGTTGGTGGCGGCGGCCTGCGAGCCGGCGGCCGGCAGGGGCGAGGCGACCTTCTCGGTGACCACGAGGCTGCGGTACCAGTTGAGGGTGTCGCGCCACTGGTCGTTGTCGATGTCGAGCTCCCCGTCGGAGGTGACGGCCTGCACGCCGTGCTGGCTCATGGCCCACGGGATGATGCTGTCCGGCACCGCGCCGGCGAAGAAGCCGTAGGTGTTGCCGCTGGTGAGCTTCTTGGCCGCGGCGAGGAAGTCGTCCTGGGTCCACCCGATGGCGGGCAGCGCCAGCCCCGCCTGCTCGAAGGCCGTCTTGTTGTAGAAGACCACCAGCGGCCCGAAGTCGTAGGGCAGCGCGAGCAGCTTCCCGTCCACCTTGAGGGCGTCGAGGATGCTGGAGTCGAAGTCGGACTCCGTGACGCCCATCTCCGACAGCTTCGGCGTGAGGTCGGTGAACAGCTGGGCGAACTGCGGGGCGCGCAGCGACTGCACGCTGACGATGTCAGCGGTCTGGCCGCTGGCGGCCTGCGAGGTGAGCTTGGTCCAGTAGTCGTTCCAGGCGGCGGTCTGGAAGGCGATGGTGGAGCCGGAGGCCTTGCCGGCGATGTCGGCCACCTTCTTCCAGGCGTCCACCTCGGCCGTGGAGGCGCTCCACATCTGCCACGTGAGGTTCGTGCCGCCCGAACCGCCGGAGCCTCCGGAGGACGAGCCGCCGCCGCAGGCGGACAGGGCGAGCGCGGCGGCAGCGCCGCCACCGAGGCCGAGCAGCTGCCGGCGCGAGAGGGTGGGTGCCATCGGGGGCCTCCGTGACGACGTCGTCGAGCGATGAGGGGGGATGGAGCGCATCGGACACCCGGGCTGAGGGGCATCAGTGCCCCCCCAGGGCGATACATCCGATGACTGCGCACTCTGCTCGGCTGACGTCGAGCCTGTCAAGCGTCCTGGCGGCGTTTCTCCACGAGGGTCTGGCGCATCCAGGCCTCCACGTTGGCCACGTGCAGCAGCGCAGCGGCCTCTGCGCGGTAGGCGTCGCCGTCGTGGAGCGCGTCGTAGATGGCCCGGTGCTCGTCGATGGTGTGCCGCGCCGAGTCCGCCTCGGTCAGCGCGCGCCAGGCCCTCGCGCGCAGCGTGACGCCCGAGATGCCGCGGAGGATGGCGGCCAGGGCTGCGTTGCCGCTGGCGGTGGCGACCGCGGCGTGGAAGTCGGCGTCGTGGGCGATGAGGTCCTGCTCGTCGGTGGCCGCTTCCATCAGCTGCAGGTGCCGCAGCACCACGGCGAGGTCCTCCGGCTCGCAGCGCATCGCTGCAAGGGCGGTGACCTGCGGTTCTACGACTCTCCGGCACTCCATCAGCTCGAGCATCGACTCCTCCTGCATGAGGTCGACGGCCTCCCCGATGCCCGTGAAGAGCTGCTCGGGCGTCAGTGAGGTGACGAAGGTGCCGTCGCCCCGCTTCACGTCGAGCACGCCCGCTGTGGCGAGCGCGCGGACGGCCTCGCGCAGGCTTGAGCGGCTCACGCCCAGCTGGGCGGACAGGGCGGCCTCCGCCGGGAGCCGCTGCCCCGGCTGCAGGTCACCGCCGCGGATCAGCTCGCGGACCTTCTCGATCGCGGCCTCTGTGAGGGGGGCAGCCACCTCGTCACCTCCGTGCTCGGGCGTCCGGGCTCGTCACCGACGGGTGGCGATCGAGCACCTCCACTCTGCACGTCTGATGTTTCAAGCGTCTAGACATCGGATGACTGAGTCGCTAGCGTCCGTGGAGCGTCGAGGACGACGCCATGGCCGCTGGAACCCCCTCCTGAGCGGGCGAGCCGGTCCGTCCTCTGCCGCGGGTCGCCCCGCCCCGTCCTGATCGCCCTGGAGGTCCGCTGTGCCGTCTGACCCGATCGCTGCCCCGGCGAGGTTCACCGCGCTCGAGGTGCACGACGTGCGCTTCCCGACCTCGGAGCACCTGGACGGGTCGGACGCCATGAACCCCGAGCCGGACTACTCCGCCGCCTACGCGGTCCTGCACACCGACGCCGGGGACGGGTTGGAGGGGCACTCGCTGGCCTTCACCACGGGCCGCGGCAACGACATCCAGTCCGCCGCCATCCAGGCCCTCGAGCAGTGGGTGGTGGGGCGGCGCGTCGACGAGGTCCTGGGCGACCTGGGCGCCTTCTCCCGGGAGATGGTCCACGAGCCCCAGCTGCGCTGGCTCGGCCCGGAGAAGGGCGTCGTCCAGATGGCCGTCGGCGCCGTTCTCAACGCCGCCTGGGACCTGCGCGCCAAGCGCGCCGGGCAGCCGCTGTGGCAGCACCTGGCCCGCCTCGACGTCGAGGAGCTGCTCGACCTCGTCGACTTCCGCTGGCTCACCGACGCCATGACCCGCGCCGAGGCGAAGGCGGTCCTCACCCGGGCGCTGCCGGGCCGCGAGGAGCGCGAGGCCCTGCTGCTGGAGCGCGGCTACCCGGCCTACACGACCACCCCGGGCTGGCTGGGCTACTCCGACGACAAGCTGGAGCGCCTGGCCCGCGAGGCCGTGGCCGACGGCTTCACGCAGATCAAGCTCAAGGTGGGCGCCGACCTCACCGACGACGTCCGCCGCATGAAGGTGGCCCGCGCCGCCGTCGGCGACGACATCAGGATCGCCGTCGACGCCAACCAGCGCTGGGACGTCGGGCAGGCGATCGCGTGGATGCACGCCCTGGCGCCCTACGAGCCGTACTGGATCGAGGAGCCCACCAGCCCCGACGACGTGCTCGGGCACGCCACCGTGCGCCGCGCGGTGCACCCGATCAAGGTGGCGACCGGCGAGCACGTGGCCAACCGCGTGGTGTTCAAGCAGCTGCTGCAGCTGCGCGCCGTCGACGTCGTCCAGATCGACGCCGCCCGCGTGGCGGGCGTCAACGAGAACCTCGCGATCCTGCTGATGGCCGCCCACCACGGCGTGCCCGTCTGCCCGCACGCCGGAGGCGTCGGCCTGTGCGAGATGGTCCAGCACCTCTCGATGACCGACTTCGTGGCGATCTCCGGCACGTGGGCCGACCGCGTGGTGGAGCACGTCGACCACCTGCACGAGCACTTCGTCACACCGGTCCAGCTCGAGCGGGGCCGCTACCGCGCACCGCTCGCGCCCGGCGGTGGTGGCGAGATGCACGCCGCGTCCGTGGCCGACTACACCTTCCCCGACGGCCCGCAGTGGAGGGCGCGTGGCGCCCGCTGACGGCACCCCTGGTCCGGTGGGCGTCCACGGCGCCGGCGACGGCCGCGACGGAGAGGGCGTCCAGCCGCCCGCAGCCGTCCCGGCGGCGCCCGCCGTGGACGCCCACCACCACCTGTGGGACCCAGCCGACCCCGGTCAGGACTGGCTGGCGGCTCCGGAGCACACCGCCATCGACAGGACCTTCACAGCGGACGACCTCCGAGAGGCCGCCGCCGGAGGCGTCGACGGACGCGCGCTGGGCGCCACCGTGGTGGTCCAGTCCGTCTGCACGCTCGCGGAGAGCCGCGCGCTGCTCGCGACGGCCGCGGCCGACCCGCTGCTCGCCGGTGTCGTCGGCTGGGTGGACCTCACCGGCGACGTCGTCGGTCAGCTCGACCAGCTGCGCTCCGGCCCCGGCGGGGAGCTGCTGGTGGGCGTGCGGCACCTCGTGCAGGGGGAGGCCGACCCCTCCTGGGTGCTGCGCGACGACGTGCAGCGCGGCCTGCGGGGGCTGGCCGGCCACGGCCTCGCCTTCGACCTGCTGGTCCGCCAGCCGCAGCGCGCCGCCGGTGTCGAGGGCGCGCGCCGCGCCGCGGAGCACGGGCTGGTGACCGTGCTCGACCACGCCGGGAAGCCCGACGTGCGCCCCGGCGCCCCCTCGGGGGCGCTGGACGCCTGGTGCGACGAGGTGCGGGCCCTCGCCGGGGTGGAGGGCTCGGTCTGCAAGGTGTCGGGCGTGGTCAGCGAGGTGGGCGACGCCGGTCGGGACGACGACGCCGTGCGCCGCGTCCTCGACGTCCTGCTGGACGCCTTCGGCCCGCAGCGCCTGGCCTTCGGCTCCGACTGGCCCGTGTGCCTGCTCACCTCCTCCTGGAGGGGGTGGGCCGACCTCGTGGCCGAGCACGCGGAGCAGCTCGCGCCCGCTGAGCGGGACGCCCTCTTCGGGGAGACGGCCCACCGCGCCTACCGCCTGCCCACCCGAGCCACCAGCACCACCTGAGGAGACCGAGTGATCGCCGGACGACTCGTCCACCCGCCGCTGCTCGCGGCGCTCGCCGCTGCCGGACACGGCGCGACCGTGCTCCTGTGCGACGCGCACTACCCCGCCACCACGGCCGTCGGCCCGAACGCGCAGCGGGTGCACCTCAACCTCGCGCCCGGCCTGCTGGACGCCTCCGCCGTGCTCGACGTGCTGCTCGACGCCCTCCCGGTGGAGGCGGCCGCCGTCATGGTGCCGCCGGACGGGTCCGACTCCGCCGCCGTCACCGCCCACCGGGCTCGGCTCGCGCAGGTCGGAGAGGTGCCCGTCACCGCTCTCGACCGCCACGCGTTCTACGCCGCGGCCAAGGGCGAGGACCTGGCCGTCGTCGTCGTCACCGGTGACGTGCGGCAGTACGCCAACCTGCTGCTGACCGTGGGTGTGCAGGGCGTCTCCGCCGCTGACTCCGCCTCCGGGAAGGCCGTGCTGTGAGCGCCGAGGAGGAGACCCTGATGAGGGCTGCGCAGTACCGCGGTGGCGGAGTGGTGGCCGCCGGGGACGTCGAGCGGCGTCCGCCCGGTCCGGGTGAGGTGGAGGTCGCCCCGGCGTTCACCGGGATCTGCGGCACCGACCTGCACATCGCCGCGGGCCACATGGACGCCCGGGTGAGCATCCCGGCGGTGATCGGGCACGAGACCGCCGGGCGCGTCAGCGCCGTCGGTCAGGGCGTGACGGGGTGGTCGGTGGGGGATGCGGTGACGGTGATGCCGCTGCGCCCGGACGGGACCTGCGCGGCGTGCCGGGCTGGGCACGGGCACGTGTGCGAGGCGATGGACTTCATCGGCATCGACTCACCCGGTGCGCTGGCGCAGCGGTGGGTGGTGCCTGAGCACACCCTGATCGCCCTGCCG